>NC_019973.1:1750000-2067895 GCF_000230995.2 Mesorhizobium australicum WSM2073 | reverse complement strand
CAACCGCTCCTACGAGGCCAACCTGCAGGTCGTGAAGCAGGCGCGTGACCTCATTTCAATGACCATCGACCTGATGAGGAACCAATGATCGTCAACGGCATCGGCGCGCTTAACCTGAAGCCTGGGCTGGGCCATACAGCCACCGATCTGCTGCAGGGTGGCGTTGCGCCGGCGGCATCGGGCAACCTTGGCACCTCCTTCGCCGAAGCGGTGAGCCAGGCTGCCTCCAAGACCGTCAGCACCATGCAGAATGCCGAGCAGGTGTCGATGCAGGCGCTCAAGGGCGACGCCGACACCCGCCAGGTGGTCGATGCCGTGATGAGCGCCCAGCAGGCGCTGCAGACCGCCGTCGCCATCCGCGACAAGGTGGTCTCGGCCTATCTCGAAGTCAGTCGCATGGGCATCTGAGGAGCAGGCCATGAAAGCACTCGCCATCGCCGCCACCGGCATGAATGCCCAGCAGACCAATCTGGAAGTCATCGCCAACAACATCGCCAACATCAACACCACCGGCTACAAGCGCGCGCGCGCCGAATTCTCCGACCTGCTCTACCAGGTCGATCGCACGCAAGGTGTGCCCAACCGCTCCAACGCCTCGCTGGTGCCGGAAGGCGTTTCGATCGGTCTCGGCGTCAAGACGACCGCCGTGCGCAACGTCCACACCCAGGGTGAACTGACCAGCACCGGCAACAGCTTCGACATGGCGCTCACCGGCAGGGGCTGGTTCCAGATCGAGGGTGCCGATGGCGGCACGCTCTATACGCGCGCCGGCGCCTTCAACACCAACGCCACCGGCCAGCTGGTGACGGTGGACGGCGCCAGTGTCATTCCGGCCATCACCGTGCCGACTGATGCGGTCGAAGTCATCGTCAACAAGACCGGCCAGGTCTTCGCCCGCATCGACGGCCAGACCGACCTGCAGAACCTCGGCCAGCTCCAGATCGTCAACTTCGCCAACGAGGCGGGCCTCGCGCCGCTCGGCGACAATCTCTTCCAGGAGACAACGGCTTCCGGCCCGGCCAATGTCGGCGTGCCCGGCGATCCCGGCTTCGCCACCATCCAGCAAGGCTATCTCGAGGCCTCCAATGTCGACCCGGTCAAGGAAATCACCGAACTGATCTCGGCGCAGCGCGCCTATGAAATGAACTCCAAGGTCATCCAGGCCGCCGACGACATGGCCTCCGTCGTCTCCAAGAACATCAGGTAACGGATGATGGCCATGCCGATCTCCTGCTCCGCATTCCGTCGCGCCGCGCTCGCCCTTGCGCTGGTAGCCTGCGGCATGCCGGCTTTCGCCCAGGACTCGGCCAACCAGATCGCCAGCAACCAACCTGCTGGCGAGGTCGTGCTGATCCCCAACCGGGTCATTTATCCCGGCGAGACCATTGAACTCACCGCCCTGAAGCAGGTCACCCTCATCCCCGGCAAGCATAAGCCCGATGCTGTTGCGACCCGTTCCGAGGAATTGCAGGGCAAGATCGCCAAGCGCACGCTGCTGCCCGGCCGCTACATTCCTTCAGTCGCCGTCCGTGAGGCCTGGCTGGTCGAGCAGGGTGCCGCTGTGCAGGTCTTCTTCGTCGCCGGCGGGCTGACGATCACGGCCACCGCCGTGACCTTGCAGCCGGGTTCGGCGGGCGACTTCATCAAGGTCCGCAACAGCGACAGCGGCAAGATTCTCTCGGGCACGGTGATGGCCGACGGCACCATCCAGGTCGGCGCTTCATGATGCGCCCGCTTGCCCTTCTGATTGCGGCCACGCTCGGTCTGCAGCCGGCACTAGCCGATGGCCTGACGCCCAAGGCCAAGCGCGAACTCGCCGCCAGGAATGGCGGTGTCTACGACGATCCCGAATATGATCCCGCCACCACCACGCGCATGTTCCGCGTTTCGCCCGGACCAAGCTCGCTGCCGCCTGGCCAGGTCGCCTCGCGCATCAAGGATATCGCGCAGCTGCAGAGTTCGCGCGACAACCAGCTCGTCGGCTACGGCCTCGTCATCGGGCTCGCCGGATCCGGCGACAGCCTGCGCAACTCGCCGTTCACCGAACAGTCGATCCGCGCCATGCTCGAAAATCTCGGCATCGCCACCGAAGGCGGCAGCGCACGCGCCAAGAACGTCGCCGCCGTCATCGTCACCGCCAACATGCCGCCCTATGTGCAGTCCGGCGCCCGCATCGACATCGACGTCTCCTCGATGGGCGACGCTACCTCGCTTGCCGGCGGCACGCTGATCATGACGCCGCTGAAGGCGGCGGACGGGGAGATCTACGCCGTCGGCCAGGGCGCGGTCATCGTTTCCGGTTTCACCGCTCAAGGCCAGGCCGAGCAGTTGACGCAAGGCGTACCGACCGCCGGCCGCGTGCCGAACGGGGCCATAATCGAGCGGCAGGTGAAGGCCGAGTTCGATGACCAGTCGACGCTGACGCTGCAATTGCGCAATCCCGATTTCTCCACCGCCATCCGCATCGCGGACGCGATCAACGACTACACCGCCCAGCGCTTCGGCATGCGCGTGGCGGCGGAGCGCGATTCCCGCACCGTGCAGATCAGGCGGCCGAAGAGCGTTTCGGCGGCCCGCTTCTATGCCGAGATCGAAAACCTGGTGGTCGAGTCCGACACGCCGGCCCGCGTCGTCATCGACGAGCGCACCGGTACCATCGTCATCGGCAACGACGTCAAGATCTCACGTGTCGCCATCAGCCACGGCACGCTGACGGTGCGCATTACGGAAGCGCCGCGCGTCGTGCAGCCCGAACCCTTCTCTAAGGGCGAAACCGCCGTCGAACCGTTCACAGCCATCGATGCCACCCGGCCCAACGCCCGCGTCGCCGTGCTCGACGGGCCCGACCTGCAAACTCTCGTTTCCGGCCTCAACCGTCTCGGCGTCAAGCCGGACGGCATCATTGCCATCCTGCAAGGCATCAAGTCGGCCGGCGCCTTGCAAGCCGATCTGGTTCTCCAATAGCGATGCCGATGATCACCTCCCTCTCATCCCATCAAGGACGCCCTCCCAGCGCAATCTTGTTCGCGGCCACGGTCCTCGCGGCCATGTCCGTTTCGAGCTGCGGCGCACGCGGCGAGGATGTCGTTCGTCAGATTCTGCCCGGAGCGCAGCCCGCGGTCGCACCGCAGCAACTGACACGAGAAAAGGCGCCGGACCAGAGCGAGATCGAGCGCTTCTGCTCCAACATCGCCGACGCCGCGCGCGACCGCCGCTATGCCTTGCAGGCGGAGGAGTTAAAACAGCTGCAGGCAGGCATCGACGAGCGCATGAAGGCGCTGGACGCAAAGAAAGCCGAATACGAAACCTGGTTGAAGCGGCGCGAGGTGTTTCTGGCCCGGGCCGAGGACGGCGTCGTCAAGATCTATGCCGGCATGAAGCCCGATGCGGCGGCCGAACGCCTGGCGATCGTCAATGCGGACCTCGCCGCGGCCATCCTGATGAAGCTCGATTCACGGAAGGCGGGTGTCATCCTCAACGAAATGGACCAGAAGGCGGCGGCGACGCTCACCGGCATCATGGCCAGCGCAGCCCGAAGGGTAGATCCGTCATGATCCGCAGAATGCTCATCCTGTGCGCGGCGGCAGCCTTGTCCGGCTGCGCAACCAATTTCAAGGAAATCGGTAGGGAACCATCGCTGTCGCCGGTCGGTTCGGGCATCGGCGGCGACGGGGCAGCACCCTACAGCTATCCTCAGCCGCCCGCCGCGCCGGTCAAGAAGTTCTCTTTGTGGGACGACCGCCAGAGCCGGCTGTTCACCGATCCCAGGGCGCTGCGCGAAGGCGACATCCTGACCGTCAGGATCAAGCTCAACGACAAGGCCAACTTCAAGAACCAGAACGACCGGAGCCGCACCGCCGCACGCAAGCTGGGTTATGACGTCACGCTCGGATGGGAAGGCAACAGCACCAGCGGCAAGGGCGACGCCGGCTTGAGTTCCAGCACCGAAACCAATGCCGACGGCGAAATCAAGCGCTCCGAAAACCTGGAGCTCAACGTCGCCGCCGTCGTCACCGAGGTCCTGCCCAACGGCAATTTGATGATCAGGGGTTCCCAGGAAGTGCGCGTCAACTACGAGCTCAGGGTGCTCACCATCGCCGGCATGGTGCGCCCGTCGGACATCGGCGCGGAAAACACCATCTCCTATGAACGCATCGCCGAGGCGCGCATCTCCTATGGCGGCCGTGGCCGCGTCAGCGAGGTCCAGCAGCCGGCTTATGGCCAGCAGGTCCTCGACCAGGTTCTTCCGTTCTAGGCATTGGAGAGCGCGGCACCATGGCCAATGTCGATCAGATTCAGCCTCGCAAGGGTCCTTCCCTTGCCGTGCAGGGCGCCATGCTGCTCGTGGTGACGGCCGCCGCCATCGGCATGGGCTGGATGTCGGGCGGTTATCTCAAGGGCGTCGGCGCACCATCGTCGGTGCCAGTCGCGCCTGAAAACGAGGGCAAGGTACCCCAGCCCGAAGCCGCTCAACAAGCTGGCGCGGGGCCGACGCTCGTCGCGCTGGCGCCGATCACCACCAACATCGCCTCGCCCGCGGACACTTGGATCAGGATGGAAGTGTCCGTGGTCTACGACGCCCCGCAGCCGCCGGCGATGGCGGAGGACGTCCAGCAGGATCTTCTGGCCTTCGTGCGTACCCTCAAGATGCACCAGATCGAAGGCGCCAGCGGCTACCAGCATCTGAAGGCCGATCTCGACGAACGCGCCTCGATCCGCAGTCAGGGGCACGTCAAACAGGTTCTCGTCAGGACATTGCTGCTCGAATGAGAAAATTCCTTCTTGCCGCGGCACTGATTGGCGCCGCCACCTCCGTCGCGGCGGCCCAGCAACTGGACCTTGGCGGCATCGGCAAGGCCGATGGCGCCACCGTCGGCTACATCATCCAGATGTTCGGCCTGCTCACCGTGCTGTCGGTGGCGCCGGGGCTGCTGATCATGGTGACCAGCTTCACCCGCTTCGTCATCGCCTTCTCCATCCTGCGTGCCGGCATTGGCCTGCAATCGACGCCGGCGAACCTCATCCTCATTTCGCTGTCGCTGTTCATGACCTTTTATGTCATGGCGCCGACCTTCGATCAGGCGTGGAATACCGGCGTCAAGCCGTTGATGGACAATCAGATCAGCCAGACAGAGGCCTTCGAGAAGATTTCCGATCCGTTCCGCACCTTCATGCTGCACAATGTGCGCGACAAGGATTTCGACCTTTTCGCGGACCTCGCCCGCGAACGCGGCCAGGTCGTTGCGAAGGAGACGGTCGACCTGCGCATCCTGGTGCCTGCCTTCATGATCTCCGAGATCCGGCGCGGCTTCGAGATCGGCTTCCTGATCGTGCTGCCATTCCTGGTCATCGACCTGATCGTGGCCACCATCACCATGGCGATGGGCATGATGATGCTGCCGCCCACGGTCGTGTCGTTGCCGTTCAAGATCCTGTTCTTTGTCCTGATCGACGGCTGGAACCTGCTCGTCGGCAGCCTGGTGCGCTCTTTCACCTGACCGTGCGTGCTCGACATCGGGTATGCCCTGCCTGCGGAATGAGGCAGCGCGCCGCGTCATCGAATTCCTCCGAATTATTTTCGATTAACCGTCCAGTTTAGTCCTTTGGTAGGGACTCGCCGCCATAGTCGCTCGCAGATGGCGGGTGACCCAAACGCAACGGTCATTGGCATGATGCCGCTCCGTCATACCGGACAAACCGGTATGCAAAAAACACCCTGTAAAACAAGGTACGAGTAGCCATGGCCAGTATCATGACCAACGCCTCGGCGTTGACCGCTCTGCAGAGCTTGAACGCCACCCAGAAGAACCTCGACACCACCCAGGCCCGCATCTCGACGGGTTATCGCGTCTCCCAGGCGTCGGACAACGCCGCCTACTGGTCGATCGCCACCACGATGCGCTCGGACAACTCGGCGATGTCCACCGTTTCGGACGCGCTCGGCCTCGGCGCCTCGAAGGTCGACACCGCCTACACCGGCATGGACAGCGCGATCACGACCATCAACCAGATCCAGCAGAAGCTGACCGCATCCTACGGCCAGACGGACGCTTCCAAGGAAAAGACCCAGGTCGAAATCGCCGCTCTTCAGAAGCAGTTGAAGGCCTATGCCGATGGCGCCACCTTCTCCGGCACCAACATGCTCTCGGTCAACAGCGGCGCCACCGCCACGACCGCGGCCGACGTCAAGATCGTTTCGGCCTTCAACCGCAGCGCCACCGGCGCGGTTTCGATCTCGACGATCGACGTCAACGTGGAAAGCATCAAGCTGTATGAAGCCGGCACTGCTGCCGGCGTGACGAAGGGTATCCTCGACGCCGACCGCCTCGGTACCGATGGCAGCGTCGCGGCCGCGGCCTCGAACCCGACCTTGGGCGCTGCCGCGGCGGCCACCGACACTTATTCGGTCGCCAGCCTGAAGATCTTCTCGGGCACCACCGCTGCGAGCGACACCCAGATCCAGGCTATGATGAACGTCGTCGATGCCGCGCTGAAGGGCATGACCAACGCTGCCACCAAGCTCGGCGCCGCCAAGAGCTCCATCGACCTGCAGAAGACCTTCACCTCGAGCCTGATGGACTCCATCGATCGCGGCGTCGGCCAGCTCGTCGATGCCGACATGAACAAGGAATCGACCCGCCTCCAGGCCCTGCAGGTTCAGCAGCAGCTCGGCGTCCAGGCGCTGTCGATCGCCAACGGCTCGTCGCAGTCGATCCTGTCGCTCTTCCGCGGCTGATCCCTCACGACCGATCAAACCAGGCAAACGGGCCGCGCCAAAAGCGCGGCCCGTTTTGCGTTTGCTCCAGCCCCGCGCAACCCTCGTTTCTTAACCCTCGAAAGCTGGCTTTTAACAGGCCGTTAACCATAACGCGCTAGTCATGGTTAACCAATGACTTACAACGGATTGCCGAATCGGCCCGATCGGGTGACGGTAATCCACGAGCGGGTCGAGCGGCTCGCGAGGGCAACGCCGGTTTGAGAAAGACCGGTCTGGAAAAAGGAGCGAGTTTCTTGGCGAGCATCATGACGAACGCCGCGGCGTTGACCGCACTTCAAAGCCTTAACGCCACCAACAAGTCGCTCGAGCAAACGCAGTCCCGAATCTCGACGGGCTACAGGGTCTCCGAGGCCTCCGACAACGCCGCCTACTGGTCGATCGCCACAACGATGCGCTCCGACAACCAGGCGCTGTCGACAGTCCAGGACGCGCTCGGCCTGGGCGCCTCGAAAGTCGACACTGCCTATACCGGCATGAACAATGCGCTGGATACGATCGGCAAGATCAAGACCAAGTTGCTTTCGACCATCGGCCAGACGGGTGCCGCCAAGGCAAAGACGCAGACTGAAATCACCGCACTCCAGGCGCAGATGAAGTCCTTTGCCGATGCCGCCACCTTTTCGGGCTCGAATTATCTTTCGGTAACGTCGACGCAGGTCGCCGCCGCCAATGATGGCGTCCAGGCCGACGCCAAGATCGTGTCGTCCTTCAATCGCTCATCGTCGGGCGCCATCTCGCTCGGGACGATCGACATCGATGTCGAGAGCACCAAGCTGTTCGATTCCGGTCTCTCCACCGCCGTCAAGAACCAGGGCACGCTTGACCGCCAGACCTCGGTCTATTCCACGGCGGCCGCCCAGGACCTGTATGATACCGCTTATGCGGCCGCAATCGCCGGCGGCGGCACGGATATTGCCGCCAACACCGCCGGCCAGACCGCGGCCGGGGCGGTGGTTCCCAGGATCGACAATGTTTCCGCATACAACCTCGATATCACCGCGGCCGGCGTGACCGACGACATCATCACCCAGATGGTCGGCAAGATCGACAAGGTCATGAGCCAGTTGACCGACTCCGCCACCATTCTCGGTGCGGCCAAGAGCTCCATCGACCTGCAGAAGACCTTCACGCAGAGCCTGATGGACTCGATCGATCGCGGCGTCGGCCAGCTCGTCGATGCCGACATGAACAAGGAATCGACCCGCCTCCAGGCGCTCCAGGTCCAGCAGCAGCTCGGCATCCAGTCGCTGTCGATCGCCAACAGCTCCTCGCAGTCGATCCTGTCGCTGTTCAAGAACGGCTAACCTTGGCCTAGCTGACGGATACTTCGAAATTCACGGGCCGCGCCGCAAGCGCGGCCCGATTTCATTTTCGCACAAGCTTCGGGGGCTAGTGTTCCGGCGGACAGTCATGCTGGGAGTCGCTCAATCGTGCCGGAACAGATCCAGAGCATCATCTCGAATCTCCGCGGCTTTGGCGTCAGGCGCCTGGCCATGCTGGCGGGCATCGCCGTCCTGGTGATGGGCGTCATCGGCATTGCCTCGGTCTACCTCAACCGCCCGGCCTACGACACGCTCTATGTCGGGCTCGATCGCTCCGACGTGAACCAGATCGGCCTGGTGCTGGGCGAGGCCGGCATCGGCTTCGACGTCGGCGCCGACGGAACCTCCGTGCTGGTTCCGGCCGGCACCACGGCGCAGGCGCGCATGCTGCTTGCCGAAAAGGGCCTGCCGACCAGCGCCAATGCCGGCTACGAATTGTTCGACAATGTCGGCGCGATGGGTCTCACCTCCTTCATGCAGCAGATCACCCGGGTGCGCGCGCTCGAAGGCGAGATCGCCCGCACCATCCAATCGATATCGGGCATCAAGGCGGCGCGCGTCCACATCGTCATGTCCGAGCGCGCCAATTTTCGTCGCGACGAACAGCAGCCCTCCGCGTCGGTCGTCATCCGTTACGCCGGCATCGACGCGGAGAAGAGCGCCATGTCGATCCGCCATCTCGTCGCCGCCGCAGTCCCTGGCCTGTCGGCCGACAAGGTGACGGTGCTCGATTCCAACGGCAATCTGCTGGCCGCGGGCGATGATCCATCCAACACCAGTGCCGCTCGCACGCTCGGCGTCGAGCAGACCGTGGAGGCGCAGATCGGCGACAACATTCGCCGCGCGCTCACGCCCTATCTCGGGCCCGACAATTTCCGCGCCAGCGTAAAAGCTGATGTCAACACCGACACCCGCCAGACCGAAGAGACGATCTTCGATCCGGAGTCCCGTGTCGAGCGCTCGGTGCAATCGGTGCGCGCCAACGAGAACAGCAACCAGAAACAGGCCTCGACCCCGGCCAGCGTCGAGCAGAACCTGCCGGAGACGCAGGCGGCCAGCACCGAGGGTCCGCAGACCTCCTCGGCCAACGACCGCAAGGAGGAGATCACCAACTACGAGATCAACTCCAAGAAGATCGCCACCGTCTCCAATGGCTACAGCGTCACCAAGATGTCGATCGCCGTCGTCGTCAACCAGGACCGGCTGAAGACGATCCTGGGCAAGGACGCGACACCGGACCAGATAGCCAAGCGCGTCGCCGAAATCCAGAAGATGGTAAGCTCCGCCACCGGCTTCGACGACAAGCGCGGCGACATCATCGACGTGTCGGCCGTCGAGTTCATCGACGGGCTGGACGGCGAGGCGGTGCCACAGGCGGGAATGCTCGATTCCATCGGCCAGCATGCCGGCACGCTGATCAATGCCGGCGCCTTCATCGTGGTGGTGTTCCTGGTCGCCTTCTTCGGCCTGCGGCCGATGGCGGCCGCGCTGACGGCAAAGGCGACGCCCGCTATAGCAGGCCCCAATTTCGATGAGGTCCAGCGCTCCCTGCCCACCCCGGAGGCAGCCGCTTCCGCCGATGCGGGTGCCGCCATTGGCGCTCTGCCCGGCACGCGTGCCGGCGCCACCCCGCTCGACGATCTGCGCCAGAAGATCAGGCCGGCTCCGCAGGAGCGGCTTGCCCGCATGGTCGACATCAACGAGGAACGCACCGCGCAGATCCTGCGCAAATGGGCGGCCCAGGAAGTCGCGGCGTAGACCATGCCCTCCGCAGCCCTCTTTGATCTTCTCCCGGATTTCGGCACGCGCGCGCAACGCGCCAGCCAGCCGCAGGCCACCGCCGAGCACAAGCCCGAGGCGGCAGCACCGACGGCCGATATCGGCACGCTGATCGCCGAAGCCGTTGCCCAGGCGGAGGCGGCGCTCGGCGAACGGCTTGCCTCGGCCCATGAAGCAGCGCTGCAAGCGGAACGCCAGGCAAATGCCGAGGAAGCAAAGGCCTTTCTCGACAGTTTCGGCGGCGATGTCGGCAAGGCGGTCTCGTCGCGCATCGACGCCATGGAGGCGCGCGTGACGGATCTTGTCGCCGCCACGGTCGCCCGCATCATCGGCGGCGTTGTCAGCGACGATCTGCGGAAGCGCTCGCTCGAAGCGCTCGCCGGCGCGATCCGCGAAGCCGTTGGCGATGGCGAAGCGGTGCGCATCGCCGTTCGCGGGCCGCTCTCGCTGTTCGAAACGCTGAAGGCGTCGCTTGGGTCACGCGCCGCAAACCTCGACTTCATCGAGGCGCCCGGCTTCGACCTGATGGTCACCATCGACGAGGCCGTGTTCGAAACGCGAATGGCCGAATGGTCGGTAACCCTGTCCGAGGTCCTGTCATGAGCGTCGCCGAAGCCGATCATGGCAGGCACGAGATCATCATCGTGCGGCGCGGCCATGACGACCACGACGAAGGTCATCATGGCGGCGTCTGGAAGATCGCCTTCGCCGACTTCATGACCGCGATGATGTGCTTCTTCCTGGTCATGTGGCTGATCAATGCCGCCAACGAACAGACCAAGACGGCCGTCGCCAGCTATTTCAACCCCGTCAAGCTGGTCGACCGCGAATCGAGCCGCAAGGGCCTTAAGGATCTCGGCAATGGACCGCGCACGGCCGGGCCGACGGCCGACGACCCGCAGGAAGCGACCACCAAGGCTGGACAGGACGGCACCGGCGCCGCGGGCTCGTCCAATCGCAAACAGGACAAGCAGGAGCCGCAGCAGTCGCAACAGTCCGACGAGCATCTTTTCGCCGACCCCTATGCGGTGCTTTCGGAGATCGCCACGGATACCGGCGTCATGCAGAATGTCAGCCAGAAGGGCGATGGCGGCGCGCAGAATTCCGGCCCGGCGACGGGCGCCTCGGGCGGCGCGTCCTACCGCGATCCTTTCGAGCCGGACTTCTGGTCGCAGCAGGTCGCCGCGCCCGGCGCCGAGGCGAGTGCCCAGCGCCCCAGGGTCGAGGGCGATCCGCTCAAGCCCGGCGACAAGGCTGCCGAGACACAAATCGCCAAGGTCAAGGCCGTGCCGCCGGCGCCGCCGATCAAGGATGCGCCACTGGAGCCCCTGGCCGGGGATAGCAAGGACGCCGCGGCGACAATGGTCAAGACTGCTGATGCCAAGGCCGGCGATACCAAGGCCGAGGCTGGAGACGGCAAGGCAGCGGACATGGCCAAGGCGGACACGGCCGCAGCGAAGCAGGAGCCCGCAAAATTCGAGACGGACAAGGCTCCGACCGCCGCCGCGCTGAAGGCCGCCGCCGACGTCAAGCAACAGCTGGCCGATGCCTTCAAGCCCGGCGACAAGCTGCATGACGGCGTCTCGGTGGAAGCCACCGACAAGGGTGTCGTCATCTCCATCACCGATCAGCTCGACTTCGGCATGTTCGAGGTCGGCTCGGCGGTGCCGAGCCGCGAACTGGTGCTGGCGATGGAAAAGATCGGCCGCATCGTGAATGGCCAGAAAGGCACCATCAGCATCAACGGTCACACCGATGCGCGTCCCTTCCGCGGTGCCAGCTACGACAATTGGCGGCTGTCGACGGCGCGCGCGCACTCGGCCTATTACATGCTCGTGCGTGGCGGCGTCGATGAACGCCGCATCACCGAGGTTGCCGGCTTCGCCGATCGCCAGCCCAAGGATGCGGCTGATCCGCTGTCGGCGGCCAACCGCCGCATCGAGATCCTGATGGCAACCGGCGGATGAAACGGGCGGCGCTCACCAGCCGCATGATAGGCCTGTTGCTGCTGGCCACGGCTTGTCCGTCTGCGGGCCTCGCCCAGGACACGCTGCAGCCTTATCAGTTGGTCCGCTCGCTGCAGCTCGTTCAGGACCGCATCGCGGCCGGCGATCATGCCGCGATGCCGATGCAGGCCAAGCTGCTCGAGATGACCGATGCGCGTTTGCGCGCGGCGGACGCCGAGGATTTCAAGGATCCCAAGAATTTTCGCGCGTTGCTGGTCTACGGCATGAGCGGCGGCAATCCGGTGACCGTCGAGGCGGCCGTATCGCGCGCCGCCTCCGATCCGCGGAACCTTGCCATGGCCAAAGGGGTGATCGACTATCTGAACGGCCGGCCAGGCGAGGCGATCGAAGCCCTGAGGCCGATCGACCCAATGACCCTGCCAGGCGACCTCGGCGCGTTCCTCGCTTTGGTCAAAGGGTCATTGCTTGCCCCGGATCAGCCGGCGGCCGCACTCACGCTGCTCGATGAAGCCAAGCTGCTCAGCCCCGGCACTCTGGTCGAGGAAGCGGCCTTGCGGCGCTCGGTCGGCATTGCCGTGACGCAGGGCGACGCGGCGCGGTTCGCGCTTGCCTCCACCCAATATGTCGAGCGCTACCTCTATTCGCCTTACGCCAGCCAGTTCGCCGACTCCTTCGTCTCCGGCGTCATTGCACTGCATATGTCGATCAGCCAGGACAAGCTGGCCGACATCACCTCGATGATGGACCCCGAGCGCGAGAAGGTGATCTATCTGCGTATCGCGCGCCGCGCCGCGATTGACGGCATGAGTGACTTGTCGGCCTTCGCCTCGGCGAGGGCCGAACAGGGTCGCGACGGCAACACCAACCAGGGCGATCCGCGCGCCCTGCTCTATTCCAGCCTGTCCACGGTGACCTCCGATACGATCGAGGACGTGCGCACCAAACTTGGCAAGATCGACCGCAGCAAATTATCGGACGGCGACCGGGCCTTGCTCGACGCGGCCCAGGCGATCGCCGGCGAAGTGGTGGCGCCGCCTGCTTCCCTTCCGGTCGCAAATCCGGCGCCCGCGCCGGTCGTACCATCGCCCGAACCCGAAATTGCGGCCGCATCGACCACGGATGCCGCCGGATTGCCACCCGTCGAGGGTGCCGTGTCCGAGAAGCCGGCCTTGGCGCCCCTGGCCGCTGCGCCCGCTGCGCCCGCTGCGCCGAACACATCCGCGCCGGCAACCGACGCGGCAACCGTCCTGCCGGCATCGGCCCCGGCGGTCGCGGCCAGCGCCGACACGACAGACCCGACCGACGCCGCCATGACGAAAACCCGTCGACAGCTAGACCTGATCGACCAGATGCTTGGAGCCGCCCCGAAATGACCCCCAGCCTCGGCCCGGCCCTGCCCGGATTTACCGCCGCGCGCACGGCCGAGAAGCCGGCCGCGTCCGGAAAGAAGGACGACACCGGGTTCGGAGGGATGGTGCACGGCGGCGCAAGCCCTGCCCATTCGGAGAAGCAGCCACCGGCCGAGCCAGGCTCCCGCGATCCGCGGTGGAGCAAGCTTGCCGCGGAGCTCGCGGCAAAGGCAGGCGAGGACGAGCCTAGGCCCGCCGGCAAGGCAAGGACCACGCCGAGCGGATCGTCTGCCGCGAAATCCATGAAGGACGGCAAGGACGCCGGGACGGACAAGGATGCCGATGCCGACGCGCCGGCCGCCGAATCGGGCGCGACGCCACTCGACGAGCATCTAGCGCTGCTGATGGCGTTTCATGACCTGCGCCATTTCTCGACACCGGCCAAAACGGACGACCAGAGCGCGGCCGGAACGGGACAGGACGCCGCGGTCGTTGGACAGCTTCCGCCGAAGGCCCACCGGCAGAAATCCGCCGCCGGGCGTGACGGTCTCGAACCCATGGCCAAGCCCGAGCGGGTATCGCTGGTCGACGGACCGTTGACGAAACTCGACGGCCGGCTCATTCGCGATGCCGCCGGCGCCCCTAAACATGACAGTATGGTCACGGCCGGCCCCTTGCCCGAGGCGCCTGCGGACGTTCCGGGCGTGGAGACGAAGCAGGCGGCGCCGCAGTTGAAATCGATCGCCGATCTCCAGTCCGCGTTGCGGTCCGAGCCGGGAAAACAGCAGTCGGCGGCGGCACGCATCGACGTCGTTTCCGAGCGCAGCTTCCCCGCCCCGCCGCAGGCACCGATAAGCCAGGCAGCCCTCAACGTGATCGGCGCCATTTCAGCCGATGGCGGTCCGAACCAGGCGCTTTCCACGGCCTCCGCGACCGCTCAGCTGACAGGCTCTGTTGCCGTTCCGACACATGTGTTGAAGATCGAACTTCACCCGGCCGAACTGGGCATGGTCACGGCCCATCTTCGGCTCTCCGGAGAACAACTGTCGATTGAATTGAAGCCCGAAACACACGATGCCTATCGCCGGCTTTCCAGCGACAGCGAGGCGATCGTCAAGTCGCTGCGCGGGCTGGGCTTCGAGGTTGACAAGGTCACCATTCTGCAACCTTCGGTAGCAATTCCCTCTACAACCCGCACGGATGCAACCGCCTCGATGAGCGCTGCACCCGGCCGCGATCCGTCATCCTTCCAGCCCGGAAATTCCGGCGGCGGCAACAGTGGAACCGGCGGCCAGCAGTCAGGTCAGCAATCCGCAAGGGGTAATCATGATGAAGCGCAAGCACATGGCCGCGCCGCTTCGCCTTCTCGCGAGCGCGCTGGCGGCGATGTTTTTATCTAGCCTCGCGAGCAGCGCGGGCGCCGCCACCAATCCTTGCGAACCAGAGATCCTGCGTGCCGCCGACCGCTATGGCGTGCCTGCCGGCATCCTCTATGCCGTCGGGTTGACGGAAACCGGAAACAAGGGCAGCCTTCAACCCAATGCCTTGAATATAGAGGGAAAAGCAGTCTTCCCGAGAAGCCGGGACGAAGCGCTTGCCGCCTTCGCCAACGCCCAGCGCGAGGGCAAGACGCTGATCGATCTCGGCTGCATGCAGATCAACCATCACTACCATGCCTCGCATTTCCGCAACGTCGAGGACATGCTCGACCCGCGCCAGAACGTCGACTACGCGGCACGCTTCCTGGCCAGCCTCCATGCCCGCCATGAGACCTGGTCCATGGCCGTCGCCCGCTATCATGCCGGACCCGACAACGACCCGGCGCAGAAGGTCTATGTCTGCAGGGTGATCGCCAACATGGTGGCCACCGGCTTCGGCAAATGGACCACGAACGCACGCGCCTTCTGCAACCCGTAAGCGCATTTTCCACTTCTAATACATCAGTCCCGTGGCTGCGAAGCGATCGATTCGACTTGGCCGAGACTTGGACCCCCAAGCATATCTGGCTGCACGCTAATGCAACCGATACGATTCCGGACTCCCAAGAAACTAGTTACAAGAAATGACGGTTGTTCAGGATTCCCGCCAGCGGATACGCCTTTCCCCACGGGGCAAATATGCTGATTCGGAGGCGGGGCCGATGATCGTTATCGTTGACGAGCGAGAGCTCGTGACAGAGGGCTACAATTCACTTTTCGACCGCGAGGGGATCGCCTGCGCCGGTTTCGCGCCGGGCGAGTTCGGCGAGTGGGTCAACTCGGCCGCCGACACCGATCTGCGATCGGTGCGGGCCTTCCTGATCGGCGACTGTCGCGACGGCGCGATCTCGCCGCGCCAGATCCGCGACCGCACCGGAGCTCCGGTCATTGCGCTCAGCGAGCAGCATTCGCTGGAAAACACGCTGCGGTTGTTCGAGAGCGGCGTCGATGACGTCATCCGCAAGCCGGTGCACATCCGCGAAATCCTGGCCCGCATCACCGCCATCCGCCGCCGCGCCAGCGAGGACGTCGCCTATACCGAGATCGGCGCCATGCGCATCTTCATGGACGGCCGCGATCCCGAGATCGACGGGCAGCCGCTGCCCTTGCCGCGCCGCGAGCGCCGTATCCTGGAATATCTGGCGAGCAACCGTGGCCGCCGCGTCACCAAGACCCAGGTGTTTAATGCCATTTACGGCATCTTCGACGAAGAGGTCGAAGAGAACGTGGTTGAAAGCCACATCAGCAAGTTGCGCAAGAAACTGCGCGAGAAGCTGGGCACCGACCCGATCGATTCCAAGCGCTTCCTCGGCTACCGGCTCGTGTTCTGATGCGGCACCGCGCCAGCCTCGCGCAAGACAGGACGCGTAGCCTCGAAGCCAGTGGCATGGATATTGCGGAGACATCTCGATGAGCCTCTACGGAATGATGCGGACCGGCGTTTCGGGCATGAACGCCCAGGCGAACCGCCTGTCGACGACAGCCGACAACATCGCCAACTCCGATACCACCGGCTACAAGCGGTCCTCGGCCGAATTTTCGACATTGATCATGCCGTCGACCGGTGGCGCCTATAATTCCGGCGGCGTCACCACCACCATCCGCCAGGCGGTCAGCGATCCGGGCGTACTTCAATACACGACCTCGGTCTCCGACCTTGCCGTCAGCGGCGATGGTTTCTTCGTCGTCCAGGATCCAAGCGGCACGCCTTTCCTGACCCGCGCCGGCGCCTTCGTTCCCGACGCACAGGGCCGGCTGGTCAATGCCGCCGGTTTCCAGCTGATGGCCTACAGCTACGCCAATGGCACGCCGGCGGCCACGGTGAACGGCTTCGAAGGTCTCGAGCCGGTTGTCATCTCCGACCAGGGACTGACCGCGACGCCGAGCACCCAAGGCAATTTCAGCGGCAATCTGCCGGCAGGTGCGACACCGGTCGCTGCCATCAACCTGCCCAGCACGAACTCGGCGGGAGCGCAGTATACCTCGAAATCGTCGATGGTCGCCTATGACAATCTCGGCAACAAGAAGTTGCTCGACGTCTATTTCACCAACACCGGCGCAGGCACCTGGGAGGTGGCGGTCTTCGACCAGTCGAAGGCGACAGCCGGAACTGGCTTCCCCTACGCTGCCGGCGGCGCCCTGGGCACGGCCAACCTGACCTTCGATACCACCACCGGCAAGCTCACCGGCACCCCGACCGGCGTTTCATTCACCGTACCGGGCGGCGCCAGCCTTGCCCTCGACCTGTCGAAGCTGACCCAGCTCGGCACCGGCTTCACCGTCACCGACGCCCAGGTGAACGGCAACGCGCCGAGCACCATCGACAAGGTGCAGATCAGCAAGGACGGCACCATCTACGCCCAGTACAAGGACGGCACCTCCAAGCCGCTCTACAAAATTCCGCTGGCTGACGTGCAGAGCCCTGACCAGCTCAAGGCGCTGCCTGGCAATGTCTACGCGCAAGGCACCGACTCCGGTGCGGTCCGTGTCGGCTTTGCCAACGAAGGCAAGGCCGGTTCGATCATCTCGGGCGCGCTCGAAAATTCCAACGTCGATATCGCCGAGGAATTGACCGACATGATCGCGGCCCAGCGCAGCTACACCGCCAATTCCAAAGTCTTCCAGACCGGTTCCGACCTGATGGACGTCCTTGTCAACCTGAAGAGATAAACCGGGCTTCGCCCGTGAAAGACCAGCATGTCGCTTTCCTCCGCACTGAGCATCGCCCAATCGGCGCTTCTGGCCACCTCGCGGCAGACAAGCGTCGTCACGCGCAACGTGGCAGACGCCGACAATCCGAACTATTCGCGCCGCATCGCGCTGGTCACCAGCACGACGCCCGGCGCGCGTTCGGTTGATGTCCAGCGTGCGGCCAACGACCTGCTGTTTCGCCAGAACCTCGGCGCTCTGTCCGCCTATGCCGGCCAGAGCGCGCTCTACAACGGCATGGATCAGCTCGACGTATCGGTGAATGGCGTCGACAACGCCTCCTCGCCTTCGACAGCGATCGGCAATCTGCAGCAGGCGCTGCAGCTGTACGCCACCTCGCCGTCCAACCAGAATCTTGGCTCGAGCGTCATCGACGCGGCCAAACAGGTGGTGCGGTCCCTCAATGAAGGCTCCAAGGCCATTCAGGATTTTCGTACCCAAACCGACGGCCAGATCGATACCGCCGTCAAGGATCTCAACTCGCTGCTCAACCAGTTCCAGGATGCCAACACCGCGGTCATGTCCGGAACCCGTTCAGGCACCGACGTTTCCGATGCGCTCGACCAACGCGACGCATTGTTGAAGAAGATCGCCAATTACATTCCGGTGTCGACCTTCACGCGTGGCGACAACGACATGGTCATCACCACGGGTGACGGCACGACATTGTTCGAGACGATCCCACGCACCGTCAGCTTCGCCCCGTCTTCGGGGTACGCCGCGGGTGCGGCCGGCAACACGGTCTATATCGACAACGTACCGGTCTCGGCGGGCAGCGGCGGCAACACCACCGCCAGCGGCACCATTGCCGGCCTGCTGCAATTGCGCGACGGCGTCGCCTCGACCATGCAGAGCCAGCTCGACGAAACCGCGCGCGGCCTGATCACCGCCTTTGCCGAAACGGCACCGTCGATGCCCAATGCGGCGGGCCTGTTCACCTGGTCGGGCGCACCGGCGGTGCCAGCCGCGGGCACGCTCGTCGACGGCCTTGCTGGAACGATCAAGATCAATGCCGCGATGGATCCCAGCACCGGCGGCAACCCGACATTGCTGCGCGATGGGGGGGCCAATGGCGTCGCCTACGTCGCCAACACCACTGGCGGGGCTTCATACTCCAACCTTCTGGTCGCCTATGGCGACCAGCTCGACAAGCCGATGACGTTCGATCCCTTGGCCGGGATTTCGGCAACCTCCAGCGTTGCCGACTACGCCGCCAATTCGATCGGCTGGTTGCAGGGCGTTCGTCAGCAGGCTTCGACCGCCGCCGACGCCAAGGAAGCCCTGGCACAGCGCAGTGCCGATGCCTTGTCCAACGCAACCGGCGTCAATGTCGATCAGGAAATGTCGCTGATGCTCGATCTCGAGCACACCTATCAGGCATCCGCCCGGATGATGAAGACCATCGACGACATGATGACGGCGCTGTTGAGCGCGGTGGGATAAGCCATGACCTTTGTCTCCTCTGCTGCCCTTACGAATGCCATGCGCTATCAGCAGATGCGCATGCAGGCCGATCTCGTCAAAGCCACGAAAGAGTCCTCGACCGGCAAGGTCGCCGATGTCGGTCTGGCACTTGGTGGACGTACCGCCCAGTCCGTCACCTTTTCGCGCGACCTCGACCGGCTCAACGTCGTTGTCGATTCCAACGGACTGGTGGCCGCCCGGCTCTCATCCACCCAGACCTCGCTCGGCCAGCTCTCCAGCGTCGCGCAGACTTTCCTGTCCAGCCTGACCACCGCGTCGTCGGGCGACAACTCCGACAGCCTGACCCAATCGACCGGCCAGACAACGATCCAGCAGCTTACGTCGATCCTCAACACCAGCGTCAACGGCGAATATCTGTTCGCTGGCACCAACACCGACGTCAAGCCGATCAACGATTTCACGGCCGCCGGCTCTCCCGCCAAGGCTGCCTTTGACGCCTCCTTCGTCGCCAAGTTCGGCTTCCCGCCCAGTGATCCGGCCGCGGCCAACATCACCGCGGCCCAGATGGACGATTTCATCACCAACGATGTCACGCCGCAGTTCCTCGGCGCGGGCTGGCAGACCAACATGTCGAACGCGACCGACCAGCAGATCGTCAGCCGCATCGCGCTCAACGAAACCACCGAGACCTCGACCGGGGCCAACAGCGACGGCATCAGGAAGCTCGCCATGGCGGCGGCCTTGGTCTCCAGCCTGATGTCCACCAACATCAGCCAGGCGGCGAAGGACACCATCATCGACCACTCGCAGAAATTGGTCGGCGAGGCGCTGAGCGGCATCGCCCAGGTCCAATCCCAGACCGGCATCGTGCAGAAGCGCGTCTCCGATGCCAGCGACCGCATGAAGACGCAGATCGACCTGTTCGAACGGCACATTCTGGATCTCGAGGCAGTCGATCCGGCGGAAGCGGCGACCCGCGTCGCCAATCTGACGCAGCATATCGAGACGTCTTTCGCCCTGACGGCGCGCCTGCAGCAGCTCAGCCTGTTGAATTACCTGACCTGACACCTCCAGCGGAACGGTAGAGCCACCGATGTACCAATTCTCCTACGCCGACGTTCAGAGCACCTCCGTCGCGGACGCCAAGGACCGCGAGCGGGACCTCCTGACCCGCTCGATCGACATGCTGTCGGCCGCCGCCGCGGCAGGCCAGCATTCGATGGAGGCGGTCGAGGCGCTGCATTTCACCAATCGCGTCTGGACCACCTTCGTCGAGGATCTCGGTTCCAGCGACAATGCGCTCCCCAAGGAGTTGCGCGCCAACCTGATCTCCATCGGCCTGTGGCTGCTGCGCGAGGCCGAGGACATCCGCCAGGGCCGCACCGACAATTTCGAGGGGCTGATCGAAGTATCCCAGATCATCCGCGACGGCATTCAATGACCAACACGTTGAAGTTATCGCTGAAGCCCAATGAGAAGATCTACATCAACGGCGCGGTCATCCGCGTCGACCGCAAGGTCACCATCGAGCTGATGAACGACGTGCAGTTCCTGCTCGAGAGCCATGTGATCCAAGCAGACGACGCGTCGACGCCATTGCGGCAGCTCTATTTCATCGTGCAGGTCATGCTGATAAACCCCGCTGGCGCCGACGAAGCGCGCGAGATGTTCCGCCGCTCGCTGCCACTGCTCATTGCAAGTTTCGAAGACGCCGAGATCGGCAGCGCGCTGAAACAGGTCGACCGCATGGTCGGCGAGGATCACATCTACGAGGCCTTGAAGGCGATCCGTTCGCTTTATCCTCTCGAACGCCGCGCGCTTGGCGGCAATGACGATGTTCCGGGCGCCGCGCGCCCGCTGGCCGTGGGAGCACGATACTGATGACCGTGGACATGACGACGACGGTGCCGGTTGGCGCCAACCAGACCACCACGCCGACCTCGAAGACGGCGGTCGACTATCAGTCCTTCCTGAAGCTTCTGATCGCGGAGATGAAGAACCAGGATCCGACCAAACCGATGGATTCGACGGCGTATGTCGCCCAGCTCGCCACCTTCTCCCAGGTCGAGCAATCGGTGCAGACCAACACCAAGCTCGACCAGATCATGCAGTCCTCGGCGCTGTCGCAGGCCGACGCTCTCATAGGCCGCAACATCACCTCGGCCGATGGCAAGACAACGGGCACGGTGGCGTCGGTTACGCTTGGCAGCAACGGACTGATCGCGGTGTTGCAGGATGGCACCACGGTCCCTGTCGGCGCGGGCGTGTCGATCAAGCCGGCGAGCTAGGCCAACCGCCGACATGAATGAGGCCGACGCACTCGACATCGTCCAGTATGCGGTGTGGACGGTGCTGACCGCATCCGCTCCGGTGGTCCTGGTCGCCATGGCGGTCGGCATTGGCATCGCCTTGATCCAGGCGTTGACACAGGTCCAGGAAATCACCTTGACCTTCGTGCCCAAGATCGTCGCCATCATGCTGGTGGTGGCGCTTACGGGTCCCTTCATCGGCGGCCAGATATCGGCCTTCACCAATGTCATCTTCGAGCGCATCCAGAACGGTTTCTGAGCGATTTCCAGCAAGGGTGCTCGACGCTTCCGCCCAGATTTGCGCCGGGATGGAACGCAGCTAGCAGGCGTCCGGGTTGCGGCTAATGCATGTCGCCCGGAAGTGGTTCCCGGTTCCGGAACAACGACGTGCATAGAATCAGAAGCTTACAGCAGGTCGGGCGAATCCGGTTCGCCGCGACATGCTGTGGAGTGCCATTCAGGGCGCGACGGTTTGCGGTGGCGGCGCCAGCGTGTGGCCCTTCGCTATCCCCTTGTTGGACCATGATCTTCCCTGCAAGGCATTCGCCCTTTGCGCCGCGATGCCATAGTTTCGGCAAATCATGCGGGGAAACGGATTCCCGCAAGGATCAGCGCGCCGTGGCAGGAACCCATCCATGATTGACGAGAAGCCGGATAGCGAAAGCGTCTCGGCGCTGGCGCCATTCCGGCATGGCATCTTCCGGGCCGTATGGGGCGCGAGCCTCGTCTCCAATTTCGGCGGCTTGATCCAGGGCGTCGGCGCCGCCTGGATGATGACCACCATCGCCACCTCGCCCTATCAGGTCGCCCTGGTCCAGGCCTCGACCACCTTGCCGATCATGCTGTTCGCGCTTGTCGCCGGCGCCATCGCCGATAGCTTCGACCGCCGCAAGGTGATGCTGGTCGCCCAGACCTTCATGCTGGTCGTTTCGGTGCTTTTGACCGCGTTCACCTATTTGGACCTGATCACGCCGTGGACGCTGCTGGCCTTTACCTTCCTGATCGACAGCGGCACGGCACTCAACAGCCCGTCATGGCAGGCCTCCGTCGGCGACATCGTTCCGCGCAACAAGGTGCCTGCCGCCGTGGCGCTGAATTCCATGGGCTTCAACCTGACACGCAGCGTCGGCCCGGCAATCGGTGGCATCATCGTCGCGGCCGCCGGCGCGGCCGCGGCCTTCGCGGCGAACGCGGTGAGCTATGTCGGGCTTATCGTCGTGCTGGCACGCTGGAAGCCGGATCTACCGGCCTCGACCTTGCCGCGCGAGTCATTGGGGGCCGCCATGGGCGCCGGCCTGCGCTACGTCGCCATGTCGCCGAATATCGGCAAGGTGCTGGTCAGGGGCGCCGCCTTTGGCTTCAGCGCCGGCGCGGTGCTGGCGCTGCTGCCGCTGGTGGCGCGCGATGTGGTCAAGGGCGATGCGCTGACCTACGGCATCATGCTGGGCGCCTTCGGCATCGGCGCCGTCGGCGGGGCGCTGATCAGCGTGCGGCTGCGGCAGCTGCTCTCCAGCGAGACGATGGTGCGCTGTGCCTTCGCCGGCTTTGCGGCCTGCGCCTTCAACGCCGCCGTCAGCCAGCATGCCTGGCAGACCTCGCTCGGCCTGCTGGTCGGCGGTGCCTGCTGGGTGATCGCGCTCTCGCATTTCAACGTCACCGTGCAGATGGCGACACCGCGCTGGGTGGTCGGCCGGGTTCTGTCGGTCTACCAGACCGCAACCTTCGGCGGCATAGCACTGGGCAGCTGGATCTGGGGTGTCGTCGCCGACGCGCATGGCGCCGAGACGGCGCTGATCGCCGCGGCCATCGCCATGCTGGCCGGGGGCGCCATCGGCCTCGTGCTGCCGCTGCCGCAACAGCAGGTGCTCAACCTCGACCCGCTCAACCGCTTCAAGGAGCCGCACCTGGCACTTGACCTGAAGCCGCGCAGCGGTCCGATCGCCATTATGATCGAATACATCATCCGGCACGAGGACGAGGCGGAATTCCTCGCCACCATGGCCGAGCGCGGCCGCATCCGCCGTCGCGACGGCGCCCGCAACTGGACACTGGCGCGCGATCTCGAAAATCCGTCGATCTGGATCGAGCACTACCACACGCCGACCTGGCTCGAATATGTCAGGCATAACGGTCGCATCACCCAAGCCGACGCCATGGTCGGCGAGCGCTTGCGGGCGCTGCACTCGGGCAACGAGCCGCCGCGCGTGCGCCGCGTCATCGAGCGCCCGACGACCGCCGGCACCGCGTTGGTGATGGCCAAGGGGCCGATCGAGCACTGACGAATTCAAAGGTTCGCGGCGCCTACCCCTCTCCCGACAGGTCCCGGCGGGCCTTTTCGAGTTCCTCGGCATAGCGCCGCATCAAATGGCCCTCGGTCAGCAGCCCGAGCACGATGTGGTCGGCGAAGTCCTCGACCACGGCCAGTTCCTCGGCGCCGGCGCGCTGGAAGGTCTCGGCGGCGGCCTGCACGTTCATGCTGGGCACCAGGACGGCATCCTTGTACTGGGCAAGGTCGCGCACCGGCACCTCGCCCCCGGAGGGATCGCTATGCAGTTCGGCCACGATCAGCACGCCGACATACTCATCCCCCGGGTCGACGGCGATCACGCGCTGGGCCGAACCCAGCGGGAATTCCTTGCGGAAGGCGGCCAGCGTCGTCGACGCATCGACGGTCTTGATGTCCTCGCGCATCATCGAGCCGACGGTCAGGCTGCGCATCCAGCCGACATCGTGGGCGCTGCGGATCGTCTCGCCGCGCAGGTGGAAGCGCCAGGTCGAGAACGAATAACCGAAGGTCTCGCGCACCAGGATCGCCGCCATGATCGAGGCGGCCAGCACCACGCCGGTGAGCGTCAGGTCGCGGGTCGATTCCAACGCCAGGAAGGTCATGGTCAGAGGCCCACCGACGACGCCGACGGCAAGCGACGTCATGCCGACAACGGCGGCGACGGAGGGGTCGATACCGGTCGCCGGCGACACGAGCGCCATGACACCGGCGAACGACTTGCCGAGCAGCGCACCAAGGAACAGCGAGGCGAAGAACAATCCGCCGCGAAAGCCCGAACCCAGTGAGATCGCCGACGCCGCCAGCTTCAGCACGAAGACGCTGGCCACCACCGCCAGCCCGTAATTCATGGCGAACTCGCGATGCAGCGCTCCGTGGCCGCTGGACAGGACCTGCGGCGTGATTAGGCCGAGGAGGCCGACCAGGACACCACCGATGACGGGGCGCAGCGAGGCATCGACCGACAGCCTGTTGAACCCGCGCTCGATCAACGTCACCAGTTGCATGATGGCGATCGAGGCAGCACCGCCAAGCAGGCCGAGCAACAGGAAAGGCACATATTGGCTGGCGGTGAGTTGCGGCAACCCTGAAAGCTCGAGCGGAAAGGGCACGCCGCCGAACAATTCCGCCGTCAGCGACGCCGAGATCGCAGCCGTCATGACAGGGGCGACATTGGCGACCGAGTAGATGCCGATGACCAGTTCGAAACCGTAGAAGGCGCCCGTCAGCGGGGCGTCGAAGGCGGCCGATATGGCGCCGGCGGCACCACAGCCAACCAGAATGCGGACGTCATTGCGGCGCAACCGGAAAGCGCGCGCCAGCCGTGAGGCGACGCCTGAGCCGACCTGCGTATAGCCCGCCTCCAGACCGACCGAAGCGCCGAAGCCGCTGGAAATCATCGTCTGCACGACGATGATGAAGGTATCGGTCAGAGACATGCGCCCGCCATAGAGCGCGTTGGCCTCGATCGGATCGACCGGCGTGCGGAATTTCCGGAGCCTCAGCCAGACCACCGATATCCCGAGCAGGATGCCGCCGATCGCCGGGATCAGCGCCTGTATCGGACTGGCGAGCGAGAACATGCCCGACAGCCGCCCGCCGGGCTGGACGCCGAACAGCAGCCCGTGCAGGTCCTGTACGATCTGGCTCATCGCGGTGACCAGTATGCCGGCTATGACGCCGACAACGCCCGCCAGCATGACCACGGCGATGCCGCGTGCCTCCAGCAGAGGGACTGACCTCAAAAGAACCGCGCGCAGCCGGCGGGCGTAGACTTGGGGTTGGTTTCTGGAAAGCACCGGGGCGGCTCGCCGATATCAAGGCAAAGGAAGACCCGCCTGATACGCCGGGCGGCACGTCGTGACAACCACAATGCCGACATCAAAGGCGCCATTATGGCCGCGAAACCGCCCGATCCGGTCTTTCCCGCTTTGGGCCGACGGGGCCGCCCGCCAGTTGCGAACTCACCATGCCCTTTCAGCACAATGCGTACACCGAGCCGGAGCCGGCAAGGATCCGGGCGCCGGACCGCTCAGGTCGGCATGGCTTCGCCGGCCTCGTAAAGCACGAGATTGCGCTCGCCGATGCCGAGCCCCGGCCAGCTCGCGCGCCAGTCGGCAAGATGCGGCGAGCGGAAATGCGCATCCAGGGCCGGTCTGGCGCGCCACACCTCGGTGATCCGGATCAAACCGGGATCAAGCACATCCTGCGCATAGGAATATTCAAGGCAGCCGTCCTCGGCGCGGCTGGCGCGAACCATGCGCTCCATCACCGGCCTTGCCTCGTCAAGCCTGTCGGGCGGCAGGCGGATCGTACCGATGATCAGCAGCATGAAGTGTCCTTCGCGAGAGAGTCGATCCCGTCACTCTCCCACCCTCGCGCAAGCTTGGCCAGCTACCCTCGCCGGGCTGTCGCATGCTCGGCAGCCCAGGGGTTCGAGGACGAGAATGGCGATCAGCGAAAGCATCCAGCCCGGCGCGGTGGCCAAGAACGGCCGCGACGTCTTCTTCGCGCTCGGCATCGTCGTCATCCTGGCCGTTCTGTTCCTGCCGATCCCGGCCTTTCTCATCGACATCGGGCTTGCCTTCTCGATCGCGCTTTCGGTGCTGATCCTGATGGTGGCGCTGTGGATCCAGCGGCCGCTCGATTTCTCGTCCTTCCCGACCGTGCTGCTCATTGCCACCATGCTGCGCCTGTCGCTCAACATCGCCACCACGCGCATGATCCTGTCGCACGGCAATGAGGGCACGCACGCCGCCGGCTATGTCATCGCCGGCTTCTCCAAGCTGGTGATGGCCAGCGATTTCGTCATCGGCCTGATCGTCTTCATGATCCTGATCGTGGTGAACTTCATCGTCATCACCAAGGGCGCCACCCGTATCGCCGAGGTCGGTGCGCGCTTCACCCTCGACGCCATCCCCGGCAAGCAGATGTCGATCGACGCCGACCTCTCCGCCGGCATGATCGACGACAAGACCGCGCAACTGCGCCGCCGCGAACTGGAAGAGGAATCCTCCTTCTTCGGTTCGATGGACGGCGCCTCGAAATTCGTCCGCGGCGACGCCATCGCCGGCCTCATCATCACCGCCATCAACATCGTCGGCGGCATCGCCATCGGCTACATCAGGCACGGCATGGGCATGGGCGAGGCCGCCGACGTGTTCATCAAGCTGTCGGTCGGCGACGGTCTCGTCACTCAGATCCCGGCGCTCATCGTCTCGCTCGCCGCCGGCCTGCTGGTCTCCAAGGGCGGCACGCGCGGCTCGACCAACCAGGCCGTGTTCGGCCAGCTCGGCGCCCATCCGCGCGCGCTCTACGTGGCGGCCGCACTGCTGGTGTTGCTCGGCCTGATGCCCGGCCTGCCACTGTTCCCGTTCTTCGCGCTCGCCGCCGGCATGGCCGGCCTCGGCTATGTCATTCCAATGCGCCACAACCGGGCCGTCGCCGAGGCCGAGGCGCTGAAGAGCCAGGAAAAAGCGAGCAAGGCCGAGGAAGAGAAGAACTCGGTCAAGGCCTCGCTCGCCACCGCCGAGATCGAACTGCTGATCGGCAAGCAGCTTTCGACCCGGCTCCTGGTCTCGCACCAGGAACTGGTCTTCCGCATGTCCAAGATGCGCAAGAAATTCGCCCAGCAATACGGCTTCGTCGTGCCGGAAGTCCGTGTCGCCGACGACTTCGCCATCCCACCGAAAAGCTATCAGATCAAGGTGCACGGCACCGTGGTCGCCGAATATTCGATGCGCGTCGGCGAGATCATGGTGCTGCTCGGCAACCGCGACATACCCGAAATCCCCGGCGAGGAGATTCGCGAGCCCGCCTTCGGCATGCGCGCCTACTCCGTCATGGAGACCTTCGCCGAGGATCTGAAGCGCGAGAACTTCACCTTCGCCGACAACATGTCGGTGCTGCTCACCCATCTCTCGGAAGTCATCCGCAACAACCTGCCGCAGCTCCTGTCCTACAAGGACATGAAGGCGCTGCTCGAACGCCAGGACCAGGAATACCGCAAGCTCGCCGACGAGATCTGCACCACCCACATATCCTATCCCGGCCTGCAGGCGGTGCTCAAGCTGCTGCTTGCCGAACGCGTCTCGATCCGCAACCTGCATCTCATCATCGAGGCCATCGCCGAGATCGCGCCGCATGTGCGCCGCACCGAGCAGATCGTCGAGCATGTGCGCATCCGCATGGCCCAGCAGATCTGCGGCGACCTCTCCGAAGGCGGCGTGCTCAAGGTGCTGCGCCTCGGCAACCGCTGGGATCTCGCCTTCCACCAGAGCCTCAAGCGCGACGCCAAGGGTGAGGTGCGCGAATTCGACATCGATCCGCGCCAGTTGGAGGAATTCGGCCAGGACGCCACCAAGGCGATCAAGAAACACCTCGAAGCCGGCGAGCGATTTGTCCTCGTCACCGCGCCCGACGCCCGCCCCTATGTGCGCATGATCATCGAGCGCCTGTTCACCACGCTGCCGGTTCTATCCCATGTCGAAATCGCCAAGGGCGTCGAGATCAGGGTGCTCGGGACCATATCGTGAGCGTTCTCTCGCAGGCCGTCGTCATCGCGGCGTTCCTCGCCTTCTGCCGCATCGGCGCCTGTTTCATGCTGATGCCGGGCCTGTCCAGCGCCCGCGTCCCGGTCCAGGTCAGGCTGTTCGTCGCGGTCGCCGCCACGGGGGGCCTGCTTGCCTTCCTGTGGGACAAGATCTTTCCCTTCGTCGATCCGCGTCCGCAGATCCTGGTGCCGATGATCGTCTCGGAGTTGCTGGTCGGCGGGCTGATCGGCGCCATGACCAGGCTCTACATGGAGGCGCTTCGCTTCATGGGCTCGGCCATCGCCATGCTGATCGGCTACGGCGGTTCCGGCGGACCGGCGATCGAGGAACCGGAGCCGCAGGCGGCCCTTGCCGCCATCATTTCGTTTTCGGCGCTGCTGATGCTGTTCGTCTTCGACTTCGATCACGAGATCGTCCGCGCCCTGGTGGCGTCCTACACGGTCGCGCCGGTCAACGTCTTCTTCAACCCGCAGGCGGCGCTGGTCGACATCACCGACACCGTGTCGGACACTTTCTTCCTGGTCATCCGCCTCGGCAGCCCGTTCGTCGCCTACGCCATTCTCGTCAATCTGACGATCGGCTTCGTCAACAAGCTGACGCCGCAGATCCCGATTTATTTCATCTCGCAGCCCTTCGTCATGGCCGGCGGCATGCTGATCTTCTATTTCGCCGCCGGCACCATGCTGTCGCTGTTCGTCGACGGCTTCGTCGACCTCACGCTGGCGAGGTGACATGAGCACGCGCAAGGATCGTCTGAGGAAACTAGTCAAGGTGCAGGGACAGCTGAAAGCCCTGCACGAAACCCGCCACGCCACCTTCGTCGCCGCGGCAAGCGCCGCCGAGACCGAGGCCCGCGAATTGATCGGCCATTTCGACCAGGACAATTCCCTCTCCAGCCTGTTCCCCGATCTCTATCATCGCCGCATCGCCCAGGCCGTCGTGCGCCAGGAGGAGAGCCTGGAAAGCGCCAGGCAGGAAGCCGGCCTCATCGCCGCGGCAAGCGCCCGCACGAACATGGTCGAGCGCGCCTACAGGGACCTGCGCAACCGCGACGAGCGCGAGAGATCAGACCGCGAGCGGCTGGACCTGATCGCGCAGAAGCAGGGACAGGAGTAATTGGCGGAGCCGGAACGTTGCCCGAACTCATCAATGTTGCGTAGAGAGTCCATCCGCCTGCCGGCTAACGTTCATGCTCACTTCCGTAACCAGCTTGCGGCGAAGGGCCATCACATAGTCACTCGGTCCCTTCGGCGTTATAACGAAGGCTTGGGAACCGCCAATGACCGATTTGGCAAAATAGGATGCCAACGGTTGATCGGGATCCTCATCCTGCGTTGGAATGGCAATCGCGTTGATTGTATACCCCTTGGCAACGGCGTTCAGCCTGCTCGGCTGAACAGGAAGCCCATCATTATTCTCGCCGTTGGCTGAGATGTCGATTACTTTCTTTGCTGCCGTTCCCGGAAACTGGTCGAGCAGAAGGGTACCGACATCAATAGCCGACGAGACGGACGTTCCGCTCCGCCCCCGACGGGCGAAGCCGGTATCTCCTTTCGTGCTAATCACCGATGCGGCCGCTCTGGCGTCTTCCAGCCCGCAGATGTTTGTCCACGGCAGCACGACGCGTGTGTGTCCGGGACTTGACCACTCAAAATAGGCAACGCTGATGCAGCCGACGTAATTGCGCGCGATGGCGGCGATGATCTCTGGAGAAGTAAGTGCCGCAGCATGACCTTCGCGCTGTAGATCGGCGACCTTTGGATCGACCGAGGATGAGAAATCGACAGCGAATACTACGGCAACATCGACGTTGGCCGCCCAGGCCTGCGGCGCCCAAACCACCGAAGCTCCAAGCGTCCCCACCAGCGCCCAAAATAGGCCGGCACGCTTTGCTGGCCCTTCGGCTGACCGCTCTGTCCCCGATATCAGGGTACCCCTGCATATCGCGCACGCCTGCTCGCGAAAAAAGGCCGCTACGGACAGGGCACCTACGCCCCGATGCATACTACCCAACATGTTATTCTCCACCTCAAGAACGGGCATTTTCAAAGGATTATTTTTCAACATGTGGAAATCTCGCGAAGAGCCTTGCTCCGCGCGCCGAGCAGCAGCAGATCCGCCTTGGTCCATAGAAGGTAACAGCCCAGCAAAGTCAGTTGCATGGCGAGCGCCGCGAAGGACTCGCCCAACCAGACCCGCGGGAGGGTCCCCCGAGGGCTACGGTTGTCGCTAGCATTGCCGGCAACCGGCTGGCGAGCACTGCACTACGGAAGGGATCGGGCCAGGCGACCGGCCATAACGGAAGCGGCGTGCCCGTCCTAAGAATGGCGCTGCCGAATTTGCCTAACGCATGCAGCAAGCCGGAAGTCGCTGCCAGTAGGGGATCGCCGAGCAGCAGCAGGGCAGCGCCGAGCCCGAGCGCACCTACACCTGACAGGAAGTCGCCCAGACGGTTGAGGGCGGGATCGGGAGCATCCGGCCCTGACCATGCCCGGTGATAAGCCTCACCGCCGAAGAAGAAAACCAGAGTAGCCAGTGTCAGCGCAACAGTGCCATGGCTGCCGGCGAAATAGTTCATCACAGTGGTGGTGACGGCGCTTCCCTCATGCAATCCGACCGGCACTGTGGCAATCTGAATTGCGACACCCATGACAATGCCGAGCGCATTGCCGCTGTTGTAATAGCCCCCGGGTCCCTTAACGCGGGCGCGAAGCGCCGCCACCAAATATGCGATCGGAACTGCCCGAGCTGTCATCGCGGCGACCTCGCGACGAGCCCGGCAGCGACCGCTGCCGGGTCGTTTGAGGTCATGCCGAGTGGCGGTCGGATTGGGAATACGCGCTCATAAACGGCAAGGATCATCACACCAAGGACGGTGAAACCGGTCGCTACGGCAAGGTTCGCTGTCGGGTGTTCGCCGATGAGCAGCCAGGCGGCCAGTGGTGTCAGCACGGTTGCGGTGCTCACCAGGAAGCTTGCATTCGTGACTGTGGCGCCGAGATAGCAAAGCTGCTGAAGCCTTATGGAGATCGCGAACAACACACCCACCTTGGTCAGGGTGGAGAAATAGACCGGCCCGGCAGGCAGTCTCCTTTCCTTCAATACAAACGGCAGCACCAGCAGCTCGCCGATCAGGCAACGCAGGCCGACGGCACTCAGGGCATCAAGGTGAGCAAGCACCGTCTTTTGCGCGACATTGCCGAGGCCCCATATAGCGGCCGCCAACAGCAGCAGCAAATTGGCTCTGATCTCAGACACCCGGCACCCCTCAAGCCAAGTTCTTGATGACTCGGCCCCCTGACTCGCCGGACCTAGACGATCCTGCATCACGGCAGCGCTTGAGGGTGGGGCGCTACTGTTTGCGAAGCGTTAGTTTTGAGTTAGAATTTCGTCAGGCGGGGAGAGCAAATGCAAAATGAAGAGAAGGACGAGACAAATAGAATCTCACTCTTCGGTGGTTTCAGGATCGAAAATGCCATGGCGGATTCGCTCCGGCTGACAGGAAAACGAGGGCCTGCGATCATCGCTTATCTGTCCCGGTCTCCAGGCATGGCAGCGACACGGGAGAGGCTGGCTGATCTATTCTGGAGTGACAGCGATAGCGAACACTCCCGCAACAGTCTGAGGCAAACCCTCAGTATTCTGCGCCGGGATTTATCGCGGGCAGGCGTGAATCTTATCCATTCCCGCGGGGAATCGATTGGCCTCACGCCAGACGCGGTTCGGGTTGACGTGGACGAGTTCGAAGCAGGCCTCACGGCCCGTTCTGTGCCGGAACTCGAAAAGGCTCTGGCGAACTACAACGGGCCGTTCCTCGACGGGTTTTATCTGGGAAGCGATGGGTTCGATGGCTGGGTCGCATCCGAACGCGACAGATTGCTGAGCCGCGCACTTGAAGCTTTCGAAAAATTGGCCCGTCTCGTTGACACGGAAACCGGAATCATACTGGTCGATCGCGTTCTCGTCATGGAACCGACGCGGGAAGAGGCCTATCGGCTCAAGATGGAATTACTGCTTGCGTCGGGTCAACGCGACAGGGCGATCAGGACATACGAAGTTTGCAGAAGCATGTTGAAGAAAGAATTCGGGGTCGAGGTCGGCCCGGAAACGCGAGCGCTTTGGCAATCCATGCTGTCTGCCGATACGGCGTCGAATACACAGTCGGCAAATACTGTTCCAGCCAACCAGCGCCACGGGCGCCCATCGATCAGCGTTGCCGACTTCATCAATCTGACCGGAAAGCAAGGCGACGACTTTTTCTCCAAGGGGCTCATGCAGGATATCACCACGGCTCTTTCCGAGGTGGCCGATTACGTCGTGCTCTCCGCACAGCCGCCTGCGGAGAAAAGTGGTGCCGAAGGAACCAAGATCCCGGGAACGCTCCGTGCGCGATACGTGCTTAGCGGCAGCGTCCAGAGATCGGGCAATGGGCTGAGGGTGAACATCCAGCTTGTCGATGCCGCTGGCGGCCACAACGTCTGGGCCCAGAAGTTCGACGGGCAGTCCGAGAATGCGCTCGAATTCCAGGACAGGATCGCACAGTCTGTTGTCTTGGCCGTGATCCTCGACCTTCAACTGACCAACTGGAAAGTCCGCGACAAGAGCCCGCCTGGTCCCCCCGAAGTGCGCAGGTTGGTGAACGAAGCTTTGATGAAGTATTTCGAGATGACCCGGGACTCGCTTCTGATCGGGCTAGAACTTGCCGAGAAAGCTGTCTCCATAGGCGCCGACAACGCGCGTGCGAAGCGGACGCTCTCGATTATAATTTCAATGGGCGTGGCGTTCGGCTCGTTACCTAGGGAGCCGGGCCAGATCGAGCGGGCGGTCGAGCTTGCGGCGGCGGCGGTACGGGCGGTGCCTGACGACGAAATTGCCCGCTGCATCCTGTCATTCGCGCTCGAAAGCTGTGGCCGCATCGACGAAGCGATCGCCGAATGCCAGCACGCGATCAGTCTCAATCCAAGCTATCCGACCGGCCACGGCGACATTTCGATGCTGTTGGCATTGCGCGGAGAGGTAAACGAAGCAGTGCGAGAGGCGAACGAGGCAATCCGGCTCGGAACGCATGACGTCATCGATTTCTGGCGTCATCATGGCTTGGTTGTCGCACTGTTTGCGGGCGGCGACGATCGGCGGGCGCTCGAAGTCGCCCGCAGGGTGGTCAGGACAAAGCCGGGATTTGTTCGCGGCGCCCTTTACTGGGCCGCGTCCGCGTCGGCGACCGGAAACAACGAAGAAGCCTCTAGGGCCATACACCATTGCCTGTCACAACTTCCTCATCTCAACCTGGGCAATGTCTGCCCCGGCTTTGTGCCTCGCTATGTGAAGGATCATCATCACGCGAGATTCCTCGAAATGCTGTCGAGAGCTGGCCTTCCTGCTTCCTGACGGAAGGTGGCTAGACGGCTTGGACCCGGAGAAACCAGATCAAGCCCGCCTCCGCAAGCCTGCCACAAGCTTGTTGAGGCATGGTCCTGGCTAAGGAAACCCGGCAAAAGGCGGACCTTCTTGGCGATTTCTCCACCCAGCGACATCGTGATGGATGTCGCCCGAGCTGCCGATCCGATGGATATCGAGGCTGCCCGCGCCGCGCTGACCAAGCGCGCCGGCAGCGTCGCCGGCACGTTTTCGGTCGACACTGCGGCTTCGCTCGATGCCGGCTCGATCCTGTCGCGCGAGACGGCGGACAAGGCCGCCGCGACAGCCGACCCGGCCAAGAAGTTCAAGAAGTTCGAGGCGATGGTCCTGCAGACCTTCATCCAGAACATGCTGCCCAAGGACACCGAGGGCGTCTATGGCACGGGTCTCGCAGGCGACATGTGGAAATCGCAGCTCGCCGAGCGTGTCGCCGACGTCATGGCTGACCGCGGCGGCATCGGCATCGCCAAGTCGCTGCTCGCCGACCACTACATGGACGGCAAGCGCAAGATTCCGATCGGCCCGGTCTCGAATGGGCCGGAAAAAACCGAGATCGATCAGCAGACCCGTCTGTCCACCTCGCTCGTCCAGGAGCTGCAGCGCAAGGCCGCCAAGTCGATGACCGGCGACGAGACAACCAAAAAAACAGACATCAAGATCTAGGACTGGGAAACACATGGCCGACTCTTCGGAATTCACCGCCAAGCTGCCCGCGCGCACCACCGCGTCGGACGCACCGACTCCTTTCGCGCGGCCTGGAAACCTTGCCGCCATCATCGGCCGCATCGAGGAGGTGGTCGAGGAAGAGACCGCCGGCATCCGCAGCGATACAAGCTATGACCTCAAGGCGTCGAACGCCCGCAAGAGCCGCTATCTCTACGAGCTGACCCGGGCCATGAAGGGCGGCAGCGAAGCCGAGTTCCTCGAGCAGCACCGCGAGGGCCTGACCCGGCTGCGCCAGAAGCTGGCGAAGAACGAAGCCGCTATCCTGGCGCATCTGAGCGCCGTCAACGAGGTCGCCAGCCTGCTGCGCAGTGCCATCCAGCGCGCCGAGACCGACGGCACCTACTCCGCCGGCGAGTTCGGCAGGATGAAAGGTTAGAGCGCGGCAATGCCGAGCTCGCGTTCAAAATGATCAAGGTCATCGCCATAGCGGTCTGGATCTGCGCCGCCACGCTCGGCGCGGTGTTCTATTCGTTCCAGGCCGCCGGTGAACAGGGCGTCGGTGAGAAACCCAAGCCGATGCTGGGCGGGCTGGACTACGTCAAGACCGACATCATTTCGGTGCCGCTGATCCACGACTCCAAGATCGACGGCTATTTTCTGGCCAAGCTCGTCTACACCGTCGAGCCGGAGCAGATAAAGAAGCTGTCGATCCCGGCCGAGGCGCTCATCACCGACCAGGTCTACACCTACCTCTACGCCAACCCCCAGATCGACTTCACCAAGAAGGCGACGCTCGACCTCGATGCCTTTCGCGCCGCGATCCGCGACACGATCAACACCCGGGTCGGCGCAACCCTGGTCCATGAGGTCCTGATCGACCAGGTCAATTTCCTGAGCAAGGATGAGATCCGCGACAACTGGCTGCGTCGGCGGCAGGATGCCAGCACCCAGGCGACCGAGACTCCCAAGCCGGTCAGCGCGCACTAAGCCATCGGCCCGGTGCCGGTGGCCCTAGAGCAGTCGGCGTTGGGGCCAATCCCTGCAATTCGCGTTGACGTAAACGTCAATCCGAAGCTATATGCGGCAGCGATCATGATCGCCAGTGATGCCGCATGAACTTCGGCTGGACCGAAGTGCGTAGCGTGACAGATGCAACCAGACAGGGAGAACAGCGTGAGCGTTCAGGATATAGCCGAGAAGATCAAGTCGCGCGTGGCCAGCAGCGGCTTCGACCGTTCCGTGAAGTTCGACACCGGCAGCGACGGCGTCATCGTCATCGACGGCGCGACCGTCTCGACCACGGACGCTCCCGCCGACTGCACCATCAAGCTGTCGCTCGACGATCTGGATTCGCTGATCGCGGGTGACCTGAACCCGACCATGGCGTTCATGACCGGCAAGATAAAGGTCGAGGGCGACATGACCGTCGCCATGGCGCTGAGCCAGTTGATCGGTTGACAGGCACGACTTCGAGATAAACGAAACGCCGCCTTTTCAGGCGGCGTTTCGTTTGAAGGGCAGTCGCGCTTAAGGCTTCATGCGGCCAAGGTCGGCGCCTGTGCCTTGAGCTTGCGGCCGGACGCCTTCAGCGTACCCCTGGCGCCGTCAAGCACGCCCTCCACCAGTTCCAAGGCCAGCAGACGGTGCCGTTCGTAAGGCCCCGGCATGGCGAGCGCCCCGGTCCTGGCAGCCGAAAAGCCGAAGCGGCCATAGTAAGGCTCGTCCCCAACCAGCAGGATCGCGGCGTGGCCGAGGCGCGCGGCTTCCGCGATGGCATGCCGCATCAGCGCCGAGCCGATGCCGGCACTCTTGAGCGACGGGTCGACGGCGAGCGGGCCAAGCAGCAGCGCTGGCGGACCGCCCTCGCCCAGCGTGACATCCCATAGCCGCACGGTGCCGGCCACGCCGCCCGAGGCATCGCGTGCGACGAAGGCAAGCCCCTCCGAGGGCCGGCGGCCGCGGCGCAGCTTCTCCGATGATTTGGTCTTGCGCTTCGGCCCCATGGCGCGATCGAGCAAGGCTTCGCGCGCCGCCACGTCGGCAGCGGTTTCGGCGACCATGGCGAAGGCCGGCGCATGAGCTACGAATTCGACTGACATTTCCATTTCCGCGATCCCTTCACGAGCGGAGATATGTTCCACAGGCGAGCCCAAGTGGGCGACGGGCGCCCACCTGGGATGATCTGAACAGCTCTAATGAGCCGTCAGATCACGTAGGATCGGAGAGGCTCGAAGCCGTTGAAGGCGACCGCCGAGTAGGTGGTCGTGTAGGCGCCGGTGCCTTCAATCAGCACCTCGTCGCCGATGGTCAGTGACAAGGGCAGCGGATAGGGCGTCTTTTCGTACATCACGTCGGCCGAATCGCAGGTCGGGCCGGCGAGCACGCAAGGCGCGGTCTCGCTGCCGTCATGGCGGGTGACGAGGGGATAGCGGATCGCCTCGTCCATGGTCTCGGCCAGACCGCCGAACTTGCCGATGTCGAGGAACACCCAGCGCACATTGTCGTTGTCGGCCTTCTTCGAGATCAGCACGACTTCCGACTTGATGACGCCGGCATTGCCGACCATGCCGCGACCCGGCTCGATGATCGTCTCGGGAATGGCGTTGCCGAAGTGCTTGCGCAGCGCCGAGAAGATCGCCTGGCCATAGGCCTGGGCCGCCGGCACGTCACGCAAATAGCGCGTCGGGAAGCCGCCGCCCATATTGACCATCTTGAGCACGATGCCTTCTTCCGCGAGCGTCGCGAACACCTTCTTGGCGTCGGCCAGAGCACGGTCCCACGCGGTCAGGTCGGTCTGCTGCGAGCCGACATGGAACGACACGCCATGGGCGTCGAGGCCGAGGCCCCTGGCATGGCGCAGCACGTCGACGGCCATGTCGGGCACGCAGCCGAACTTGCGCGACAGCGGCCACTCGGCGCCCTCGCCATCGGTCAGCACGCGGCAGAACACGCGGGAGCCTGGAGCAGCGCGCGCGATCTTCTCGACTTCCTCGACGCAATCGACCGCGAACAGCCGGATGCCGAGCTGGTAGGCGCGTGCAATGTCACGCTCCTTCTTGATGGTGTTGCCGAAGGAGATGCGGTCCGCCGGCGCACCGGCGTCCATCGCCATCTCGACTTCGGCAACGGAAGCGGTGTCGAAGGACGAGCCCATCGCAGCAAGCAGGCGCAGGATTTCCGGCGCCGGGTTTGCTTTCACCGCATAGTAGATCTTGGAATCGGGCAGAGCCTTCTCGAAGGCGCGGAAATTGTCGCGGACGACGTCGAGGTCGACGACGAGGCAGGGGCCGGACGGACGTCGGGTGGCGAGGAAGTCGAGGATGCGCTGTGTGGCCATCGGGTTTCTCCATCGCGCCTTTCGGCGCGCACAAGGGTGCGGGCGCGGGCTGTCGGCCTCGCGAACACGCGGTCAAACAAAGGCGGGACGGAAAATCCATGGAACCAGCCGGTGGAGACCCCGGAACCATGAAACGCCGTCTCGCGGCGATGAACCTTAGCCTTGCCCGGCTTCGGTTCGCTTTGTCTGCCTTGGCTTGGATTGGGAGAACCCCGTTCCGCACTGCCGGCAATGAAGGTGTGCCTCTTCAGTAACCCCGGTCTTTGGACAACCGGCAGAGAACCAGAAAGGCCCGCACCGTCGTTGCTTCAAGGTGTCCTCGGTCTGGCGGTTGGCCGCTAAACCGACTGGAGGGGTTAGCTCCAGTTACCTTACCGATTTCCCTCACCATTCGAGGATCGGCGGACACCCACAGGCACGTGCGACTTTGGGCAAGCGCGATATAAGAGCGAAGCATTTCACAATCAATAAAAATCGTATCGCAGGTTGTAAAATTTCTGGCATCGAACAATGTTGGCCCACCGTATACGGATATCGAACGATGACAGGCACGCACGGCCCTTTCAACGCCTTTCTCGACCTTCGCCAGATGCCGGTGGCGCATGCCGAACTTGGACCCCTGGCCGGCCTGCGGCTGGCGGTCAAGGATATTTACGACGTTGCCGGCTACCGCACCGGTTGCGGCAATTTGCAGAAATTCGCCAATGGCCACGCCGCTTCGCGCACGGCGCCGGCCGTGCAGGCAATTCTCGACGCCGGTGCGCGCTTCATCGGCAAGACGCAGACCGACGAACTCGCCTTCGCTCTGTTCGGCCAGAACGCGCATTTTCCGTTTCCGGTGAACCCCGCGGCTCCCGACCGTGTCACCGGAGGCTCGTCGTCGGGGTCGGCGGCGGCGGTGGCGGGCAGATTGGCCGACATCGCCACGGGATCCGACACCGGCGGTTCGATCCGCGCGCCGGCGAGTTTCTGCGGGCTGATCGGGCTGCGCACCACGCATGGCCGCATTTCCCTCGACGGCACCATGCAACTGGCGCCGAGTTTCGACACGTTCGGCTGGTTCGCCGACGACATCGAAACCTATGAGACTGTCGGCAAGCTGCTGCTTGGCCGCGATCCGCACCAGCATTCCCTGGACCGTCCGCTGGCGCTCAGTTGGCTGGACGAGATGGTCGCCCGGCCGGCGGCCGCCGAATATGCCGGAATGAAGGCGCTGGTGGGCACGGTGTTCGGCACGCCGGCGATGCCAACGACGCGCTTCAGCTCGTCCCCGGACGAACTCTACTGGTGCTTTCGCCGCCTGCAGGCCAGGGAGGCCTGGACAGTGCATGGCGAATGGATCACCAGCGGCGAGCGCGAACTCGGGCCCGGCGTCGAGGAGCGGTTCGGCTTTGGCCGTGCGGTCGACGACCGGACGGCACAGACCGAGAAGGTGCGCCGGCTGACCTTTCGCGGCGAACTCAGCGCCTTGCTTGGCAAGGACGGCTTCCTTGTCCTGCCGACAGTGCCGGGTCCGGCACCCTATATCGACAGCACACCGGAGCAATTCCAGGCCTACCGCGAACGCGCGCTCCATCTTCTATGCCTGGCCGGGCTCTCCGGCTTTCCGCAGATCACCTTGCCGATCGGCTCGGTCGCCGGCGCTCCGTTCGGCCTGTCGCTGCTTGGCCCTTCCGGCAGCGACATTGGCCTGATACGGCTCGGCCGAAAACTTCTCGACGCAGCACAAAGAGCCTGAACAATGGACACACTGACCCGCATGCGCGCCTTCATCGACGTCGTCGAAGCCGAGGGCTTTTCGGCGGCGGCGCGCAAGATCGGCCGCTCCAAGGCGCTGCTGTCGAAATATGTGCGCGAGCTGGAGGACGAGCTCGGCGCTCTGCTGCTGAACCGCACCACGCGCCAGTTCTCGATGACCGAGGCCGGCCACACCTACTACCGCCGCGCCTCGGAAATCGTGCGCGAGGTCGATAGCCTGGCCGACGCCGTGCGCGAGTCCTCCGGCGACGTGCGCGGCCGCATCAAGCTGTCGGCGCCGCGCACCTTCGCCGACGCGCCGATCGGCCAGTCGCTGATCGACTTCGCCAAGCAGTATCCCGACATCGTGCTCGACATCCAGCTCGACGACCGCTTCGTCGATCTGGTCGAGGAAGGCTTCGACCTTGCCGTGCGCATCTCGCGGCTGGAGAACTCGTCGCTGATCGCCAGGCGGCTGGCGCCGTTTTCGATCAAGCTCTGCGGCTCTCCAGAACTGATCGCCAAGCATGGCATGCCGACACGACCGCAGGATCTCGGCCACATGCCCTGCATCGTCGACACCAATGGCCGCGGACTGAACAACTGGCCCTTCAAGGGCGACAATGGCGATCCGGTAAGCATCGCCGTCTCCGGCCCGATCGAGGTCAACAGCCCGATGGCGGCGCGCGCTGCGGCCTTGTCGGGGCTTGGATTTTGCATCCTGCCGGATTTCATCGCCGCCCCAGACCTCAAGAGCGGCCAATTGGTGGCGGTGCTCGACGACCGCATCCTGTCGGGCGGCGGCATCTTCGCCGTCTATCCGCATCGCCGTTACCTTCCGGCGAAGGTGCGCGTTTTCGTCGATTTCCTGGTGCAGTGGTTCAGGACGCGCGAGAGCGCCTGACCTGCCCCAGCAGCCCGGATACCGCACGCTTTTGAGCTCTCCTGCATGCGTGGCGCTATCCAAAGCCTCGCGCACTTTTGGGTGACATGCGCCCGCAGTCCCAATTTCGCCCCCTTTCTGGTAACCTTCGACCACGCTCTCGAAAGCCAAGGGAATCGCGACCGCGAATGCATCTGAAACGGCACGCAATCATGCTGGCCTCGGCCTTGGCGGCGATCTTTGCCGCGACAGGACCGGCCGAGGTGCATCCGCACGTCTTCGCCGAGGCGCGCCTCGACGTGGTCCTGTCCCCGGATCACCAAAGTGTGAAAGCGTTGCGTCATCTGTGGCGCTTCGACGATCTGTTTTCGAGCACGGTGATGATGGAGTTCGACAAGAACTCCGACCTGAAGCTTGACGACAAGGAGCTGAAGGAGGTCGCCGACACCGTCCATGCCTCGCTGGTCGAGTTCAATTATTTCCAGCTCGTCACGCAGGACGGCAAGGACGTGGCGATGACGCCGCCGCCGCATCTGATGGCCAATTTCGACAACGACCAGTTGATCATCCTGTTTGAATCCGAACCGAAGGCGCCGATCAAGCTGTCCGGCACGATCGACATCGGCGTCTACGATCCGACCTTCTACACGGCGATCGACTTCACCGAGGATTCCAACATCACCGTCGAGGGCCTGCCGTCGAACTGCACGAGCAAGGTCGTCCGGCCGGACCCGGACGAAGCGATCAAGGAAAACCAGAAGACCCTGACGGATGCCTTCTTCAACGATCCGACAGGCACCGACATGAGCAAGATCTTTGCCACCAAACTCGAACTGACCTGTCAGCCAGAAGGATAGATCCGGTGAACCCGATCGGGAACTGTTCGAAACCGTCCCTGCGTTTGGCAGTCGGCCTGTTGGCCCTTGCCTTTGCCATGATGCATTTCGCCAATGCCGCGCACGCCCAGAGTTCGCTCGGCATCGGCGTCAATGACGGCATGGCACCCACCACCGGTCCGTTCGCCCATATCCTGATGTGGATCAATCTGAGGCAGCAGGAATTCTACCGCGCGCTGGCGACCGCCATGAAGGCAATGCGCCAGGACAACAGCAAGATCTGGATACTCATCGGCCTGTCCTTCGCCTATGGCATTTTCCACGCCGCCGGCCCCGGCCACGGCAAGGCGGTGATCTCGTCTTATATGGTGGCCAACGAAGTGGCGCTGAAGCGCGGCATCCTATTGTCCTTCGTCTCGGCGCTGCTGCAGGGCCTGACGGCGATCCTGGTGATGCTGCTGGCCTATTTCGTCCTGCGCGGCACCACCATCTCGATGACCGATGCGGCCTGGTTCATGGAGATCATGAGCTTTGCCCTGGTCACCCTCTTTGGCGCCTGGCTTTTGTGGCGCAAGCTCGGCCCAGCCGTCCTGCGCCTGTTTGGCAAGGGCCCGGCCTACAGCCTGTCGGCGGCTCACGCCGGTCATTCCCATGCAGGCCATTCGCATGGCGCTCACGACCATGCGGCGCACGCTCATTCCCACGCACTGCACGGGCATGGCGATCACGACCATGGGCATGGCCATTCGCACGATCATTACGGCCACGGCGCGCATGATCATGCGCATCACGACCACGCCAGCGGCGAGGTCTGCGACACCTGTGGCCACTCGCATGCGCCCGATCCGGCGCTGCTGTCGGGTGACCGCTTCGACTGGCGCACCGCCTGGTCGGCGGTGGCCGCCGTCGGCATCCGCCCTTGCTCCGGTGCGTTGATCGTTCTCAGCTTCGCGCTGCTCAACGGGCTCTGGCTCGGCGGCCTGCTGTCGGTGCTGGCAATGTCGATCGGAACCGCGATCACCGTCTCGGCCCTGGCCACACTGGCGGTGACCGCCAAGAACTGGGCAGTGTATTTCGCCGGCGACGGCCGCATGGGCAACCGCATCCACTCGATCGTCGAGATCGGCGGCGCGGCCTTCGTCTTCCTGTTCGGACTGCTGCTGCTGTCCGCGAGCCTGACGGGCAGCGTTTAGACCCTACCATTCCGTTGGAATGGGATAGGCACCGTGCGCTACTGACCGGGAATCTTGCCGCCCAGCTCATCCTCGATATGCGCGCGGATGATCTCGTCAAAACTCTTTTCGGCACTGAAGCCAAGTTCCCTTGACCGCCGCGCCTCGAAGCGGGTCGGCCAGCCCTTGACGATTGCCCAGATCGTCTCGTCGGGCACCTCGCGGATCAGGCTTGTCGCCTGCGATCCAGCCACCCGTTCCAGCGCCTCGATCTGCTCGCCAACGGTGACGGCGACACCCGGCATCGTCAGGTTGCGGCGCGGCCCCACGGCTGCGCCCTCGATCTCCGCGCCATGGATCAGGAAACTCACCGCCGAGCGCGGGCTGGCATGGGTGTGCACGACCGAGCGCGGCACCGGCAGGATCGCCTCCTGCCCGCTCAAGGGTTCACGAATGATACCGGAGAAGAAGCCGGACGCCGCCTTGTTGGGCTTGCCGGGCCGCACGCAGATCGTCGGCAGCCGGATGCCGATGCCGTCGAAGAAGCCGCGCCTGGAATAGTCTGCCAGCAGCGCTTCGCTCATTTGCTTCTGCGTGCCGTAGGAGGTCAGCGGCGTCGGGTGGAATTCGTCCGGTATGACATCCGGGAACGGCGCGCCGAAAACGGCGATTGACGACGTGAAGACGACGCGCGGCGCAAACCCTGCCAGGCGGATGGCGTCGAACAGCGCACGCGTGCCGTCGAGGTTGACGCGGTAGCCGAGGTCGAAATTCGCTTCCGCCTCACCCGACACGATGCCGGCGAGGTGGAAGACGACATCGGGGCGCGACACAACCAGGCTTTCCGCGGCGCCTGCTTCGGCAAGGTCCCCCGTGTGCAGCGCGACGCTGACGCCGTCCATGGCTGGCGCCTGCGGCGGCACGATGTCGTGGAGGTCGAGCGCCGTGATCTTCTCGCCGCGCAGCGTGCCGTCCTTGGCCAGCCGGGCGATGAGTTTGCGGCCGACCATGCCCGCGGCGCCAGTGATCAGAATGCGCATGTCCGATATCCCTTACTTCCGATTTTTGCGCTGGGTGCGCGCGCGCAACCAGAACACCAGGAAAAACGCCAGCACGAAGACGGTGCCGAAGATACCCGCCAGCACGGTCGAATAACTGCCGAGTGCCAACATCACGGTCGGCAGGTAGAAAGCGGCAATGCCGAACAGAAGCATGATCCAGACCGCCGCAATGGCCGCATTGCGCGTGTCACGGTCCATCATGCCGCACCGGAACGGCGGTCGTTCATCGAGCTGAGTTGCAAAGCTGGAGGACTCCTGAGGGTCCGATCAATGGTCATCGATCGATCCTAGTGATAGTGGCCGTGATGCGCGGCCGCATCGTGCTCATGCTCGTGATGATGGTCGTCGCCATCGTCGGCGCACCGGCCGAATTCCGGTTCCACGGTGGCATGGCTGATGCCGTGCTCGCTGGCAAGCCGCTTCTTGATGGCGCTGACCGCCTGATGGGCATCGACGCCCTCGTTGAGGCAGGCATGCAGCGTCGCCATGCTGCTCGACCCGTCGAGCGACCAGATGTGCATATGGTGCACCTCGCGCACGCCCTGGACCGTTGCCTGAATGTCCCCGGCGATCAGGTCGCGATCGAGGCTTGGCGGCACGCCTTCGAGCAGGACGTGGGCGGCGGCGCGCATCAGCGACCACGCGGTGGACAGGATCAGCAGCGATACCAGCACGGACAGGATCGGGTCGATCGGCGTCCAGCCGGTCGCCAGGATGACCAGTGCCGCGACGATCGCGGCTGCCGAGCCGAGCAGATCGCCGAGCACATGCAGGATGGCGCCGCGCATGTTGAGGTTGTCTCTATCGCCGCCATGCAGCACCAGGAAGGAGCCGATATTGACCAGCAGGCCGAGGATCGCCACCACCAGCATCGGCCCGCCCAGCACCGGCGCCGGTGTCAGCAGGCGATCCCACGCTTCGTAGACGATCCACAGAGCGATGACGAAAATGGCGATGCCATTGGTGTAGGCCACCAGCGTCTTGACGCGGCCGAAGCCGTAGGTGAGCTGGCCGGTTGCCGGCCGGCCCGCCAGATGGAAGGCATACCAGGCCAGGCCGAGCGCAATGGCGTCGGCGAGCATGTGGCCGGCATCGGCCAGCAGCGCCAGCGACCCGGTAAACAGGCCGCCGAGCGCCTCGGCCACCATGAAGCCGGCGGTCAGGCAGGCCGCGATCAGGACGCGCTTCTGGTCCGTCGACCCATGCACATGGCCGCCGCCGTGATCGTGCCCGCTGTGATCGTGGATATGCGCCAAATGGCAAACTCCCGTTAGGCGTCCAATTCCGCGCGAAAATCCTCGAGCCGGCGGTTCTGCTGGCCATTGGCGTCGAAGTTGGCCGGATCGAGCCAGGCTTCATAAGCCTTGCGCAGAGCCGGCCATTCCTTGTCGATGGTCGAATACCACGCGGTGTCGCGGTTTTCACCCTTGACGATGAGATGCTGGCGGAAAATACCCTCGAACTTGAAGCCGAACCGTTCCGCCGCGCGCTTCGACGGCCCGTTGCGGTTGTTGCACTTCCATTCGTAGCGGCGATAGCCGAGTTCGTCGAAGATGTATTTCATGAACAGGAACTGTGCTTCCGTCGCCGCCGGCTTGCGCGAGATGAGGGGTCCCCAGTAGATGTTGCCGATCTCGATGACGCCATGGGTCGGATCGATGCGCATCAGCGTCTGGCGGCCGGCGACCTTGCCGCTTGCCTTGTCGACAATAGCGAAGAACAGCGGATCCTCGCTCGCCTCCACCTTGTCCAGCCAGGGCTGGAAGGCGGCGCGGGTTTCCGGCGGATAGTCGGGCAGCCAGGCGAAGCGGCCGTCGACGTCGGCCACGGAGGACGCCTCGTAGAGGCCGTCGCCATGTGTTGCGGCACTCAATGGCTCGAGCCTGACATAGCGGCCCTCCAGAACCTTGCGCTCCGGGCGCGGGCGCGGCTGCCAGTCTTTGAGATTTTCCGACACCGAAAACTCCAATCCGTTTGACTTTTGCGGGCGGACGCTCACAAAAACGCTCGCCAACAGTAAGAACCACAGGGACGGGAAAAATGCTCCACACGATTTCGGCCTTCGACCGTCTCGGCGAGGAAAACGCTTTTGCCGTGCTGGCCCGGGCAACGGCGCTGGCGAGCCAGGGCCGCGACATCGTCAATCTCGGCATCGGCCAGCCCGACTTCAAGACGCCGCAGCACATCGTCGAGGCGGCGATCAAGGCGCTGCGTGACGGCCACCATGGCTACACGCCGGCCAATGGCCTGCTGGCGACCCGCGAGGCGGTGGTGCGGCGCACGCTGACGACCACCGGCGTCGAGGTCTCGCCGGAGGCGGTGATGATCCTGCCCGGCGGCAAGCCAACCATGTTCGCCGCCATCCTGATGTTCGGCGAGCCCGGCGCCGAGATCCTCTATCCCGACCCCGGCTTTCCCATCTACCGCTCGATGATCGAGTTCACCGGTGCAACCCCCATTCCCGTGCCGATGCGCGAGGAGAACGGCTTCGCCTTCTCGGCCGAAGAGACGCTGGGGCTGATCACGCCGAAGACCAGGCTCTTGATCCTCAACTCGCCGGCCAACCCGACCGGCGGCGTCACGCCGCGCGCCGAGATCGAGAAGCTGGTCAAGGGGCTTGAGAAGCATCCAGACGTGGCCGTTCTCTCCGACGAAATCTACGATGTCATGACTTATGACGGCGAGACGCATTGCTCGCTGCTTGGCTTTCCCGAGATCCGCGACCGGCTGATCGTGCTCAACGGCTGGTCCAAGACCTGGGCGATGACCGGCTGGCGCATGGGCTGGTCGATCTGGCCGAACGGCGACAAGGGCGCCCACCTCTACGACAAGGTGCGCAAGCTGGCGGTCAATTGCTGGTCCTGCGTCAACGCACCAAGCCAGTTCGCCGGCATCGCGGCGATCGACGGCCCGCAGGATGACGTCGACACCATGATGCGCGCCTTCGACAACCGCCGGAAAATCGTGGTCGCGGGCCTGAATGCCCTGCCAAACATCTCCTGCATCACGCCCAAGGGCGCGTTCTATGCCTTCCCCAATGTCTCGAAGACCGGCTGGAAGGCCAAGAAACTCGCCTCGGCCCTGCTCGACGAGGCTGGTGTGGCGCTGATCGGCGGCCCCGATTTCGGCATTCTCGGCGAAGGCTATGTCAGGCTCTCCTACGCCAATTCCGAGGAAAACATTTTGCGCGCGCTGGACAGGATCGGAACGTTCCTGGCCAAGTGAGGCTCAGCTCGTGCTGTCCAGGTAGGCTCTTGCGATCGATCGCAACTCGTTCTGGTCGATCGGTTCGCCATGCCCGCAATAGGCGCGGCTGAACTCGATCTGCAAGAGCTGCTGCATCGTCTTCCGGTAGGCCTGCACGTCCGAACCCGGAAGATCGTCGATCAGCCGGCCACGATAGACCGCATCGCCAGCGAAGAACTCCCCATGCCCCTCATCGAGAAGCCCGATCGATCCCGGCGAATGACCCGGAAAATGCAGGACGCGCAGTGACCTGTCGCCGGTCTCGATCTTGTCACCCTCCTCCAGGATCTGGGTGAGCGGCGCCGGCCTGACCTGGAAAGAGCGCGGGGACCATGCCCCATCGGGCGACCTGCGGACGGGCTCCGGTTGGGCGCGGAACAGATGCGCCAAAGTGTGTTCGTCCGCCATGTCCGCGAAGAAGGCAGCCTCTTCGCGGTGGCCGGCCCTGGTCTCGAACTCATTCAAGCCGCCGACATGATCGACATGGATGTGCGTGGCTACGGCCGCGACCGGCTTGGTGCCTGGCAGGTTCAGCATCGGCCTGAGGGGGACCAGGCCCATGCCGGCGTCGATGACGAGGTCGATATCACGCCCGCGAACATGAAAGATGTTGCTCCTGAAATAGGCATGGACGTACGGCTCCCATATCCGCGTGATATCCCGCCCAACGGTTTCGCGTGAAAACCAGTCGGAAGCGTCGTCGGTCGCCGGCATTAGCGATGGCCCCGCGCGAGCATGCGCTCGAGCTTAATCTGGAAGATGGTCAGAACCGAAACCATCGACATGTAGTAGATCAGCGCCGCGCCATACCATTCCAGGAAACGAAAGCTGGTGGCGATGGCGAACTGGGTGACGGTCATGAGCTCCTTCAAGGAGATGACCGTCGCCAGCGAGGTCGCCTTCAGCAGGGAAATGAACTCGTTGACCAGTGCCGGCAGCGCGACACGCAGGGCCTGAGGCAGGATGATCAGGAAGAAGATCTGGCCCCGGTGCAGACCAAGGGCCGCTGCACCCTCGGACTGCCCCTTGCCGATCGATGCGTAGGAACTGCGCAGGATCTCGGTCAGGTAGGCGATCTGGATCAGGGCCAAAGCGAGAAAGGCCGCCACGAACGGGCTGAACCAGTCCGAGCGGAACACCGCCGACATCTGCGGCAGCCCATTCCAGATGAACAACAGTACGAGCAGTGCCGGCGCACCGCGAAACAGCCAGACGAAGGCGGCGATCGACAGGCGGATCCAGCGCCGCTTAGACGTGGCAAGTGCTGCCGTTGCGAGCGATATCGCCAGGGCAACAGTCATCACCAGAACCGAAAGCACCAGGGTCAGCAAAGCCCCCTTGGCAAGGGGCCAGCCGAACAGCGCCGTCAGGAAGAGCTTGCTGTCGAACACGTTCAGCCTGCCCTTCAGTTGGTCGCGTGCTTGACGTCGGTGGCGGTCTCGGGAAGGTTCCACTTCTGCAGCAGCGCCTTCATCTCGCCGCTGGCCTGCAGGGTCTCGATGGCCTTGATCAGGGCCTCGCGGTTGTCGCCGCCCTTTCTCAGATAGATCCCGTAGGTTTCGCCGTCACCATAGTTGTAGGGCACCTGCAACCGGCCCGGCATCTGCTTGATGCGGAATGCAGCCGTCGTGTCCTGAGTGATCGTCGCCGCGGCCCGGCCGACCAGTATCTGCTCGATGACGCCGGAGGCGGACGGATAGGTCTGAATCTGCGCCGGAGCCTTGCCGGCTTTCGCCAGCTCGGCATTCAGGTCCGCTGCCGTCTTTTCGTAGGTGGTGCCTGCCTCAATCGCCAGCACTTTGCCGCTGAGGTCGAGCGGCGATCTGGTCTCGGCATCCGAGGCGGCAGTCACCATCACCACGTTCGAAACGAAGTAGGGAACGGCATCATAGGCCTTGAGGCGCTCCTTGGTCACCATGATGCCGCTCGCGACGAGATCGCAGCGCTCGGCACCGAGCGACGGCAGGAGCCCCTTGAAGTCGCCGACTACATATTTGGTGGTGCCGCCCCATTGCTTTGCGATGGCGTCGACGACGTCGACCTCGAAACCGACGAGCTTCTCGTCGCCCGGATTCTCATAATATTGCATGGGCGGAAAATCGCCGCCGGTGCAGACATTGAGCACGCCGTTGCGCATGAGGCCAACATCGCCGGCCTGCGCCACCGGCGCGGTGGCAGCAAGGGTCATGACAACCATTCCGCCGAAGGCGATTTTCACTGCGAAGGCGATGCGCGGATGAAGCATATCCAGTTCCCTATTTTTGTCTTTGCGGTGCCGATCTTGGGCGGCCAGGGGACCTTATGTTGCAATTATCGCGAGACAAGCTAAATCTTTAGCGGCAATATATGGCAGTTTTTCTAAACTAAGGTGCCGAGTGGGCGTTCCGTCTCTTCATTCCCTGCGAGCCTTCGAAAGCGTTTCGCGGCTGGGCAATGTCGCTGCCGCGGCCGCCGAGTTGCATGTGACACCGGGCGCCATCAGCCAACAACTGCGCGCCTTGCAGCTCTCGCTGGGCGTCGAGCTGTTCAGGAAAAGCGGCCGTCGCCTCGCGCTGACGGAACGCGGCGCGACACTGCAGAAGAGCGTCGGCATGGCGATGCATCAGATCGCCGATTCGATCCGCGACATTTCGGCCAATGCCTACGCCACGACCGCCAGGGCGGAACTGCGCGTATCGTCGCCTTCGGTCTTTGGAACGACCTGGCTGGCGGCGCGGATCTTTCAATTCCTGGATGCCAACCAGGACATTCGGCTGCGGATGCTGACAGCGGTGGCATTCGAGGAGGTGGACTGGCGAAAGGTCGATGTCGCCATCGTCTACGGCAATCCGCCCTGGCCTGGATTTTCGTGGCAGCTACTCCACAGCGTGCACGCGGCGCCGGTCTGCAGCCCGCAATTGCTGCGCGGGCCGCACGGCATTCGCGAGCCGCGCGATGTCCTTCACCATCGCCTGCTGCATGAGGATGACGGTAGCCAGTGGCGGCAGTGGCTGATGCGGGCGCGCGTGCCGCATACGGTGCAGTCCGATATCTATTTCGACAATTTTGCCATGGTGCTTCAGGCAGCCCGCGACGGTCACGGCGTTGCCCTGACCAACGATATCATCTCCTTTCGCGATCTCGATGAAGGGCGCCTCGTGCAGCCGCTCACCCTGTTCACGCCGGCCGCCCGAAATTACTATTGCATATGCCACGAAGAGGGCCTTGCGAACCCTGTCATCGGGCGGTTTGTCGACTGGCTTGTCGATCAGGCGGCGAAACCGTCACGCTAGAGCATGATGCCGAAAAGTGGGATCCGGTTTTCGAGGAGGATCCTGATCCAGGATGGATCGGGATATTCCCTTGTTCATGTTCGCCCGACTTTCTACGGTCAGCCTGTTTGAATGACGTTTCGAAAGGGCGATGTCGCATGTTCTATGCAATCCTTGCCTATCACGTGGAAGATGCGATCGAGGCGCTGACGCCGCAGGAAGATGCGGCGCTGATGGCCGAGTTGCTCAAGATCAACGGCAGGCTTCATGCGGAAGGCACGCTTGGGCCGTCAGCGCGTCTGGGAACGACACGGGATGCCTGCACCTTGCGCGGCCCGGGCGACGGTATGATCATCGATGGGCCCTTCGCCGAGACCAAGGAACAGTTGCTCGGCCTCTATGTCGTCGACTGCGTCACCAGGGACGACGCCATCGCGATCGCGCGCGATCTTCGTCGTGTCAATCCGACCGCCGTTTACGAGATCAGGCCCATTCTACTCTTCAAGCCCGGCGTGCCGCTGGCGGAAAAATGAGGCACGGGCAAAAGCGCCGCCAGCGCCCGCTGCTCACCCACGCCCCACGAACGGCATCTTGGTCGCCATCACGGTCATGAACAGCACGTTGGCGTCGAGCGGCAGGCTGGCCATGTGCAAGACCGCGTCGGCGACGCGCTGGACATCCATCACCGCTTCGGCTGATATCGAGCCGTTGGCCTGCGGCACGCCGACGGTCATCGGCTGCGCCATGTCGGTCAATGCATTGCCGATGTCGATCTGTCCGCAGGCGATGTCGTAGGGGCGGCCGTCGAGCGCCAGCGTCTTGGTCAGCCCGGTGATGGCGTGCTTGGTCGCCGTATAGGGCACCGAGCCCGGGCGCGGCGCATAGGCCGACACCGAACCATTGTTGATGATGCGGCCGCCCATCGGCTTCTGCTTGCGCATGGCGCCGAAAGCCGCGCGCGCGCACAAGAAGGATCCGGTGAGGTTGACGCCGACGATATCGTTCCAGACCTCGACCGGGATCTCGTCGATCGGCGTCGACTTGTAGCCCATGCCTGCATTGTTGAAGAGCAGATCGACCCGCCCGAAAGCCTCCGCCACGGTCTCGAACAGATCGTCGACCTCACCGGCCTTGCTGATGTCGCAGGCAACCGCCAACGCTCTGGCCTCGGTCGGCCCGATCTCGGCGATCGCGGCATCCAGCAACGGCTTGCGGCGCCCGCAGAACACCGTATTCCAGCCGCCCTTGAGCAATGCCGTGGCTACGCTCTTGCCGATCCCGGTGCCGGCCCCGGTGACGATGGCGGTCTTTTGCTCGGTCATGGCTGATGTCCTCCGGCAGCGATGTGCGTGCTCGCCTGATCTACAAATTTGGTTCGAGTGGAGAAGGCATCGCAAATGATGGCAGCGATGGCAAGCGCGGCCACTGGGACATGGCCTCGAAAAGTGAACCCATTTCTTTGAAGGGCACCCGGCGAGGACGGACAAAAAGGGCGGTCATTGGCGACCGCCCTGATCTGAACCGGGCTTGGGAGGAGGAAAAGCCGATCCGACTGTGTAGAATCATGCGCTTCCTGAGTTAACGAAAGGTTAACGCCTCCGCGGCCTGTGTGCCAATCCGGGTTACCACTGCGGATTGGGTGGCGTACCCTCGGCCGTGGGCACTTTCGCCGCCGAAACCGTCGCCTCGACATGGTCGATCAGCGGATCCGGCAGGCCGAGCCGCCCGGCAAGCAGGTCGAGGTAACCGCGCTCGGCGCGCGTGTTGGGATCGATGGTAAGGCGCGACGCCGTATAGAGTTCGAGCTTCTGCGCGTCGGTCTTGGCGCCGGCCACCAGCGTGTCGAGGTCGAGCGGCCTCTCCAGCTCCGCCATCAGGAATTTTTCCGCATCGGTGCCGATCCCGGCAAGGCTGAGCTTGCCGGCGATCTTCCGGCGCTCTTCGTCGTCGACATGGCCGTCGGCCTTGGCCGCCGAGATCATCGCCCGCACCAAGGTCAGCGTGAACTCATCCTCGCCTTGCGGCGCCTGCGACGGGTGGAAGGCGGTGTCCTTGGGCGGCGGCAGCAATTCCGGCTCGCCGGCGGCGGGCACCTGTTCCGGTGCGTTGCCGGCCTTGTAGTTCTGGTAGGCCTTGTAGGCGAGACCACCGATGGCGGCCAGTCCGCCGAGCTTCACCGCGGCACCCGTCACCTGCCGGCCGGCGCCGGTCCCAAGCAGCACGGCGGCCAGCGCACCGGCGGCCAGCGGATTGTCCTTGGCCATCTGCACCGCCTGGCCGGCCTTGTCGCGGACCGTGCCGCTAGCACCGGGAACTTGCGAGCCGAGCAGATCGTCGAGAAGCTTCTTGGGATCGAACATCGATGCCTCCAGGATTTGCCCAGCCGAACGGGCAGGTTTCGAACGCCGAAGACGTAGGTCCCGAAGTTTGACATTGCAATGACAGTGCCTCGGTTTGCCCGGCCCCAGCGCCCTCGATCAGGACCCGATGTGCGGTCCCCTGCCCCGCGCTTGCGCGAGCTCGACCTGTCGCTGCCGCTCCGCGTAGCGCTTCCGGTCTTCGTCCGAGCGGGCGTCAAAACAATGCGGGCAAGAAACGCCGGCGGCATATCGAGGCGAAGCCAGCTCGCTTGCCGTCAGCGGATGGCGGCAGGCACGGCAAAGCTCCGCATCACCTTCGGTGAGGCCGTGCGACACCGAAACCCGCTCGTCGAAGACGAAGCACTCGCCTTGCCACAGGCTCTGCTCCGCTGGAACCTCCTCAAGGTATTTGAGGATGCCCCCCTTGAGGTGGAACACGTCCTCGAAGCCGAGTGACTTCACATAGGCGGTCGCCTTTTCGCAGCGAATGCCGCCGGTGCAGAACATCGCCACCTTGCGTCCTTCGAGATCCGCCCGATGCGCTTCCACCCAGGCCGGGAATTCGCGAAAGCTCGCCGTCGCCGGGTCGACGGCGCCCTTGAAGCTGCCGATCGAGACCTCATAGGCGTTGCGCGTATCGATGACGATCGTGTCGGCTTGCGAGATCAGCGCATTCCAGTCGCCCGCCTCCACATAGGTGCCCGCACTTGCCGCCGGGTCGATGGTCTCGACGCCCATGGTGACGATCTCGCGCTTCAGCCGCACCTTCATGCGGTGGAAAGGCATGGCCGCGGCACTGCTGTACTTGACCTCGAGACCCGACAGGCCGTCGATCGCTTCGATGTGTTCGATCAGCGCGGCGATCGCTTCGTCGCTGCCGGCGACGGTGCCGTTGATGCCCTCATGCGCCAGGAGCAGCGTGCCCTTGATGCCGCGCCCGCAGCAGAAGGCCGCAAGCGGCGCGCGCAACGCCTCGAAAGCATCGAGCCGGGCAAAACGGTAGAGCGCGGCGACGCGGGCTGGCTGGGATGGCGCGGGCAGTGTTGTCATTGCCAGAGCAACTAGACGCTAGTAGAAGCCGATTCAAGTGAAACGGGTTCGATCCGTCTGTCATGGCCCTGTCGGGAAAGAACCTTTAAGCTGAGCGGCAACGCGTGACATCGCGCCGCGATGGGTTCCGTGGACAGGGCAATACCTGTCTGCTAATCGGTTGAAATTCCCTTCGATGCGCCCCCGACAAGGAGAGACCGAATGTCCAGCAAGACCGAGAACCTCCTGTCGCTCCTCAATGGCCAGCCGGTCATTCCGGTGTTGAAGATCGCCAACGTTGCCGATGCGGTGCCGCTGGCCCGTGCCCTGGCGCGTGGCGGTTTGCCGGCGATCGAGATCACGCTGAGGACCGCGGATGCGCTCGAAGCGATCCGTCGCGTGGCGGGCGAAGTCGAGGAAGCCATTGTCGGCGCCGGCACCATTCTGGATGCCAACCAGTTGGACGAAGCGGCCGCGGCCGGTTCGCGCTTCATCGTCAGCCCCGGCATCACCCGCGAGCTTCTGGCTGCCGCCTCCGACAGCGAGGTTCCGCTGCTGCCCGGCGCCATCACGCCCGGCGAGATCATGGCCGCGCGCGAAGCCGGCCTGCGCTTCCTGAAATTCTTCCCGGCCGAACAGTCCGGCGGCATCGCTTCGCTCAAGGCTTTTGCCTCGCCGCTGGCGGACGTCAAGTTCTGCCCGACCGGCGGCATCACCGGCAAGAACGCGGCCGATTATCTCAGCCTGTCCAATGTCATCTGCGTCGGCGGCTCATGGGTGGCGCCCGACGACATGGTCAAGGCCGGCAAGTGGGACCAGATCGAAGCGCTCGCACGCGCTGCCAGCGAACTCGGGAAATAGCGTCTTTCCGCACGGCATGAAAAACCCGGCCGACGAGCGTCGACCGGGCCTTTCTGACTGGCTAATCCAGACTGCGATCAGTTGCAGACCTTGACCGTCTCCGTCACCTTGTGATGGTGCCGCCAGTGCGTCACCACCCTGGTGCGGCAGTGCTTCTTCATCATGTGCATATGATTGTCGGTCTTGACGACAACGGTCTCCGCCTGTGATGGCGCGATCGCGGCCGATGCTGCCGCCAGCGCCATAACTGATGCCAGTAGAATCCTTTTCATGAATATCCTCGGGTTGGAGCGTACCCACACTAAACCGGAAATGAGTGAGCCGTTCCCGCTTCACGAGAAGTTCAGCCGCGCGTGATCCTCAGGGGGTCGGAGGCCGCATGCATCACACGCTGGGACAGCAAGAAGCCGCGCGGGTCGCCCGGCGCGGCCTCATACTGCGGCCTGTTCGTTACTTCGTCTGGAAGCGGGCGACAGACAGGAACTTGACGGCGTTGCCGGTAAAGCGATTGGCGTCGGCCACCTGATTGTCCTGCTGGAAGCCGGCCGTATAGACCTCGCTCGGCGGCGTATGCACGATGTTGTAGGCGTAACCCGGCGCGGTCGTCGCACTCGAAACGGTGGCGACGTTCTCGCCGCTGGTCAGTGCCCAGCGGGCGGCCTGCGGCGCTGCGGCAACCACCACGGCCCTGGGGCCAGGCTTCTGATCGCGGGCGGTGGCCCTGGCCTCCTTGCGGGTCGTCTTCACACCGGCGCCGATCGCGGCGGCCGGATCCGAACCGGCCGGCCGGCCAGCAACAGCCTGGCGCGGCGACGCCGCATCGACGCCGGACGGATCGTTGAAGGCTGAACGCGGTTCCACGGCCAGCGAGGCGAGCTGATATTCGTCGGCCGTGCCGGCCTTGGCATTGGCCTCGTCGAGCACGGCCTTGACGGCATCCGGCTTGGCCGGCTCGGGACGCACCGTCGGCAGCACGGAGAACGCATCCGTCGCGGTCTTGCCCAGGTCAGCCGTTTCGGCCAGCGCCATCAGCACGTCTTTGCTGGGCGGCGGCGCAAGATCCGCCGGCAACGTGCGTTCGGGACGCCATGTCGGCAAGGGGATGTTGTTGACGGCGACCTGCGCCGGATCGGCGGCCGCGGCCGCGGCCAGCGCCGCCGGATCGGCCTTGCCGAAAGGCATGTTCGCCGGCGCCTGCGCGGTCGCCACGGCCTGTTCCGTGGTGGTCGTCGCATCCGCCGTGGCGAAGGGAACGTTTTCAGGCGTCTGTGCGCCGACATCGGCCTTCGGCCGAGGCGCGAAATCGGGCAGCGGGATTTCCTTGGCCGGCAGCGCCGCGATGATTGTCTCCGGCGTGTCCTTCTCCGGTTCCGGAGCCTGCTCGTCGGCAATCTGCGGAATGTCGGCGCGCTGGGCATTCTCGGGGGCCACGATGGCGATGCCAGGCAGGTTGCCGCTCTTGGCTGTCGCGGCCGGCTTCAGATTTCTAGCCTTGGGCGCGGGTGCGGCCGAAGCGGTCTCGACGTCTGCGCTGTCGTCGGCCTCGTCATCGCCACCGCCGCCGAAGAAGGCAGCGAGGAACCCGCCGGATTTCTTGCCGCTGCCGCCGGCGCTGGCCACTTCGATATTCGGTGTGCCCGAACCCTTGCGCGACTTGTAAGAGGCCAGCGCCTGTTCATAGCCGGGCAGCGGCCGGCCATCGCTCGGCACATGCAGCGTCTTGCCATTGGGGAACAGGCTGACCAGTTCCTGGCGGCTGATGCCGGGCCAGTGGCGCACATTGCCAACATCCATGTGGACGAATGGCGAACCGGAGGTCGGGTAATAGCCGACGCCACCGCCCTGCATCTTGAGGCCGATGTTGCGCAGCTTCTTTAGCGGTACGCCGGGAATGTAGAAATCCATCGCCTTGCCAAGCATATGCTGGCTCTTCTCGGCGACACCGCGGCTGCGGCTGCGCAGCATCGAATTGGTGGACGGCGAACGGTAGCCGCAGACGACCTGGATATAATCGGTGGCGCCACTTTCCCGATACGCCTCCCAGACCAGATCCAGCAGACGCGGGTCCATCTTGGTCGGCTCGTTGCGACGCCAGTCGCGCAAAATGATGTTGATCTTCCTCAGGCCTTCGGGAACGTAGCGGCCATTGCGCTTGTAGACGATCTCCGCCTTCTCATGCGTGTGAAGATGGTAGAGCTTCAGCGAACGAACTTCGGCCTGGGCGCCCGTGGCGGCCGCGGCAACAAAACCAAATGCGACAATCACCGCCGCCAACCATCTCGGCCAGACGCTCAAATGATAGTGCCGCCCGTTTGTGAGTCGTTCGATTCTGTTCAAATCAAAAGGCCTTGCAGGCTGCCGTTTGTCCCCGGATTTGCCCAAACGGACGTGTCGTTTTCACATCCGAATATCGATCCTAATGGTTAATCATCGCTTATTGAAGCCAAAATGCGGTAAGACCATGGCGATATCCCGTCAAAAATTGTCCGCAAGGTTTCTTGGTAAACCGCTGGTTTAGATCAGGATTCCGGCTTGGGCCGAACACGATCTGTTACCGCCGGCCTCAATGCGTGAACAATACCCCGTCGAGCGCCGCCATTATCCGGCGACGGCGCTCTGTCGAACCATATAATGACGAGGGAAACTGGTGCCTGCCTTGCGGCTCAGGAAGCAAGCCTGTCGACGCGGCCGGTTTCCGGGTCGATGCCATATTCCTTGAGCTTGCGGTAAAGCGTCGAGCGACCGATGCCGAGCCGGCGGGCGACCTCGCTCATCTGGCCATTGTAGTGATCGATGGCGAGCTTGATCATTTCGAGCTCGACATCGGCCAGCGCACGCACATTGCCGCGCTCGTCGAGCGCCCGCAGCGTGCCGAAGCGGGCCTGGACCCCGGCCGGCAGCACAGCCGCCGGAGCGGTCTCGTCGGGCACAACGTCCTCGTCGCGCGGCTCCAGCGACGGCGGCGGCGCAACGCTGCTTGCTTCCAACGTGTCGTCCGCGTCGAGGTTGAGGGTGCCTTCCACCTGCGCGCGGATCTGCGGGAAGTCATCGGCGGTCAACACATCGCCTTCGCACAGCACCGAGGCGCGGAAGACGGCGTTTTCGAGCTGCCGGATGTTGCCGGGCCAGTCATAAGCCTGCAGCACCGCAAGTGCTGCCGCCGAAATGCCTTTCAGCCGGTGGCGCGGGTCGGCCGGCGCCACCTTCTCCATGAAATGCGTGACCAGATGAGGAATGTCGTCGCGGCGGTCGCGCAAAGGCGGCACGAAGATCGGGTAGACGTTCAGCCGGTAGAACAGATCCTCGCGGAATTTGCCGTCCTTGACCTGTTGCAGGAGGTTGCGGTGCGTCGCCGAAATCAGCCGGATGTCGACCTTGACGGTCGAGCGGCCGCCGACCGGATCGACCTCGCCTTCCTGGACGGCGCGCAGCAGCTTGACCTGGACGTCGAGCGGCAGGTCGCCGATCTCGTCGAGGAACAGCGTGCCGGAATGCGCCTCGACGAATTTGCCGGTGTGCCTGTCGGTGGCGCCGGTGAACGAGCCTTTCTCATGGCCGAACAGGATGGATTCCACCAGATTGTCGGGAATGGCGCCGCAATTGACGGTGACGAAGGGTTTCGAGCGGCGGTCGCCGCTGCCCTGGATGGCACGCGCCACCAGTTCCTTGCCGACGCCCGACTCGCCCTCGATCAGGATCGGGATGTGAGAGGCCGCCGCTTTCTGGCCGAGACGTATCACCCGGTCCATGGCCGGACTATGGGTGATCATGTCCCTGAAGGTCAGCAGCCCGCCGCGTTTGCGCGACGTGCGCTTGACCTCGCCCTCTACCGCCTCGACCTTGAGCGCATTGGAGATCGAGGCCTGCAGCCTGTCGGGCGAAGCCGGCTTGACGACGAAATCGAAAGCACCGTGGCGCATCGCCGAAACCACGGTTTCGATGCCGCCCTGCGCGGTCTGCACGATGACCGGCACGCTGATGTCGCGCTCGCGCATCGCCTTCAGCACGCCGATGCCGTCGAGACCGGGCATGACCAGGTCGAGGATCACGACCGAGACATCGCGGGCGCCAGGCCCGTCGAGAACTTCGAGGCCGGCGGTACCGCCATCCACAACGATCGCGGTATGGCCGAACCGCGTCACCGCGGCCTCGAGCAGCCGGCGCTGCACGGGATCGTCATCGACTATGAGTATGGAACCTGTCATGACTATCTTGCTTCGCCCGCGCCCGAAAACCCCATGGATCATCTTGGCACAGGGTTCTAAATAAGGTTTCAAAAAACCCGGTGAACGAATTCCTTAGGATTTGACCGGCTTCTCCATTCCCGTTGAGTCCGGCTCCGTGATTGCGGCCACGTGATTCAACCCAGGCCATTTGATTCAAAGAAGGTATCTCGATGCGCATGATGTTTGATCGGCGGATTGCAGCGCCAGCGTCCGGTCAGGGCGCTGCCGGGCTTGGCGATCTGCCGGAATGGAACCTCGCCGACCTTTATGCCGGCATGGAGGCGCCGGAACTGAAGCGTGACATTGCCAAGGCGGCCGCCGACGCCGTCGCATTCGAGGCCCGCTGGAAAGGCACGCTCGCCGCCGAGGCCGGGCGCGGCAGTACCGGCAGGCTGGGCGAGGCACTGGCCGCATACGAGGCGCTCGAGGAACTGATCGGCCGTATCGTCTCCTATGCCGGCCTCGTCTACGCCGGCAATACCGCCGATCCGCAGCGCGCCAAGCTCTATGGCGACATCCAGGAGAAGATGACCGACGCCAGCGCGCATCTGTTGTTCTTCGCGCTCGAGCTGAACCTGATCGACGATGCGGCGATCGAGGGCGCGCTGGCCGCCGATCCCGCCTTCGGGCATTACCGCCCGTGGGTGCTCGATCTCAGAATGGACAAGCCCTATCAGCTCGAGGACCGTGTCGAGCAGCTTTTCCACGAGAAATCGATAACCGGGCGCGGCGCCTGGAACCGCCTGTTCGACGAGACGATGACCGATCTTCGCTTCGATATCGACGGCGAGGAACTGACGCTGGAGCCGGCCCTCAATCGCTTGCAGGATGCCGACGGCGAGGTCCGCCGCCGCGCCTCGGAGGGGTTGGCCACAACCTTCCGCAAGAACCTGCGCACCTTCACGCTGATCACCAACACGCTTGCCAAGGACAAGGAAATTTCGGACCGCTGGCGCGGCTTCGAGGACATTGCCGATTCACGCCACCTCGCCAACCGCGTCGAACGCGGCGTGGTCGATGCGCTCGCCACCGCCGTGCGCGAGGCCTATCCGCGCCTGTCGCACCGCTATTATGCGATGAAGGCGCGCTGGCTCGGCATGGAGGTGATGAACCACTGGGACCGCAACGCGCCCTTGCCGGAGACGCCGCAGGCGGTGATCGGCTGGGATGAGGCCAGGAACACGGTTCTGTCGGCCTATCACCGCTTCTCGCCCGAGATGGCCGAGATCGCGCGCACCTTCTTCGACCGCAACTGGATCGACGCGCCGGTGCGTCCGGGCAAGTCGCCGGGCGCCTTCGCACATCCGACCGTACCCTCGGCTCACCCCTATGTGCTGCTCAACTACATGGGCAAGCCGCGCGACGTGATGACGCTGGCGCATGAACTCGGGCATGGCGTGCATCAGGTGCTGGCCGCCGGCCAGGGCGCGCTGATGGCCTCGACGCCGCTGACGCTGGCGGAGACGGCATCCGTCTTTGGCGAGATGCTGACCTTCCGCTCGCTGCTCGAGCGGACCACCGACCGGCGCGAGCGCAAGGCCATGCTCGCCCAGAAGGTCGAGGACATGATCAACACCGTGGTGCGCCAGATCGCCTTCTATGAATTCGAGCGCAAGGTGCATGCCGAGCGCCGCAACGGCGAATTGACATCCGACAGGCTGGGCGAGTTCTGGCTGGAGGTGCAGGCCGAAAGCCTGGGGCCGGCGATCAAGTTGCGCGAGGGCTACGAGGTGTTCTGGACCTACATTCCGCACTTCATCCACTCGCCCTTCTACGTCTATGCCTATGCGTTCGGCGACTGCCTGGTGAACTCGCTCTATGCCGTCTACCAGAATGCCGAACGCGGCTTTCAGGACAAATATTTCGAGATGCTGCGTGCCGGCGGCACCAAGCATCATTCGCAGCTTCTGGCGCCCTTCGGCCTCGACGCCACCGATCCGGCCTTCTGGCAGATCGGGCTCGGCGTCATCGGCGGTCTGATTGACGAACTGGAAACGCTCGACGATTGAGACGCCTCTCGCCCGGCAAGAACAGTTTAGCCGGAATGCATGTTCGGGCCGCGCTTTTCTTGCCCTAAATATTTGTTCTTGAAGAACTCTACATCGACGTTTTCCCATAGCTTTCCGCAAGCTCTATGGTAGCTTTCCGTTTAAGCTCAGCCGGAGCGCATGCGGATCGGCGAGGGAAATCTCAGCCGGCGGTGGCGATCAGGCGAACGCGACAACGGCCGTTGGCCATGGGCAGGCAAAGCCGATCGCCGACAGCTTGACCGAAGCCGGCTGTTCCGCGAACCGCGGAACCATCATCGAGTAGTCCTGCGCCGAAGGCCATGACCCACGGCAGACGGATCTGACTGGAGAGAGACAATGGGCACTTTTTTCTACGTGGTCCTGGCGTTGTTGGTAGGCGTGTTGGTCGGCTGGTTCATCTGGGGGCGCCTGCGCGGTGAGCTCGACAGTCTTCGCGGCGACCTCGATCGCACCCGCAGCGAGCGCGACAAGCTGCGCGCCGACAGCGACCGCCTGACCGGCGAACTCAGTGCATGCGGCAAGAGCCGCTCCGACCTCGAGCGTCAGCTGCGCGAGGCCCAGGCCTCGTCGGGCACCGGCGGAGCAAAGGCGTCAAGTCAGCCACCGGCAGCCCTGATGTCGACGCCAGCCGTTGCAAAATCCGGTGCGGCGGCAGCCAAGCCAGCCGCCGCGAAGGCGGCCCCGGCAAAGGCAGCACCGAAGCCCGCGGCCGCCAAACTCGCAACTGCTTCGGCACCGGCAGCCATGGCTTCGCAGAGCAAGGCTCCGACGACCAAGGCTCCGGCGAAGACTTCGACCGTGCCCAAGGCAGCACCCGCTGCAAAGAAGACCGCACCGGCAGCGGCCAAGCCGGCGTCGGGCAAGCCCGACAATCTGCGCCGGTTGATCGGCATCGGCCCAGTCAACGAAAAGCTGCTCAAGGCGCAAGGCGTCACCACATACGCCCAGATCGCCGGCTGGACACCAGCCGACATCAAGCGGATCGAGGAGGTGATGAACTTCGACGGCCGCATCGCGCGCGAACGCTGGATCGAGCAGGCCAAGCTGCTCGCCGCTGGCAACGAGGCCGAATTCGCCAAGCAGTTTCCGACGGCCGGAACCGCCAGCAATACCTGAACGACGGATACAGAGGCCATGCGACCGGCGGCGCCAAGGGCGCCGCCGCTTTCTTTTGTCGGCAAGGTTCGATCCGGCAAAGGTCGGCTTTGAGGGACAGGGTGCCGTTCCCTCGATTGCGCGCGCCCGGCCCCCTATATAGAGCGATCGTCAGCTCCATCGATCCCGGTTCCCATGTCCCTGCCCGCAGCAATTTTCCGCAACGACGAAAGCGCGCGCCAGCTCGTTTTCAAGCGGCCGGCCGATGTCATCGTTGCGCATGAGGCCAAAGACTTCCCGGCGGCGTTGCAAGCGGCGCAGGCCGCGCACGATGCCGGCAAATGGCTGGCCGGCTATTTCTCCTACGAGGCCGGTTACCTGCTCGAACCGAAACTCGTTCCCTTGCTGCCGGGTCGGCGCCGGGCCCCGCTGGTCTGCCTCGGGGTCTTCGATGCTCCTGATGAAGAAGCGGTGCCGCCGCCAGGCACGCCGACCAACGGCCCGATCTTCGACGCAAGGGCAACGTGGTCGTTCGAGGACTACGAGAAGCGGTTCTCGCGGTTGCATCGGCACATCAGGCGAGGCGATTGCTACCAGGGCAACCTGACCTTTCCGGTGCACGCGCAATGGTCCGGCGATCCGCTCGCCGCCTTCGACGCACTGACCGAACGCCAGCCCGTGAAATATGGCGCCCTGATCGCGCTGGGCGACCCGATCGTCCTGTCGCGCTCGCCCGAACTGTTCTTCGAGATCGATGCGGCGGGGATGATCGAGACGCATCCGATGAAGGGTACCGCACCGCGCGGCGCAACCGGGGACGAGGACGAGCGGCAGAAGAATTTCCTGCGCAATGACGAGAAGAACCAGGCCGAGAACCGGATGATCGTCGACCTCCTGCGCAACGACATATCGCTGATCAGCGAGGTCGGCACGCTGGAGGTGCCGGAACTGTTCCGCATCGAGACCTACCCGACCGTGCACCAGATGGTGAGCGACGTCAGGGCCAAGCTGCTGCCCGGCCTCTCGATACGACAGGTATTCGCGGCGCTGTTTCCCTGCGGCTCGATCACCGGCGCGCCGAAGATTCGCGCCATGGAGATCCTGCACGATCTGGAGGCCACGCCGCGCGATGTCTATTGCGGCGCCATTGGCTGGATCGCGCCCGGCGGCACGATGCGCTTTTCCGTGGCGATCCGCACCATCTCGCTCTTTGCCAGCGGCGAGGCCGTCTACAATGTCGGCGGCGGCATCGTCTTCGATTCGGTCGCGGAAGAGGAGTATCAGGAGTGTTTGCTCAAAGCCCGTTTCGCGACGGGGACACCGCCGGTTTCGAGCTGATCGAGACCATGCGCTGGGAGCCCGCCTCGGGCTTCCTGCGCCTCGATCGCCATCTTGCGCGCCTTTATGGCTCGGCGGCGGAACTGGGCTTCAGCTATGATCCGCAAAGGGTTGGCGAGGCCCTGAGCGACGCGGTCGATCGATCGCCCGTCGCCATGCGCACGCGGCTCGCCCTGTCGCGCAATGGCCAGGCCAACGCCTCGGCGCAGCCCTATGAACCGCTTGCCGCCGACAAGGTGTGGGCACTGCGGCTGGCGCGGACGAGGCTCGATTCGAGCAACATGCTGCTGCGCCACAAGACCAGCCGGCGGCAGCTCTATACCCAGGCCCGCTCCGAATACCTCGTCACCCAGGCCGATGAGGTGCTGCTGGCCAATGAGCGCGGCGAGATCTGCGAAGGCACGATCACCAATGTCTTCGCCGATTTCGGCGACGGCGTGCTGGCAACGCCCCGGCTCGATTGCGGCCTGCTGCCTGGCGTACTGCGCGGCGCGCTTCTGGATGAAGGCCGCGCCGGTGAAGCGATCTACAGCTTGAATGACCTGAAATCCGCCAAGGCGCTGTTCGTCGGCAATTCGCTGCGCGGGCTGATCCCGGCCAAACTAATCTGAAGTCAACTGATCTGAGGCATGACGTCCCTACCCGCCCACACGCCGTATGACGGCTCGTCGAAACTCTTCACCATCGGGCTGAAGCCGCTCGACCCTGCGGACTGGATCGAGGTAGACGGCCATTTGCTGCCCTACCTCGCTAAAAAGCGCCGGCTCTATGCCGAAATCCCTGAACGCGTCTTCGTCGAGCAGGACGGTACGCTTGACGCCCAGCAGGAAGTGCTCGAATTGCTCGGCGCTTACCTGCCGGAAAGATTTCCCGACACCCACCGGCGCAGCGATGCGGGCGTTGCGGTCGTGGGTGCGACGAGCCGTCCCACGATCCCCTCCAGCCTCGCCGGCGCCCCCCTCGTCGTGGCCTCGCTGCTGGTCCAGGAGGACCTGATCCTCATGCGGCGGGGCGAAGATGGCTGGCGGCTCGCGGCGGGTTCGCTGTGCTTTCCCTCGTCCTGGTCGCTTGTCGAAAAATTCGGCAAGCCGCTGCAGCAGATCCACGACCCGGTGCCGGGCTTCGGCCCAGGCACAAGGCCGGCGGATCTGATCAACCGGATGTTCGATGGCCTGCAGGGCCAGGCTGTCGAACGTTACAATTGGTCGATCCAATCAGGCGATGCACTCTACCATCCACTGTCCAATATCGAGCGCATCGACCGCGCCACCAGCCGGCCGACGCGTTTCCCCGACGGTGACGTGAAGACGCACGCCTTCATCCGGGTCGAGCGCCAGACGCTGCGCAAACTGCCCGCCTCACGCGACATCCTGTTCACCATCCGCATCCATCTCGACCCGCTCGCCGTGCTGGCGCGGCACCCGGACCGGGCGACGCTGGCAGCGTCCTTTGCCGCGCAGCTCGAAGCGCTCGATGTCGCCCAGCTCGACTACAAGGGCCTGACATCGGATCGCGATCGGCTGATCGCTGTCCTTAACCAAATGGCCAAGGACGCGTAGTCGCTGGTTGGCGCTTTTCGCTGGTTTATGACAATGATCTGTGATGTAGCGCATGGCCGTTGCGCGAAAATGCCGGGCTTTTGCACGCAGTTGCCCAGCTTTTGAACGCAGTTGCCCGGCTTTTGAACGCAGTTGAAGGAGTGCCCGATAAAATGGCGAATGAAAACTGGCCCGTTTACGGTGAGATCACCGGCCCCGTGGTGATGATCGGCTTCGGCTCGATCGGACGCGGAACGCTGCCGCTCATCGAGCGCCATTTCAAGTTCGACAAGTCGCGCATGACAGTCCTCGACCCGCGCGATACCGATCGCAAGCTGCTCGACGAGCGCGGCATCGCCTTCGTCCAGGAAGCGGTGACCGAGAAGAACTACAAGAAGCTTTTGGCGCCGCTTCTGACCAATGGCGGTGGCCAGGGCTTCTGCGTCAACCTGTCGGTCGATACCGGCTCGGTGGACCTGATGCGGCTCTGCCGCAAGCTCGGCGTGCTCTATATCGACACCGTCGTCGAGCCTTGGCTTGGCTTCTATTTCGACGCCAAGGCCGACAACGCCAGCCGCACCAACTATGCGTTGCGCGAGGCGCTGATCAAGGAAAAGCACGACAAGCCGGGCGGCGCCACTGCGATATCCACCTGCGGTGCCAATCCCGGCATGGTGTCGTGGTTCGTCAAGCAGGCGCTGGTCAACCTCGCCACCGATCTTGGCATGGAATTCTCCGAGCCATCGCAGGACGACCGCGAGGGCTGGGCCAAGCTGATGAAGAAGGCCGGCGTCAAGGGCATCCACATCGCCGAGCGCGACACCCAGCGGACCAAGAAGCCCAAGCCGATGGATGTGTTCTGGAACACCTGGTCGGTCGAGGGCTTCATCTCCGAGGGGTTGCAGCCAGCCGAGCTCGGCTGGGGCACGCATGAGACCTGGATGCCCAAGAACGGCAAGAAGCACAAGCATGGCTCCAAGGCCGCGATCTACCTGGAGCAGCCCGGCGCCAACACCCGCGTGCGCTCCTGGTGCCCGACGCCGGGACCGCAATATGGCCTGCTGGTAACCCACAACGAGGCGATCTCGATCGCCGATTTCTTCACAGTGCGCTCCAAGAAGGGCAAGGTTCAATACCGCCCGACCTGCCACTACGCCTACCATCCCTGCAACGATGCGATGCTATCGCTGGACGAGATGTTCGGTGCCGCCGGCAAGCCGCAGCCGGTGCACCACGTGCTCGACGAGAACGAACTGGTCGACGGTGTCGACGAGCTCGGCGTCCTGCTCTACGGCCATGACAAGAATGCCTACTGGTACGGTTCGCAGCTGTCACTCGCCGAAGCGCGCAAGCTGGCCCCCTACCAGAACGCCACCGGCATGCAGGTCACCTCGGCTGTCCTGGCCGGCATGGTCTGGGCACTGGAGAATCCCGCCGCCGGCATCGTCGAGGCCGACGAGATGGATTACAAACGCTGCCTGGACGTGCAGTCGCCCTATCTCGGACCGGTCAAGGGCTATTATACCGACTGGACGCCGCTCGACAGACGCCCGGGTCTCTTCCCGGAGGACCTCGACCGCAGCGACCCGTGGCAATTCCGCAACATCCTCGTCCGATAGCAGCACCCGGACCATGCGCCCTTGCCTTGCAATCGCCCGGAAATCGGGCGATTGAAGGGAGGCGGCCTGGGGTGGCGATGTGCGTCCGTTGAATACCCCGGCACTTTGGACGTTCGCGTCAATTCCCAGAAATCGGCCCGATTTCTGGGACGACGCGTTTGGAGAGGATTTCATATGACGATTGCGCGCAAAGTTCTTTCGACGGGCCTGGCGGGCGCCCTTGCCTCGATGCTTGCTGCCTGTGCCACCAGCGGCCCAGATACGCCGCCCATGGCCGCCGCCCCGAAAGGGGTCGAAGGTTCCTGGATCGATGCCAAGGGCACCGGCCTGTCGACCTTCACCGGCGGCACCTTCACGACCGTCGCCACCGACACGGGACAGAAGCTTGCCGATGGCAGCTACACGATGACCGGCGCCACGTCGGTACAGATCAGCGGCACCTCGCTGATCCGCCAAACCCCGGTAAGCTTCAATTGCCTGATGGTGTCGACCAGCCAGCTCAACTGCACCAGCTCCGCCGGCCAGAATTTCGTGCTGACGCGGCGCACCTGAACTCGGCGAACAATCCAGTCACATAAGACGGCGGCCCCTCGGCCGCCGTTCTTTTTTTGTGCCGGCAAATACCCCGGGTTTCGCGCCTGGAGATACCGCCGCATTTCCGCTTGCGTCGGCCCGAACGCGATGGGAACATGATCGAAAGGCTGGCTGTAATACCCAGTCAAGCAAGGGCGCCAGACGCCTCTGATCAGCCTACCGGGAGACGAAGATGAAGAAGCTTGCCGCCATTGCCGCCCTTTCCGCTTCGACGCTTGGCCTGTCGGCCGGCGCATCCTTTGCCGACTACACACTGAACATCCTGCACATCAATGACTGGCACAGCCGCATCGAAGGCAACAACAAATACGAATCGACCTGCTCGGCCGAGGAGGAGACCAAGGGCGAATGCATCGGCGGCGCCGGCCGGCTGATCACCGCCATTGCCCAGGAACGCAAGAAGCTGGAAGGCCAGAACGTGTTGCTGCTCAGCGCCGGCGACAATTTCCAGGGTTCGCTGTTCTACACGACATACAAGGGCAAGGTCGAAGGCGAGTTCCTCAATGACATGAAGTTCGACGCCATGGCACTCGGCAACCATGAATTCGACGACGGCGAGGCGGCGCTGGCGCCGTTCCTCGACATGATCAAGTTCCCGGTGCTCGGCGCCAACGTCAAGGCCAACGCGCAGTCCAAGCTCGGCGACCGCGTCAAGCCGTCTGTTGTCGTCGAGGTCGGTGGACAGAAGATCGGCATCATCGGCGCCGTCACCAACGACACGCCCGAACTCGCCTCCCCCGGCCCCAACATCAAAATCGAGGACGACGTCAAGTCGATCACGGCCGAGGTCGAGAAACTCAAGGGAGAAGGCGTCGACAAGATCATCGCCGTGACCCATATCGGCTACAACAGGGAGCGCGACGTCATCGCCAAGATCCCTGGCATCGACATCGTGGTCGGCGGCCACAGCCACACGCTTCTGTCCAATACCGATCCGAAGGCGGCTGGCCCCTACCCGACCATGGTCGACAACCCCGGCGGCTACAAGGTGCCGGTGGTGCAGGCGGCGTCCTATTCGAAATACCTCGGCGAGTTCAAGGTGGTGTTCGACGACAACGGCGTCGTCAAATCGGCAAGCGGCGACCCGATCTATCTCGACAAATCGATCACGCCGGACCCGGCCGTGCTCGCCCGCATCAAGGAGCTTGGCGCGCCGATCGAGGCCTTGAAGAACAAGGAAGTGGCCGAGACCACCGACGTCATCGACGGCAGCCGCGAAAGCTGCCGCGCCAAGGAATGCGCGATGGGCAATCTCGTCTCCGACGCCATCCTCGACCGCGTCAAGGGACAGGGCGTCGAGATCGTCATTTCCAACGGAGGCGGCCTGCGCGCTTCCATCGATAAAGGCACCGTCACCATGGGCGAGGTGCTGACCGTGCTGCCGTTTCAGAACACGCTGGCGACCTTCCAGATTTCCGGCAAGGACCTGGTCGCAGGCCTCGAAGGCGGGCTTAGCCAGATCGAGGACGGCGCCGGCCGCTTCCCGCAGGTGGCGGGCCTCAAATATTCCTTCGACAGATCGGTCGCACCCAATGCCGGCCGCGTCAAGTCGGTGGAGGTGATGGAAAATGGCGCCTGGACGCCGATAAATCCGACCAAGGACTATTTGGTCGCCACCAACAACTATGTCCGCCAGGGCGGCGACGGCTACAAGGTCTTCGCCGAAAAGGCCAAGAACGCTTATGACTACGGCCCTGGCCTCGAACAGGTCGTGGCCGACTATCTCGGCGCGCACCGGCCCTATACGCCGAAGCTCGACGGCCGCATCACCGAGATCGCCGCGACGACAGCGGCAGCTCCCGCCGCCGAACCAGCAAAGCCGGCGGAGACCGCACCGGCAGCGCCGGCACCGGCCGAGGCTGCCAAACCGGCTGCACCGGCAATGCCGGAATTGCCTGCCAACTCAGGCGATATCGCCAACACGCCGCCAGCCATATCGACGGAAAACGCGCCTGCATCACCGGCCCCGCCGGCACCTGCCGAACCGGCGAAGCCTGCCGAGACCACTCCCGCGCCGGCCACTGCGCCGGCGACGCCCGCGCCCGCCGAGCCGGCAAAGCCCGCTGAAGCCACACCAGCCACCGGCAATCATGTCGTCGTGACCGGCGATACCTACTGGGATCTGGCGAAGAAGGCCTATGGCGATGCGACCAAGTGGAAGCTCATCTATGAGGCGAACAAGAGCCAAAGGCCGCATCGGCTTATGCCGGGCGCGACACTGACCATCCCGGCGAAGTAATTTCGTCCAGCTCCGCCACATCGCCCGCCCGGGGAACCGGGCAGGTTTATATCTCCATGGCCTGATGCATGTCGCCCGGAGGTGTCCTCGGTTATCAGAAGCTTACGGCAGGTCGGGCGAATCCTATCCGCCGCGACATGCTGCAAGGTGCGGCCAGACGCGGCATTGAAAGCTCCTGCAGGATGGTTAGGTTCACGTCTCGGAGACCCATATGCCGCTTTCCACTATTGTCGATCCCAAAGCCGCGAAAGCCCCTGGCCCACGACCGGTCGGGCATCCCCCCGTCAAGATCGGCAAGATAGGGGTCATGCTGGTCAACCTTGGAACACCCGACGGCACCGAGTTCAGGCCGATGTGGCGTTATCTCAGGGAGTTCCTGTCTGATCCACGCGTTATCGAACTCAACAAGGCGATCTGGTATCCCATCCTCTATGGACTGGTGCTGACCACGCGACCGAAGAAGTCGGGCGCCAACTACGCCAGGATCTGGAACCGGGAGAAGAACGAGTCGCCTTTGCGAACCTATACCCGCGCACAAGGTGAAAAACTGGCCGAGGCGCTACGCGATCTGCCCAACGTGGTCGTCGACTGGGCGATGCGCTACGGCAACCCTTCGACGTCGAGCGTCGCCGAAAGGCTGGTCGCACAAGGCTGCGATCGCATCCTGAGCTTTCCACTCTATCCGCAATATTCGGCGACGACGACCGCCACCGCAAACGACCAGCTGTTTCGCGCCTTGATGAAGATGCGGGCGGCACCTGCCGTCCGCAGCGTGCCGCCCTATTATGATGAGCCAGTCTACATCGAGGCGCTGGCCAGTTCGATCGAACGGCACCTGGCGACCCTGGATTTCCAGCCCGAGGTGGTCATCGCCTCCTATCACGGCATTCCAAAACCCTATTTTGAGAAGGGCGATCCCTATCATTGCCATTGCCTGAAGACGACGCGGCTGCTGCGCGACAGGCTCGGCTGGGACGAAAGAAAACTGATCACCACGTTCCAATCACGCTTCGGGGCGCAAGAATGGCTGCAGCCCTACACCGACAAGACTGTGGAGAAACTGGCCAAGGACGGCGTCAAGTCGATCGCCATCGTCAATCCGGGGTTTTCAGTCGACTGCATCGAGACGCTGGATGAGATTGGCCGCGAAGCGGCCGAGACCTTCCACCATGCCGGCGGCAAGAACTTCGCCCACATACCATGCCTGAATGACAGCCCTGAAGGCATGGCGGTGATCGAAGCGATGGTACGGCGCGAGCTGTCAGGCTGGGCTTGATGCCGGAACAACACCAGCTCCGGAGCGTTGAGCAGCGCCTCCGGAGAACTCAATGCTCCGCAAACTTGACCTCAGCACTGGCCGGCCCGTCTGGTCCGCCTATCGGGCGCCCGCGGTACCGACTGGCAGTCTGACCCGGGACGTCAAGACCGATGTGCTTATCGTCGGCATGGGCATCAGCGGCGCCATGATGGCCGAGGCGCTGACAGCCGGCGCTCACGCCGTGATCTGCATCGACCGGCGTGGGCCGCTGAAAGGATCGACGGCGGCAACAACCGCGCTTGTGCAATTCGAGATCGACCAGCCGCTTTCAACGCTCTCGAGGATGATCGGCAAGGGCCAGGCACGGCAGGCCTGGCGACGCTCCCGGCTAGCCGTTTCCAACCTTGCCGCCCGCATCGCCGAACTCGGCATCAACTGCGGCATAAGCCGCACCCAATCGCTTTATCTGGCTGGCACCGTGCTCGGCCCATCGGAACTCCGGGACGAAGCCGAGGCGCGGCAGATGGCCGGCATCGGCGCGACCTATCTTACATCGGCGCCATTGGCCGGAGCATTCGGCATCGATCGGGGTGGCGCCATCCTGAGCCATGGCAACATCGCGCTCGACCCTCGCAAGCTGACGGCAGGGCTGCTGCTCAAGGCGCTGGAGCGCAAGGCACGTTTATACGCTCCCGTCGAAGCGACGGCGATCGAGGACAGCGCCGATGAGGTGGTGGTGGCAACCACGGACGGCCCCACCATCACGGCACGGCATGTTGTCCTGGCCACCGGTTACGAGCTGATCGACATCGTGCCGGCGGCCGCTCACCGGGTCATCTCGACATGGGCGATTGCGACATGTCCGCAACCACGGAAGCTCTGGCCGGGCGCGGCGTTCATCTGGGAGGCGTCGGATCCCTACCTCTATGTCAGGGCAACCGCCGATGGCCGGGTCATCTGCGGCGGCGAGGACGAGGAATTCCTTGACGAGACGCGGCGCGATAAGCTGATAGCCGACAAAAGCGCCCGCATTGCCGCAAAACTCGACCTGATGTTTCCGCACCTCGACACCCGGCCCGACTTTGCCTGGACCGGCTCCTTCGGCACCACGACCACTGGCCTCCCCTACATCGGCGCCATTCCCAGGCACCCGCGCATCCATGCCGTGATGGGTTATGGCGGCAACGGCATCACCTTCTCGCGCATCGCCGCCGAGATCATCTCTGCTTCCATTGGCGGGCTTGAAGACACGGATGCAAGCCTGTTTGCCTTCAACCGCTGAGTGTATACCCACAAACAATCGCTCATCACCTGATTGTAACGCTCCTGAAACACACTTAAGTCTTTGGTGAAGCCGGTTGCGCGGGAATGGCTCGCGTGGCCTGCCTCTGAGGGAGGGCCAGATGGATTTCAGTGGTTTCGATATTGCGGTCGTTGTTCTGGTGGCGCTTGTCGTACTGGTGCTGTTCAAGGGCATCAAGACAATCCCACAGGGATACAACTATACCGTCGAACGCTTTGGTCGTTACACCAAGACACTGAGCCCCGGCCTGAACCTCATCTTTCCGTTCGTCGATCGCATCGGCGCCAAGATGAACATGATGGAACAGGTGCTCGACGTTCCGAGCCAGGAGATCATCACCCGCGACAATGCCATCGTCGGTGTCGACGGCATCGCTTTCTACCAGATCCTCAATGCGGCACAGGCCGCCTATCAGGTTGCCGGCCTGCAGAACGCCATCCTCAACCTGACGATGACCAACATCCGTACCGTCATGGGTTCGATGGACCTCGATGAGCTGTTGTCGAACCGCGACGCCATCAACGAGCGCCTGCTGCGCGTCGTCGACGAGGCCGCGCATCCTTGGGGCATCAAGATCACCCGCGTCGAGATCAAGGATATCAACCCGCCCGCCAACCTGATCGAATCGATGGGCCGCCAGATGACCGCCGAGCGCAACAAGCGCGCGCAGATCCTGGCCGCCGAGGGCCTCAAGCAGTCGCAGATCCTCGAAGCGGAGGGCCGCAAGGAAGCCGCCTTCCGCGACGCCGAGGCGCGCGAACGCTCCGCCGAAGCGGAAGCCCGCGCCACCCAGGTGGTGTCGGAAGCGATCTCCAAGGGCGACGTCCAGGCACTGAACTACTTCGTCGCCCAGAAATACACCGAGGCGCTGGGTAAGATCGGCACCGCCACCAACAGCAAGATCGTGCTGATGCCTTTCGAGGCATCGTCGCTGATCGGCTCGCTCGGGGGTATCGGCGAAATCGCCAAGGAAGTCTTTCGCAGCGAAGGCACGACCGGCGCGCAAAGGCAGGCGGCACGTCCGCCTGTCGTCAGGCCCTCCGACAACTGAGATAGGCCACTCTCATGATCGACCGCATCGTTTCTGAACTCGGGCCGTGGAACTGGATGGTTCTGGGCTTCGTGCTGCTGGTGGTAGAGGTCATCGCACCGGGTTTCTTCATGCTTTGGATCGGCATCGCCGCTCTGATCGTCGGCGCGGTGTCGCTGCTGATCTGGGATGTCGCCATCTGGACATGGCAGGTCCAGGTGCTGCTATTCCTCGTGCTGTCGCTGGTTTCAGCCTTTGTCGGCAAGAAACTCATGGGCGGACACGACCAGCCAACCGATCAGCCGCTGCTCAATCGCCGTGGCGCCCAGATGGTCGGCAGGATGGCGACGCTCGCCGAACCGATCCGCGACGGCCGTGGCCGCATCAAGCTCGGCGACACGCTGTGGCGTGTCTCCGGCCCCGATCTGCCCGCCGGCACTCAGGTTCGTGTGACAAGCGCCGCGGACACGGATCTGGAACTGACGGTGGAGCGGGTCTGAATTCCAGCGAGTGCCAACGTGCTAAAGTATTGAGATTCAGGTCAGGCCAAGTCGTGAACGATGGGTTTCGGGGCCGCTCTTGCGACGAGCAGGGCGGACATTAAGTCCGTGCGCTCCGGCCTACGCCGGAAGCGCAGAAAGCCTTCGCTCGCAGGCCGGCCTCACCTGAAGATCAATATCTTAGGCGGCGCCGATGCGCAGCAGGTCGTGGAAATGCACCACGCCCAGCGGCATGTTGTTCCTGGTCACCACCAGCGCACCGACATTGTGCTCGTTGAGCAGCGCGATCGCAGTGCCTGCAAGCGTCTGCGGGTCGACCGTCTTGGGTGTGCGGGTCATCACCTCGTCAACGATGACGTCGGCCAGGTTGCGGTGCAGGTTGCGCGCGACATCGCCATCGGTGATGATCCCGGCCAACTCGCCATTGGCGTCGACGATCAGCACGCAGCCGACCTTCTTCTGCGACAGCGTCATCACCGCTTCCGGCATCTTGGTGCCGAGCGAAGCCAGCGGCATCTGCTCGCCGACCCGCATGATCTCGGAGACCATGGTCAGGTTGGCGCCGAGCTGGCCGCCGGGATGGAAGGTGCGGAAATGGTCCGGCGTGAAGCCGCGCGCCTCGAGCAGTGCGATCGCCAGCGCATCGCCGATGACCAGTTGCAGCAGCGTCGACGTCGTCGGCGCCAGGCCGTGCGGGCAGGCTTCCGGGGTGCGCGGCAAAAGCAGCACGACGTCGGCCGCGCGCGCCAGCGCCGAGGTTTCTCCGGAGGTGATGGCGATGAGTGGAATGGAGAAGCGCCTGGAATAGGCGACGATGCCCATCATCTCCTTGCTCTCGCCCGACCACGAGATCGCGACGATGGCGTCGTCCCTGGCGATCATGCCGAGATCGCCATGATTGGCCTCGACGGGATGGACGAAGAAGGCCGGCGTGCCGGTCGAGGCCAGCGTAGCGGCGATCTTCGAACCGATATGGCCGCTTTTGCCGACACCGGTGACGATGAGCCGGCCCTCGATCTTCGAGATCGTCTCGACGGCCTGGGCAAAGGGTGCCGCCAGTCCGTTCTCAAGCGCCTCGGCAAGGGCCGCGATTCCCGCCTGTTCGGTTGTTACCGTTCTCAGCGCCGATTCGATCGACGCTTGCCTGTCCAGAGGCTTCTTATCGAGAGATCTCGCATGCATGGGTGATGCGATTAGCGCTTTGCCGCCCGCCTGTCCAACAGAAATGGCCTCTGCATGGCGGCCGGATGTGTATGGTCGTTGGGGACGACGACAAGGATCAAAATAGAAGGCACGACGCGGACCCGCATTGTCGCCCGCGGAAATCCGCGTTTGGAGCCAGTCCTGCGCGCGGCCTCAACCCTCCGTTAACCATCCCCATTTACGGTTCGGTAAGTATGGCGCGCGTGCGCCGCGCAGGCAGTGGTGGCGATGTCCGGGGTCCAGCCAGAAAAATTGAGAGGACGACAGGGCAAGGCGATCTGCGCCTTGCTGCTGGCGACCAGCATCCTTGCCTTGCTGCGTTCCACGCCACTCCATGCCCAGGAAACGGAACTGCGCGGAGAAGTGTCGGAATCGGCGATTCTGTCCGACCAGCAGCGCAAGGCGAGAAACCTGGTTCTTGCACAGCAAGCGGCGGCCAACGCGGCCGCGCAGGACAATGCGCCGGCGCGAACCTATCTGCCGGCCAGCGCCAGCGCCGTGCCTGACGACGCGGACGCCGCGAACTCGACCACCAGCGTCTTCGACCCGCCCCAGGCCGGCGACGATGCCTCCGCCGACGCGCCCACGCCGCCCAAGCCACGCCGCGCTTCGACCGCCAGGCAGAATGCGGCCGATAAGGCAAAGGACAAGGTCGCCGACAAAAAGAAGAAGAAAAAGAACACCATGGCGGCTACGGATCCAACCACCACCGCCACGACGGCCGCGACCGACGACACCGCCGATATCGCGGCGGATCAGGAAGCGGCCAATCGCCGTGCACTCACCATCGACAGTGTGGACAGGCAGAAACTCGACCCTGGCGCCGAGCGCACCGCTGCAATCGAGGGCCAGAACAAGAAAGCCGAGGACGATCCGTTCGCCGCCACCGGCGTCAAATGGGGCTCCTTCATCATCCGGCCGACCATCGAACAGGGGCTGACGGCGACGACGAACGGCGATTCGAGCAGTGCCGGCACATCGGCGCTGCTGTCCGAGACGGCGCTGCGCTTTACCGCCGCTTCCGACTGGCGTGAAAACGCCGCGACCATCGACGGCTACGGAATTTTCCGTGAAACCGTGTCGGGCTACCAGGTTCACGATGCGCAGGGGCGCATCGAAGGCCAGCTCGATGTCGACCTCGACAATGACTTGCGTGCCATCGCCAAGCTCGGCTACGAAGCCGTGCCGGAATCCGCGTCCTCGCCCGATGCCATCGCTGGCGTCAGCACCCAGCCGCTGCGGCAGACCATCGACGGCAGCATCGGCGTCGAAAAGGCCGTCGGCAAGATGCAGTATACGTTGACCGGGGCGGTCTCGCACGACTTCTATGGTGACGCCAAGCTCTCGGACGGCACCTCGCTGTCGCAGAAAGATCAGGACAATACGCTCTACACTGCAACCTTGCGCACCGGCTACGAGATCTCCCCCGCGCTCACGCCCTTCACCGAGATCGAGGTCGGCCGCCGGGCCTACGACCAGCGCATCGACAATGAAGGCTTCGAGCGCTCCTCGACGCGTCTTGGCGCCCGCGCCGGCTTGCAACTCGACATGGGCGAGAAGCTGTCGGGCGAATTCTCGGCCGGTTGGCTCAGAGAGGCGATCGACGACAACAGCCTGGAAGCGATTTCGGGGGCCACCCTCAATGCCGACCTCAAATGGTCGCCGCAGCGCGGCACCACCATCGGCTTGACCGGCAAGACCACCGTCGAGACCACGACCACATCGGGCGAAAGCGGCGATATCCTCTATTCCGGACGCCTGACGGGCGAGCGCGTGATCCGATCCAATCTTACCGCGAATGCGGCCTTGGGCCTGGATTGGCGCGATTATGTCGGCATTGACGGCCATGACAGGATCTTGAGCGCCGAGGCCGGGCTGACCTGGTGGCTGAACCGCTATGCGGGCCTCACCAGCAGGGTAAGGACCGAAAAGCTGACCAGTAACCTGCCCGGCCGCGACTACACCGCCAACAGCATCTTCGTCGGCGTGAAGGTGCAGCGCTGAAGGCGTGTGCGCCAAGGTATGGCGAGAGTCAGGGTCGGGCCGAGTCGAGAATGGCTGATACCGAGAACCGCAGCGGAGCGTACTTTATGTACGTGAGCACAATTCTACTGCGACGCAGTAGAACTGGGAAGCGTAGGAGCGGCCATTCGCAGGCCGGCATCACCTGAATATCAGGCATACCCTAGAAGGCTGCCCCGCGCCGTTCTGATGGCTTCATCTCGTCGAGCAGCGTGCGGATGACGCCGGCCATGCTCTGGTTCATGTCGTTGCGCCACAGCGCGAAAGCGACATTGGCCTCGACGAAACCTTCCGGCGAGCCGCAATCGAAGGTGCGGCCCTTGTAATGGTAGCCGTAGAAGGCCTGCTGCTTCTCCAGCTTCAGCATCGCGTCGGTCAGCTGGATCTCGTTCCCTGCGCCCTTTTCCTGGCCTTCCAGAATCCTAAAGATCTCGGGCTGCAGGATGTAGCGGCCGTTGATGTAGAGGTTGGACGGCGCGGTGCCCGACTTCGGCTTCTCGACCATCTCGGTGATGCGGAAGCCGTGATGCGTGTCTTCGCCGCGCCCGACGATGCCGTATTTATGAGCCTCCGCCGGGTCGCATTCCTGCACCGCGATGATGTTGTTGCCGGTCTCCTCGTAGAGCTCGACCATCGCCTTCGTGCAGCTCTTTTCCGACTGCATGATCATGTCGGGCAACAACAGGGCGAACGGCTCATCGCCGACCAGTTCGCGCGCGCACCAGACGGCATGGCCAAGACCCATCGGCACCTGCTGGCGGGTGAAGCTGGTCTGCCCCGGTGCCGGCTGCAGCCGCTGCAGGCGGGCAAGCTGCTCGTCCTTGCCGCGTTGTGCCAGCGTATCATAGAGTTCGAACTGGATATCGAAATGGTCCTCGATGACCGCCTTGTTGCGGCCTGTGACGAAGATGAAATGCTCGATGCCCGCCTCGCGCGCCTCGTCGACGACATACTGGATGACTGGCCTGTCAACGACGGTCAGCATCTCCTTGGGAACAGCCTTGGTGGCCGGGAGAAACCGCGTGCCGAGACCGGCGACCGGGAAAACTGCCTTGCGAACTCTCTTCATACTTTCAATTATCCGTTTGCTGGCCAGCTCCGCAATCCCCGTCCCCCGACATTTTCGCGCCGGAATTGAAGATTAGTGGAACGGCTGAGGGAAACTCCCGCCGGTTAAAGCATCGAGGTGTCTTTTCGTTCCAGCCGACGCCTATGGTAAACTAATTCCTAACCCGGTTCGGCGAAGAATGGTTTTTCCTGGGACAGAGAAGGAGGAAAAGATGTCCGTTCGCAATGCCGCAAAACGTTTCGCCAGCGTCATGACGGCGGCCAGCCTCTCGCTCGCTTTGCTTGTCCCCACCGGGCCGGCCTTCGCCGACGCCGGTTTCCGGCAATGGGTCGCCGGCTTCCGCGCCACCGCCGTGGCGGGTGGCGTTTCCGGCGCCGTTTACGACCAGGCTTTCCGGGGCATCAACGAGCCCGATCCGGTGGTGCTGGAAAAGGCCCGCACCCAGCCCGAATTCACCGCGCCCGCCTGGGATTATTTCGACAACCGCGTCCATGACCAGTCCGTCGCCGTCGGGCAGCAGATGGCGAAGAAATGGAAGCCTTGGCTGGACAGGATCGAGGCGAGATTCGGCGTCGACCGCTACGTTCTCCTGGCCATCTGGTCGATGGAATCGAACTATGGCGAAATTCTCAAGCGCGACGACATCATGCGCAACGTCATCCGTTCGCTGGCGACTTTGGGTTATGGCGACGCGAAACGGTCGAAATACGCCCGCACCCAGCTGGTAGCGGCGCTGAAGATCCTGCAGACCGGCGATATCGACGAAAGCCACCTGATGGGCTCCTGGGCGGGCGCCATGGGCCAGACCCAGTTCATCCCGACCAGCTACCAGCACTATGCCGTCGACATGGACGGCAATGGCAAGCGCGACATCTGGAATTCCATTCCCGATGCGCTGGCGACATCAGCCAATTTGCTCAAGAAGAATGGCTGGCAGGCCGGCAAGACCTGGGGCTACGAGGTCGCGTTGCCGGCCGGCAAACTTCCCGCCGGGTCGAAGACCCTGGCGCAATGGCAGGCGCTCGGCGTGGGCCGCGCCAGCGGCAAGCCGTTCAAGAACCTCACCGACAAGGCAACGCTGAAAGTGCCGGACGGCCGTGGCGGGCCGGCCTTCCTGATGGTCAGGAATTTTTCGGTCATCAAGGCCTACAACAATGCCGACAAATACGCGCTCGCCGTCGGTCTGCTTGCCGATGAGATCGCGGGTGGCAGCGGCCTGGTCCAGGATTGGAACCGGCCTTTTACCAAGCTCAGCTTCGAGGAACGGCAGGAGTTGCAGAAGCGACTTTCCCAGCACGGCCTTTACGACGGCAAATTCGACGGCAAGATCGGCGACGGCTCGAAGACGGCCATCATGGCTTATCAGGCCAAGGTTGGCTTGACCCAGGATGGCTATCCGAGCTTGGAAGTGCTGAAATGGCTCAGGCAGAAATAGAGCCTGACGAAGTTGAGTAGGGAGGGAGCGATTGGTTTGGCCTACGCGCATCGGGACGTTCGTCCGTCGCATGCCGGTGCTGATCCTGGCCTTCGCCGTGCTCGCCATTGCCGTGGCCGGAGCTGTCCATGCCCCAGCCATGGCGCAGGAACAGCCGCAGCAAAGCCGGGGCTGGTCATTGCGCGACCTTCTGTTTCCGCGCCGCAGCGAGCGGGTCGAGCCGCCGCAGGACATCCAGAAGGCGAGACCTAAGCCGAAGAAGAAACCGCGTGCGCCTCGCCCACCAGAGGAGCCGGCAACGCCCGTGGTCGAAAAAGCGCCGGACGCCCGCACCGTCCTGGTGGTCGGCGACTTCATGGCGGCCGGCCTCGCCGAGGGTCTGGACGAAGCCTTCGCCGAGAATACCGGCGTCAGGATCGTGGTCCGCAGCAATGGCTCGTCAGGCTTCGTGCGCGATGATTTCTACAACTGGCCCGAACAGATCAAATCGCTGATCGACACCGAAAAACCCGCCGCGGTGGTCGTCATGCTCGGGTCGAACGACCGCCAGCAGATGAAGGTCGGCGACGTACGCGAACAGCCCCGCTCCGAAAACTGGACGAAGGAATACGAGCGCCGCACCGATGAGCTCGGCAAGGCAATCGCCACCGCCAAGGTGCCTTTCCTGTGGGTCGGCATGCCTGCCTTCCGGGTGCCGAAGATGACCTCCGACATGCTGGCCTTCAACGACATCTACCACAAGGCCGCCGAAAGCCACGGCGGCGAATTCGTCGATGTCTGGGACGGCTTCGTCGACGAGAACGGCGCCTTCGTCACCTCTGGCCCCGACATGAACGGTCAGCCGGTGCGACTGCGCGCCGATGACGGCATCAACGTGTCCAAAGCCGGCAAGCGCAAGCTCGCCTTCTACACCGAAAAGCCGCTGCTTAAGATCCTTGGACTGGCCGCGCCGGGAAGCGTGGCACCGACGACGGCGCCGGCGGGCGCACCGGTCGAGACCCCCGCTCCGGCGGCCGCGCCTATCGTCATCGATCGCACCCAACCCATGCTGCTCAGCGATCCCGCGCTCGACGGCGGCACAGAATTGCTCGGCGCCGCCCCACCGCCGAAGGCCAATCCGGCTCTTCCTGGCGAAAGGCTGGTGATCGAGGGCAAGGCGCCGGAGGCTTCCCCAGGCCGCGCCGACGACTTTTCCCGGCCGCCGAAGGCAAGTCCGGCGACAGCGGCAGCGTCCGACACCACCACGGCGATCAGCCCTTAACGCGGCAGGACGGTCGTCCCCATCAGCGCCTCGTCGATCGAGCGTGCCGCCTGGCGGCCTTCGCGGATCGCCCAGACGACCAGCGACTGGCCACGGCGTACGTCGCCCGCCGCGTAGAGCCGGTCGACGCTCGTCCTGTAATCGCGGTCATTGGCCTCGACATTCCTGGAACGGCGGCTGTCGGTGGTGATCTTCATCTCCCCCTCGAGTTCCGCCGCAACGCCCGCCATCGCCGGGCCAGCAAAGCCGATGGCGATGAAGGCGAGATCGGCGCGGATGACGAATTCGGTGCCGGCGATCGGCTTGCGCTTGTCGTCGACCTCGCAGCACTTCACGCCTGTAAGCTGGCCTTCCTCGCCGATGAATTCGAGCGTCGCCACCTGGAATTCGCGTTCGGCGCCCTCGGCCTGCGAGGACGAGGTGCGCATCTTGGTCGCCCAGTAGGGCCAGACGGAGAGCTTGTCTTCCTTCTCGGGCGGCTGCGGACGGATGTCGAGCTGGGTGACGCGCACCGCACCCTGGCGGAAGGCGGTGCCGACGCAGTCGGACGCGGTGTCGCCGCCGCCGACGACGACGACGTGCTGGCCACCGGCGATGATTGGATGCGACGGCCATGCCACCGACTGGATCGGTTCGCCGCCGACGCGGCGGTTCTGCTGCACCAGATAGGGCATCGCGTCATGCACGCCGCCGAGATCGTCGCCGGGAATGCCGGCAGCGCGCGGCGTTTCCGAACCACCGCAATAGAGCACGGCGTCATGTTCGGCGAGGAGTTCAGCCACCGGCTTGTCGATGCCGACATTGACGCCGCAATGGAAGGTGACGCCCTCGCCCTGCATCTGTTCGATGCGCCGGTCGATATAATGCTTCTCGATCTTGAAGTCGGGGATGCCGTAGCGCATCAGCCCGCCAGGGCGGCTCTCGCGCTCATAGACATGCACGTCGTGACCGGCGCGGCCAAGCTGCTGGGCGGCCGCCATGCCGGCTGGGCCGGAGCCGATGATGGCGACCCGCTTGCCGGTCTTCTTCTCCGGCGGATAGGGCCTGATGTGGCCGGTCTCGTAAGCCTTGTCCGCGATCGCCTGCTCCACCGTCTTGATGGCGACCGGAATGTCTTCGAGGTTCAGCGTGCAGGCTTCCTCGCAAGGCGCGGGGCAGATGCGGCCGGTGAACTCCGGGAAATTGTTGGTCGAGTGCAGGTTGCGGATCGCGTTGTCCCAGTCTCTGTTGTAGACGAGGTCGTTCCAGTCGGGGATCTGGTTGTGGATCGGACAGCCCGTTGGCCCATGGCAGAACGGAATGCCGCAATCCATGCAGCGCGCGGCCTGTTTCTCGACTTCCTTGTCTGACATCGGCAGCGTGAATTCGCGGAAATGCCGGATGCGGTCGGAGGCCGGCTGGTACTTGTGCACCTGCCGGTCGATTTCGAGAAAGCCTGTTACCTTGCCCATAGTCCAGTTCCTGCTGTCCAGATGGTGCGGTTTCGCCGCACCCGTTAACCTCTTGAGGCAGCCGTGGCAACCTTGAGCCCGAGGTCAAACTGTCGATGAAGGGGCCGGGAAGCCTGGGCCCCCCGGCAATTATCAAATCTATTCGGCCGCGACGCCCATGCGCATGCGTTCCATCTCGATCAGCGCGCGGCGGTATTCGACCGGCATGATCTTGCGGAATTTCGGCCGGAAAATAGCCCAGTCGTCGAGTATCTCGCGGCCGCGCACCGAACCCGTATAGTGCACGTGGTTCGAGATCAGCTGGTAAAGCCGTTCTTCGTCATGACTGGTCATGTCGCCGGACACGTCGACGCGGCCCTTGTGGTCGAGATCGCCGCCATGGTGCAGCAGCTTTTCCATCAGATCGTCTTCTTCCGGCACCGGCTCCAGCTCGACCATGGCCATGTTGCAGCGCTCGGCGAAATCACCTGCTTCGTCCAGCACATAGGCGACACCGCCCGACATGCCGGCGGCAAAGTTGCGGCCGGTTTTGCCGATGACGACGACGACGCCGCCGGTCATGTATTCGCAGCCATGGTCGCCGACGCCCTCGACGACCGCGGCGACGCCCGAATTGCGCACCGCGAAGCGCTCGCCGGCGACGCCGGCGAAATAGGCCTCGCCCTCGGTCGCGCCATAGAGCACCGTATTGCCGACGATGATGGAGTCGGCCGCGACGATCCTTGCCTCTTCCGGTGGCCGGATGACGATGCGCCCGCCCGACAGGCCCTTGCCGACATAGTCATTGGCGGCGCCGACGAGTTCGAACGAGATGCCACGTGCCAGGAAGGCGGCGAAGGACTGGCCGGCCGTGCCGGTGAGTTTTACCTGGATCGTATCCTCGCGCAGGCCCTTGTGCTTGAAGCGCTTGGCGACCTCGCCCGACAGCATGGCGCCCGTCGAACGGTCGACATTGCGGATGTCGACCTCGATCTTGACCGGTTGCTTGGCCTCAAGCGCGGGCTTGGCCAATTCGATCAGCTTGCGGTCGAGCACATCGTCGATCGGATGCTTCTGCCGCTCGGTCCAGTGCACCGCTTCATGCGGCGCGTCGGGCTTGTAGAACATCTTCGAGAAATCGAGCCCGCGCGCCTTCCAGTGCTGGATCACGTCACGCTTTTCCAGAAGGTCGGCGTCACCGATGATCTGGTCGATATGGGTGAAGCCCATTTCGGCGAGCAGCGCCCGCACCTCTTCCGCCACGTAGAAGAAGAAGTTGATGACGTGCTCGGGCGTACCCTTGAAGCGCTTGCGCAGCACCGGATCCTGCGTCGCGACGCCGACCGGGCAGGTGTTGAGATGGCATTTGCGCATCATGATGCAGCCGGCCGCGATCAAAGGCGCGGTCGAGAAGCCGAACTCGTCGGCGCCGAGCAGCGCGCCGATGATGACGTCGCGCCCGGTGCGCAGGCCGCCGTCGACCTGCAGCGCCACGCGCGAGCGCAGGCCGTTCAGCACCAGCGTCTGGTGCGTTTCGGCAAGACCCATTTCCCACGGGCTGCCGGCATGCTTGAGCGAGGTCAGCGGCGACGCACCGGTGCCGCCATCATAGCCAGAGATGGTGATGTGGTCGGCGCGCGCCTTTGCAACGCCGGCCGCGACCGTGCCTACACCAACCTCCGACACCAGCTTGACCGAGACGTCGGCCGCCGGATTGACGTTCTTCAGATCGTAGATCAGCTGCGCCAGATCCTCGATTGAATAGATGTCGTGGTGCGGCGGCGGCGAGATCAGGCCGACGCCCGGCGTCGAATGCCGAACCTTGGCGATGGTTGCGTCGACCTTGTGGCCGGGCAACTGGCCGCCCTCGCCGGGCTTGGCGCCCTGCGCCACCTTGATCTGCATCATGTCGGAGTTGACGAGATATTCCGCCGTCACGCCGAAACGCCCCGACGCGACCTGCTTGATCGCCGAACGTTCGGGGTTCTTGCCGCCACCTGGCAGCGGCAGATAGCGATCGGCCTCTTCGCCACCCTCGCCGGTGTTCGACTTGCCGCCGATCTGGTTCATGGCACGCGCCAGCGTGGTGTGCGCTTCCCTGGAAATCGAGCCGAACGACATCGCCCCGGTCGAGAAGCGCTTGACGATGTCGGCCGCCGGCATGACATCGTCGAGGGCGACCTTCGTGCGGCCGGTCTCATCCGCCAGCTTGATCTTGAACAAGCCGCGTATGGTCTGGGCGCGGGCCGTCTCGCTGTCGATCTGCGCCGAATAGTCCTTGAACGTCTCCCACGATCCCTGGCGCACGGCGTGCTGCAAGGTGGCGACCGCGTCGGGCGACCACATATGCGCCTCGCCGCGCATGCGGAACAGGTATTCGCCACCGACCTCCAGGCTGTTGCGCAGCACCGGATCGCTGCCGAAACCGTCCGTGTGACGGCTGACGGTTTCGCCTGCGACCTCATCCAGTCCGACGCCTTCGATCAGTGTCGCGGTGCCGGTGAAGTATTGCTGCACGAAATCGGTCTTCAGCCCGATGGCATCGAAGATCTGCGCGCCGCAATAGGACTGATAGGTCGAGATGCCCATTTTGGACATCACCTTGAGGATGCCCTTGCCGATCGACTTGATGTAGCGCGACACCACTTCGTAGGCGTCGACCTCCTCGGGCAGTTCGCCGCGCTTGTGCATGTCGAGCAAGGTGTCGAAGGCGAGATAGGGATTGATCGCTTCCGCGCCGTAGCCGGCAAGGCAGCAGAAATGATGCACCTCGCGCGGCTCGCCCGATTCGACGACCAGGCCGACCGCGGTGCGCAGCCCCTTGCGGATCAGATGGTGGTGCACGGCGGCCGTGGCCAGCAACGCCGGAATGGCGATGCGGTCCGGTCCGAGCTGGCGATCGGACAGGATGATGATGTTGTAGCCGCCGGCGACTGCCGCCTCCGCCCGCTCGCACAGCCGGTCGATGGCCCCCTGCATGCCGGCAGCACCCTCGCTCGACCCATAGGTGATGTCGATCGTCTTGGTGTCGAAACGGTCCTCGGTGTGGCCAATCGAGCGGATCTTCTCGAGATCGCCATTGGTCAGGATCGGCTGGCGCACTTCGAGCCGCTTGCGGCGCGAATTGCCGACCAGGTCGAAGATGTTCGGCCGCGGTCCGATGAACGACACCAGGCTCATCACCAGTTCCTCGCGGATCGGGTCGATCGGCGGGTTGGTGACCTGGGCAAAATTCTGCTTGAAGTAGGTGTAGAGCAGCTTCGACTTGTCCGACATCGCCGAGATCGGCGTGTCGGTGCCCATCGAGCCCACGGCTTCCTGGCCGGTGGTCGCCATCGGCGACATCAATAGTTTGGTGTCTTCCTGGGTGTAGCCGAACGCCTGCTGGCGATCGAGCAGGCTGACATCCTTGCGCAGCGCGCGTGGCTCGACCGGCTTTAAATCTTCCAGGATGAGCTGCGTATTGGCAAGCCAGGTCTTGTAGGGGTGTTTGGTCGCGATCTCCGACTTGATTTCCTCGTCGGGGACGATGCGGCCCTTGGCAAGGTCGATTAAGAGCATGCGGCCGGGCTGCAGCCGCCACTTCTGGACGATCTTCTCCTCCGGCACCGGCAGCACGCCGGCCTCGGAAGCCATGATGACGCGGTCGTCATCGGTGACGATGTAGCGTGCCGGGCGCAAGCCGTTGCGGTCCAGCGTGGCGCCGATCTGGCGTCCGTCGGTGAAGGCGACCGCCGCCGGCCCGTCCCAAGGCTCCATCAACGCGGCGTGGTATTCGTAGAAGGCCTTGCGATCGGCATCCATGAGCTTGTTGCCGGCCCAGGCTTCCGGGATCAGCATCATCATGGCGTGGCTGAGGCTGTAGCCGCCCTGGAACAGAAACTCGAGCGCATTGTCGAAGCAGGCGGTATCGGACTGGCCGTCATAGGAGATCGGCCAGAGCTTCGAGATGTTGTTGCCGAACAGTTCGGAATCGACCGACGCCTGGCGCGCCGCCATCCAGTTGTTGTTGCCGCGCACCGTGTTGATCTCGCCATTATGCGCGACCATGCGGTAGGGATGCGCCAGCTTCCACGACGGGAAGGTGTTGGTCGAGAAGCGCTGGTGGACGAGGATCAGCGCGGTCTCAAAACGCGGGTCCTTGAGGTCCTTGTAGTAGGCCCCGACCTGATAAGCCAGGAACATGCCCTTGTAGACGATGGTGCGCGCCGACAGCGACACGCAGTAGGCACCGATGTCCTTGTTGTCGTTCTCCGCGTAGATGCGGCCCGATATGACCTTGCGCAGCAGGTAGAGCCTGGCCTCGTATTCCTCGTCGTCGGTAATGTCGGCCGTGCGGCCGATGAAGACCTGGCGGTGGAACGGCTCGGACGCGACGATGTCAGGCGCCTTCGATAGCGACGAATTGTCGACCGGCACGTCACGGAAACCGAGCAGTGGCAGCCCCTCGGACTGCGCCGATTCGGCGATGATCTCTTCGATATGTGCACGAAGGGCAGCATCCTGCGGCATGAACCAGTGTCCGACGCCGTACTGGCCTACCGGTGGCAGTTCGATACCTTGGGCCGCCATCTCCTCACGGAAGAAAAGATCCGGAAGCTGTACCAGCACGCCGGCGCCATCGCCGACCAGCGGATCGGCGCCGACGGCGCCGCGATGCGTCAGGTTCTCGAGCACGGCAAGCCCGTCCTTGACGATCTGATGCGACTTCACGCCCTTCATGTTGACGATAAAGCCGACGCCGCAGGCGTCATGCTCGTTGCGCGGATCGTAGAGGCCCTGGGCGGTCAAGCCGCCGGCAGACGCGCGATTTTTGGTGGAGGTATTTTTGACGGCGGCCGCTTTCGTCTGCGCGGCCTGGCCGTTCGTCGCAGAGAGCGTCAATTCCGTCATTGTCCTGTCCTCCATTCCAGCCCTTCAGGCGCTGGTTTGCCTCGGCAAGCGCTTGGCTCACCCTGATCCTTGCGGCACGTCTTGCGAAATCCTTTTTCGAACCATGCGGCTTTTCGCATGCTTCGCATCTGGTATCGTACAGGCCAGCGTCCGGCCGTCCACCTGTCGCTCGCGGCAACAGCCGGAGAGGCCAATATGTTACGCCAATCCGGCCTGTTTTGTGCGACAAAATAAGACAGCACTACTGTCCTAAATTTTTATGGCAGAATTCCCAAACGCGCACAAGACCGATTCACAAAAAACTTGGAGCTTTAGCGACACAAAATTACGCGGAGTTGAGGAAAAACGTAAGCTTAAATCGGCTAGGCTTGCCGCCACGTTGGCTGGCTTCAACGGTTTTCCGGCGCCTGGCCCTTGCGGTCGGCGCGTTAAACCGGTCAACTCCGGCTGATTTCCCCAACACAGGCAGATACATGTTCTTCGCTTCCGACAATTGGGCAGGCGCCCATCCCAATATCGTTGCCGGCCTGTCGGCCGCGGCTGGCGGCTTTGCCACCGCCTATGGTGACAGCGCCCTCGACGAGGCGGTTTATCAGCGTTTCAGTGAAATTTTCGAACGCGAGGTCGCGGTGTTCTTCGTGGCAACCGGCACCGCCGCCAATTCGCTGTCGTTGACCACCTTCAACAAGCCGGGCGGCATTTCCTTCGCTCACCGAGAATCGCATGTCATCGAGGATGAATGTGGCGCGCCGGAGTATTTTTCCGGCGGCTCGCGGCTGCACGCCGTCGACGGTCCCCTAGGCAAGATCGACCCGCCCAATCTGGACAGGGCGATCGGTCGTTTCGCAAGCGAGGTCGTCCATTGGGGCCGGCCGATGGCCGTCTCGATCACCCAGTCGACCGAGGTCGGCACCGTCTATGGTCTCGACGACATTGACGCGATCTCGGCCATCGCCAAACAGCATTCCGTGCCACTGCACATGGATGGCGCCCGCTTTGCCAATGCGCTGGCCGCGCTCGACACCACGCCGGCCGAAATGACCTGGAAACGCGGGGTCGATGTCCTGTCCTTCGGCGGTACCAAGAACGGTTGCTGGTGCGCGGAGGCGATCGTGCTGTTCGACCTCGACCGTGCCAAGGAATTGGCCTTCCTGCGCAAGCGTGCCGCACAGCTGCTTTCGAAGTCGCGTTTCATCGCGGCGCAGTTCGAAGCCTATTTCAAGGACGGGCTGTGGCTCGACACCGCCAGGCATGCCAATGCCATGGCCGCGCGCCTGGCGGCGGCGATCGAGGATTCGGCCACGGCAAAGCTCGCTTGGCTGCCGCAGGCTAATGAGGTGTTTGCGGTGATCGAGAAAACCGAAGCAGACAGGCTGCAGGCTGCAGGCGCGGCCTTCTATGACTGGCACAGGCCGCATGGTTTTGACGGCCATATCGGCGAGGACGAACTGCTCTATCGCTTCGTCACCAGCTTTGCCACGACGACTGAGGAAGTCGACCGCTTTGGCCAGCTGATCGCCGGATAACAGTCAATCTTCGGACAAAAAAGCGGCGCCTCGCGGCGCCGCTTCCGTCTCGGGAGGAGACTTTAGATTTTATGCGGTCGTCAGGCTGCCGTCTTGGCCTCGATCTGCTTGGCCTTGGCCGGAGCCGAGGTGATCGCGATCTTGCGCGGCTTCAGCTCTTCGGGAATGTTGCGCTTGAGGTCGACGAAGAGCAGGCCGTTCTTCAGCGCGGCGCCGACGACTTCAACATGATCGGCAAGCTGGAAGCGGCGCTCGAAGGCCCTGGAGGCAATGCCGCGATAGAGCAGTTCGGAACCCTCGCCGGTGCCCTCGTCCTTGCGCTCGCCCTTCACGGTCAGCACGTTACGGTGAGCTTCGATCGAGATTTCCTCGTCCGAGAAGCCGGCGACGGCCATCGAAATCCTATAGGAATCCTCGCCGGTGCGCTCGATGTTATAGGGCGGATAGGTCTGCGCGCCGTCGGGCTGCGCAAGCGAATCCAACATGGTGAAGAGACGGTCGAAGCCGACGGTCGAACGGTAAAGCGGGGAAAAATCAACGTGACGCATGAGGTGTTCTCCTGTTGAGCAACATGGTTTGCGTATGGTCGGTGCGAAACCCGCGAGCGGCGTTTCGGGAGGACCAGCGGCCCCGATTGGCGACCGCAACCCACATCTGGGGAGCGCTCGAAAGCATTTCAAGTTTCGTTTGACGGCAAAAAAGAACGAGGCGGCCAACCTTTGATGAACGGCAGATGAACCGGTGCTTCGGCGCCCGTTCAGACAGCCCGCGCTAAAGTGGCTTTCAAGATCAAGGATTGGCGGCGCCGGATCTGCGAAGGTGCCGCAACGAGGCCGAACCGGGTGTTAACGTCCCTTCCTCCCGGATCGACAGGGGCCGGAAGCGCGCTCAAAGCCGCTTCCGGCCTGACCCGTCTCAGCCCTCAATAACCCGGATTTGCTTTGCTTTTGATGTGTTGGCGTCTATCACCGTGACGAGGCCAGCCGCGACCAGCTGGCGCGCAAGGACGCCGAGCACAAAGCGCCGAATGACGGATCTTTTCTACGACACTCCGCTCTTCCACGAAACCGAGGGCAATCCGCGACCGGAAAACGCCACGGGCGGCTTTTTCACCACGCGCGACGGCAAGAAAATACGTTATGGCCTGTTCGCGGCGGTGGCGCGGCCGATGCGGGGCACCGTGGTGCTGCTTGGCGGCCGCAACGAGTGCATTGAGAAATATTTCGAGACCATCCGTGACCTTGCCGCGCGTGGCTTTGGTGTCGCCATCCTGGACTGGCGCGGTCAGGGCGGTTCGGACAGGCTGATCCGCGATCGCCAGCGTGGCTATGTCAGGTCGTTCCGCGACTATACGGCTGACCTGGAGCAGTTCTTCGAAGAGATCGTGCTGCCGGACTGCCGCGGACCGTACTATATCCTCGCCCATTCGGCCGGCGCTGTGATCGCGCTGCTTGCCGCGCCGTCGATGGTGAACCGCGTGCGGCGCATGGTGCTGATCGCGCCGTTCCTGACATTGCCCGACCTGCCGGTCTCGATAGGGACGGTGCGCCGGATCTGTTCGTTTTTCTGCGCCCTTGGGCTCGGCTGGCTCTATGCCGCCTGGGGTCCAAGGCCGAGACACACGCTGCCCTTCGAAGCCAACAAGGTTACATCGGATCCGCAACGCTATCGCCGTAACACGCGCATCTATGAAGAATATCCGCAAATGGCGCTCGGCGGCCCGACGATCCGCTGGCTGCAGGCGGCGGCGAAGGCGTCGGCAGCCATCAGCGACCCCGACTTCATGGCCCGCATTCAGGTGCCGCTGCTGATCATCGCCGCCGGCGCCGACCAGGTCGTCTCGACCAGGGCGGTGGAGGCATATGCGAGAAATCTGAGGCTGGGGTCGCTGTTGATGATCGACGGCGCCAAGCACGAAATCCTGCAGGAAGCCGATCTCTACCGCGAACAATTCCTCGCTGCCTTCGACGCCTTCGTCCCCGGCTCAGACGACCCGACAGCCTGACAGGCCCGCGGCTCTTCCGCGAGAGGGCGTAGCTGACACTCCCTTTTTCAGGAAGGCGGCGCTGGCGGCGTTCAGGCAGACCTATGGGCATACGCCGGCGGCATTCCAGCGCTCGAGAAGCCGCCGACCGGAGGCGATGTCAGCCGCGCAGGGCAGCCATGGCGGCGGCATGAAGCTCCGGTGTCGCGGCCGCCAGAACGTCGCCGCCATTCTCCGCCGGTCCGCCGTCGAAAGTGGTGACGACCCCGCCTGCCTTCTCGATGATCGGGATCAGCGCCACGATGTCGTAGGGCTTCAATCCAGGATCGGCGACGATGTCGACGCTCCCCGAGGCGATCATGGCGAAGGCATAGCAATCGGCGCCGTAACGGGCGAGCTGGATTTGCCGCTCGAACGCGTCATAGCGATTGCGTGCCTCGCCCTTGAACAGGGCCGGCGTTGTGGTGAACAACGTGGCCTCGGCCAGCTTCGTCGTCTTGCGGGTCGTCAGCTTGCGGGGGCCTCCCGGCCCCTCATAATGTGATCCGGAGGCGTTGGCGTAGAACAGCTCGCCGGTGAAGGGCTGGGCCATCATGCCGGCGACCGCGTCACAATCGACCGTCAGCCCGACCAGCGTCCCCCACACCGGCAGGCCGGAGATGAAGGCACGGGTGCCGTCGATCGGATCGATCACCCAGACATGCCGGCTGGAGATGTTCTCGCTGCCATGCTCTTCGCCCAGGATGCCGTGGTCGGGATACTCGGCCGATATCAGCGTCCTGATGGCGCGCTCGGCCTCGCGGTCGGCCTCCGTGACCGGATCGAAACTGCCTTTTTCCTTGTTGGCGACCGCGCCCTGGGCGCGGAAGCGCGGCAAGGTCTCCGCCGCCGCCGCTTGCGCGATACGGCGCATGAAATCGATGCTGATGTCCAACTGATTCTCCCGCTTTGCAGAGCGCCCGAGCCGGGCCTGCCGCGACTTCCCCGCCAAGACAAGCTTGTCTATCGATTTATCCGCCGCGACAATTGTTGCCGGAATGTCACTCCAACGTCATCGAAACGCAATTTCCACATCACTCTGAATTAAAAAAGCCTAAACGTCGCTTGACATTTGTGCGCTGCACAATACCCTCAATCTCGGACAGGGTTTCCTGTCCATGCCCTCCTTGGGCGTTTCCTCCCTAGACTTCGACCGTATCGTGCAAACGATGCGGTCTTTTTTTCACGGCCGCTCCTGGAGCGGGCCGTCCAAAGAAGCACACAAAAAATCTTGGGCGGTGGCACGCATGAGACAAGGCGTGGTCTTCACTCCGCGGCCAGCGGCAGATCGATGAAATGATGGTCCGGCATCGCCATCAGGTCGGCTGAAAACCGCGTCAGGTCGTCGGCCAGCGCGTCGAAGCCGGCGGCTTTCTCGAATGTCCGCTCATTCATGTAGAGCCCGCGATTGACCTCGATCTGCAGCGCGTGCAAATGACGCGCCGGACGGCCGTAATGCTCGGTGATGAACCCGCCGGCGTAAGGCTTGTTGTGGGCAACCGTATAGCCCATCGCGGTCAACAGGCCGATCGTGGTTTCGGTCAGGGCCGCGGTGGCCGAGATGCCGAAACGGTCGCCGATGATGAAATCCGGCCGCAGCCCGTTGTCCCCGACACGGATGCTCGCCGGCATCGAATGGCAATCGATCAGCACGGCAAAGCCGAACCGGGCGTGGGTCCTGGTCAAAAGCCGCTTCAGCGTTTCGTGATAGGGCTTGTAGACGGCCTCGATGCGGGCAACCGCCTCGGCGAGCGGCAAGCGGCCCGAATAGATGTCGAGCCCCTCGCCCACCAGCTTCGGCACGGTGCCGAGCCCGCCGGCCACGCGCGCGGAGCGGATGTTGCAGAAGGACGGCACCGGCTCGGCGAACATGCGCGGGTCGAGTTCCCAGGGCTCGCGGTTGACGTCGAGATAGGCGCGCGGGAAATTCGCCGCCAGCAGCGGCGCGCCGAGCGCCACGGCGCCGCCGAACAACTCGTCGACATAGCAATCCTCCGAGCGGCGGATGGCATTGCGATCGAGCCTTGCCATGGCAAGGAAGCGTTCGGGATAGTAGCGGCCGCTATGCGGCGAGTTGAAAAGGAAGGGGACGCGCTGCTCGGCGCCCGACCGGATTTCGAAGGGTGGAAAGAGCGAAAAATCCTCGGCTGCCGTCTTCAATTTGAACGAACCCGAAAACACCAGTGCATCATGGCATGAAACTGCCACCTTGCTGGCCGCATGTCCAGCATTTCGGCGGTCGTGCCGCTGGGCAAATGTGGGTCAGGCGCGTCCGCGTTCACTTGATGTTTACTCTCACCTCCTCATATACAGGATGGTTAACGGGCCTGCCCCACGGCAGTCTTCGGCGGGTGATTCGGACGGGATAACATGGCACGCATTCTTCTGGCGGAAGACGACGACGATATGCGTCGGTTCCTCGTCAAGGCGCTGGAGCGCGCCGGCTATCAGGTCAGCGATTTCGACAACGGCGCCAGCGCCTATGAGCGGCTGCGTGAGGAACCGTTCTCGCTGCTTCTGACCGACATCGTCATGCCGGAGATGGACGGCATCGAACTGGCGCGTCGCGCCACCGAGATCGATCCCGATCTCAAGGTCATGTTCATCACCGGTTTTGCCGCCGTCGCGCTGAACCCGGATTCCAAGGCGCCGAAAGACGCCAAGGTGCTGTCCAAGCCCTTCCACCTGCGCGATCTGGTCAACGAGGTCGAGAAGATGCTGCAGGCGGCCTGAGCCGCCTTCCGCAAGCCGCCGGCGTCGGTCCACAGCCGCGGCGGGACGACGTGTTTTTCCTCTTTTCCTGCTATTGACGCGCCTGACCAAAAGTGGTGTATGCGCGGCTTCGGATGGGCGTGTAGCTCAGCGGGAGAGCACTGCATTGACATTGCAGGGGTCACAGGTTCAATCCCTGTCACGCCCACCATCCAACCCAGATATTCGGACCTTGCATAATGGCGCGAGCATCTTGGCGCTCACCGGAATGGACGACGGGTGATCCGATCGCGAAACGCGTTTTAGGCCCCCGCGACAGCACACAGGCTTTTCATCCGCGAAATGGCAAGGTCGGGGTCGGCCAGCAATCCTGCCTGGTCGGCGAGGCGAAAGACGTCGGCATAATGGCGGATGCCGCGCGCCGACTGCATGCCGCCGACCATCGAGAAATGGTCCTGGTGGCCATTGAGCCAGGCCATGAAGACAATGCCGGCCTTGTAATATTCAGTCGGCGCCTCGAAGATTTTTCGTGACAGCGGCACGGTCGGCGCCATCAGCGCGTCGTAGCCGGCACGATCGCCGGCAGCCAGCTTCGCCAGCGCGGCATTGGCGGCCGGTGCGATCGCGTCGAAAATGCCGAGCAGCGCATGCGAGTGCCGCTTGCCGTCTCCGGCGATCAGCTCGGGATAATTGAAGTCGTCGCCGGTGAACATCATGACGCCGTCCGGCAGCCGGTTCCTGAGCGCCACTTCCTTGCCGGCGTCGAGCAGCGATATCTTGATGCCTTCGACCTTGCCGGCATTGCGCTCCATGATGGCGATCACCGTATCGAGCGTGGTCTCGAAATCGTCACTGCCCCAATAGCCTTTCAAGGTCGGATCGAACATGTCGCCCAGCCAGTGCAGGATGACCTTACCGGAGGCCTGGCCTAATATGCGGTCGTAAACCAGGGCGTAATCGTCTGGCCCCTTCGCCACGGCCGCCAGCGCGCGGCTGGCCATCATGATCGCCTTGCCGCCCTGGCCTTCGATGAAAGCGAACTGCTCCTCATAGGCGGCGACCACGTCGTCGACCGTCCGGGCCTTCGACGGTGCCAGATGGTCGGTGCCCGCACCCGAGGCGAGATCGGCGCCAGCGGCGGTCCGCGCCTCCGCGATTGAACGGCGGATCAATTCCTGCGCATTCGTCCAATCGAAACCCATGCCGCGCTGCGACGTGTCCATCGCCTCCGCGATGCGGAAGCCGAGCCGCCATAGATGATGACGAAACGCCATCGTCCTGTCCCAATCGACAACGGGCCGCGACCATGGATCTGTCATTCCCAGCGGATCGGCGACGACATGCGCGGCGGCATAGGCGATGCGCGAAAACCGCGCGCCGGTCACCGGCTGGACCGGCTGTCCGACAAGCGCGTAGGGTGTGCTGCGGCCACCCTCGCCAGGCAAGGCAATGTCCATGGATCTCTCCCTTTCGTGTCTCCTAAATGGAACGTTCCAATAAATCAAGAACCTTTAAGGTTTGAGATGGAGGCCAGCGATGCTGCGTTGCAACACAACGACCCCTTGGGTAGCATATCGTTTGACCACATATGACCTGCTGCTCTTGCTAGAGAAAAATCCTGATTGACTCATCCTCGAAGCAAGGATTAGAACGTTCCAATAAATTCGATTGAAAAAACAACCGGGGAGGATATCTGGATGGCCAGCCGGCCGAAGGCGACGATCTTCGACATCGCCCGCGAAGCAGGCGTGTCCAAATCGACGGTGTCGCTCGTGCTCCAGGGCAGCGGCCTGATCCGCCCCGAAACCGCGGTCAAGGTGCGCAAGGCGATCGAGGATGTCGGCTATGTCTATAACCGCGGCGCCGCCAATCTGCGCAAGGCCCACTCCAACGTCATCGGCATGGTCATCAACGACCTGACCAATCCGTTCTTCGCCGAGATGGCGGTCGGCATGGAGCGGGTCTTCCAGTCGGCCGGCATCGTGCCCTTCATCGCCAACACTGCCGAAAATCCGGTGCGCCAGGAAGAAGTGCTGAAGTCTCTGATGGAACAGGGCGTCGCCGGGCTCATCGTTTCCCCGGCGCGCGGCACGACGCCAGGGGCGTTCCGGCGGCTGGAAATAGCCGGTCTGCCGATTGCCTTCGCCATGCGCCGGCTGCCTGAAAGCCGCATTCCGGTGATTGCTCCCGACAATCATCGGGGCGCCTATCTCGCGACTTCGCATCTCGTCGGCAAGGGGCATCGCCGCCTGGCCTTCTTCGGCGGTTCGTCCGACCTCGTCGTCTATCATGAGCGCCTGGGCGGCTTTCGCGAGGCCTGCGAGACGCTCGGCATCGACGCCCGCGATGCGCTTATCATCGAGGGCGAGACCAACCGCAAGGGCGGCATGGCCTGTCTGGAAACGTCGCTGGCAATGGCCGAGCCGCCGACCGCGGCGCTGTGCTTCAACGATGCCGTTGCCTTTGGCGTCATGCTGGCGCTGCGCAAGCGCGGACTTGAGCCGGGCGCGGATTTCGCTGTCGTCGGCTTCGACGATGTGGTCGAGGCCGAACATTATATGCCGCCGCTGACCAGCGTAGCGGTGGACTCCGCCGGTCTCGGCGAACGCGCGGCCCACGTCATGATCAAGATGATCCAGTCGCGCACCACGCGGGCCGAGGATCATGTCGGCGCCGTCAATCTCGTGGTCAGGGAAAGCTGCGGCCCGGATCGCCGCACGCAAAAAAGGCCCGTGGCAGCGGGAACCGCGACATGAGCGTCAAATGGGGGCTGATCGGCGCCAGCACGATCGCCCGGCAATTCATGATCGATGCCATTCGCGCTCAACCCGATGGCGAGATCGCGGCTGTCATGAGCTCCAGCGCGGAACGCGCCACGGCCTATGCAAGGGAAAATGGCATTCCAGCCGCCGTGTCGAATCTCGACGCCTTGCTCGGATCGGACATCGACGCCGTCTACATCTCCACCACCAATGAACTGCATTTCGAACAGGCGCTGGCCGCCGCCAAGGCGGGAAAGCATGTGCTGTGCGAGAAGCCGCTGGCGCTGACCAGCGATGACGCGCGCAAGATGGTCGCTTCGGCCAAGGAGGCTGGCATCGTGCTCGGTACCAATCATCATCTGCGCAATGCCGGCGCGCACCGTGCCATGCGCGACGCCGTTGCCGCGGGCCGCATCGGCAACCCCATTGCCGCGCGTGTCTTCCATTCCGTCTACCTGCCCGAAAACCTGCAGGGCTGGCGCATCGCCAGGCCCGAGGCGGGCGGCGGGGTGGTGCTCGACATCACCGTGCACGATGCAGACACGCTGCGCTTCGTGCTTGGCGACGATCCGGTCGAGGTTTCCGCTTTCACGCAATCCGCCGGCATGGCCGGGAGCGGGCTGGAAGATGGCGCCATGTGCGTCTGGCGCTTCAAATCGGGCCTTATTGCGCAATCGCATGAGGGGTTCACCACCAGGTTTGCCGACACCGGCTTCGAGGTGCACGGCTCGCAGGGCTCGCTCATCGCCCGCGATGTGATGACGCAGAAGCCGGCCGGCTCGGTCCTCCTGCGCACCGCCAGCGGCGAAGAACAGTTGAGCTTCGACCGCGAGGATCTATACGCCAGGTCGCTACGCGGGTTCCATGCCGCGGTCCGTGGCGAGGGCCAGCCTTCCGCCACCGGAGAAGACGGCATCTGGTCGCTCGCCGCGGCCGAGGCGGCATTGCAATCGGCGGCTTCCGGCAGGACCGTCAAGATCGACCCGAAACTCGGGAGCATGAATTGAGCAAGGTCGTCTCATCGGCGCAGGCCGCCAGCCTGATCAAGGACGGCATGGTCGTCTCGGTGTCCTCGTCGAGCGGCCTCGGCTGTCCAGACGCCGTGCTCGCCGCGATCGGCGAACGCTTCGATGGCGAGGGCCATCCGAAGGATATCACCACGCTGCACCCGATCGCCGCCGGCGACATGTATGGCATCAAGGGCATCGATCATCTGGCGAAGCCCGGCCTCTTGAAGCGTACGCTGTGCGGCTCCTATCCGTCAGGTCCCTCCTCCGCCGAGCCGCCGCAAATCTGGAAGATGATCGGCGACAATGCGGTTGCCGCCTATAACGTGCCGTCCGGCATCCTGTTCGACATGCACCGAGAGGCCGCCGCCAAGCGACCGGGCGTGCTGACCAAGGTCGGCCTCGACACTTTCGCCGACCCGCGCCACCAGGGCTGCGCCATGAACGCCGCCGCCGCCGAGCCGATCGTGTCGGTGCAGCAATTCGACGGCGAGGAATGGCTCTACTTCCGCGCCATCGTGCCGCAGGTCTCGATCATCCGTGCCACCACGGCTGACGAGCGCGGCAACCTTACCTACGAGCATGAGGGGGCCTATCTCGGCGGGCTGGAGCAGGCGCTCGCCGCCCGCAACAATGGCGGCATCGTCATCGCGCAGGTCAAACGCGTCGTCGAGAACGGCACGTTGAAGCCGCATGATGTGCGCGTGCCGGGCGTGCTGGTCGACCATATCGTCATTGCGCCGGATCAGTTGCAGACGACGCTGACGCCCTACGATCCCGCAATCTCCGGCGAGATCTTCCGGCCGCTGTCGAGCTTCCGCAATGCCGAGATGAATGTCCAAAAGGTGATCGCGCGCCGGGTCGCCATGGAGCTTCGCGACGGCATGGCCGTCAACATCGGCTTCGGCATTTCGGCCAACGTGCCGCGTATTCTTCTGGAAGAAGGCCAGCACGGCAAGGTCACCTGGCTGATCGAACAGGGCGCGGTCGGCGGCGTGCCGTTGCTCGACTTCAAGTTCGGCTGCGCCTCCAACGCCGAGGCGATCATGCCCTCGCCGCACCAGTTCATCTATTTCCAGGCCGGTGGCTTCGACGCTTCGCTGCTCTCCTTCCTGCAGATCGACCGCCACGGCTCGGTCAACGTGTCCAGGCTTTCGGCGCGGCCGCATGTCACCGCCGGCGCCGGCGGCTTCGTCGACATCACGTCACGGGCGAAGAAGATCGTTTTTTCCGGCTTCTTCAATGCCGGGGCAAAGCTGTCGCTCGCCAATGGCGGCATCCGCATCGACGCGGAAGGCAAGGTCAAGAAAGTCGTCGAGGAGGTCGAGCACATCTCCTTCTCCGGCAAGCGCGCCGTCGCGCAGGGACAGGACATCACCTATGTCACCGAGCGCTGCGTCATGAAGCTGACGCCCGATGGGCTGATGGTGACGGAACTGGCGCCGGGCATCGACCTCGAGCGCGATGTGCTGGCGCAGGCCGAGATCCCGCTCAACGTAGCCAACGACCTCAAGCTGACGCCGGCGGCGCTCTACCAGGATCGGCCGATTGGCCTGTCGCTGAATGGCGGCGCCTTGCTCGGAGGCGCGCATGGCTGAGCGTCTCGTCACCTTCGAGCAGGATGGCGCGATCGGCATTGTCACCTTGCGCCGTCCGGAAAAATTCAACGCGCTCGATATCCCGATGCTGCGCGCGCTGGAAGCGGCGCTGGACGAGGCGGAAAGCGCTCAGGATGTCCGCGTCGTCCTCATATGCGGCCAAGGCAAGGGGTTTTGCGCCGGCGGCGACGTCGAGGCCTGGGGGAGCATGAGCGCCGCCGATTTCCAGGTGCAATGGGTGCGCTACGGCCACCGTGTCTTCGACCGGCTGGCGCGGCTGCGGCAACCGACCATCGCCGTTCTGTCCGGCCACGCGCTCGGCGGCGGGCTGGAACTGGCTGTGGCTTGTGATTTCCGCGTCGCGGAAACGCAGGTGAAGCTCGGCTTCCCCGAGACCTCGATCGGCGTTGTTCCCGGCTGGTCCGGCACCCAGCGCGCGGTGCGTCGCTTCGGCGCCCAGACGGTGCGTCGCATGGCTGTCGGTGGCGAGATTTTTCTGGCGCCGGAAGCGCTTGCGCTAGGCGTCGTCGACCGCGTCGTCGAAACCGGCAAGGCCTCGGATGGAGCCAGGATCTGGGCTGAAAAAATCGCCGAACGCGGACCGCTGGCCACCGAAGCCGCCAAGCTGATGATTGCGGTGGCGGAAGGCGAGGAAAGCGCCGCTGCAACAGAAGCCTTGGCCAGCGGCTTCATCGCGCTCACCGGTGATCTCAAGGCCGGCGTCGGCTCCTTCAAGACCAAGCAGAAGCCCGTGTTTTCGCGTTCGTAGGACAGAGTGGAAATCACATGAATGCACCTCTGAAGATTCCCATGCCTGCCGAGGCCTCCGTGGCCCCCAAGGCATACAAGCTTCTGATCGACGGCAAGCATGTCGATGCCCGCGATGGCCGCATGCTGGAACGCAAGAGCCCCGGCCACGGCTTCATGGTTTCACACTATGCTCAGGCGGGTGCCGCCGAAGTGGAAGCCGCGGTGCAGGCGGCGCACAGGGCCTTCGAGACCGGCCCCTGGCCGCGCATGCAAGCGTCCGAACGCGCCGCGATCCTGCTTAAGGCCGCCGACCTGATCGAGATCCGGCTGGAAGACATCGCCCGGCTCGATGCGCTGGAATCCGGCAAGCCGATCGCCCAGGCGCGCGGCGAGATCGGCGGCGCCGTCGACATCTGGCGCTATGCCGCCTCACTGGCCCGAACGTTGCACGGCGAAAGCTACGCCAATCTTGGCGATGCCATGCTGGGCGTCGTCCTGCGTGAGCCGATCGGCGTCGTCTCGATCATCACGCCGTGGAATTTCCCATTCCTCATCGTCAGCCAGAAACTGCCTTTCGCGCTCGCCGCCGGCTGCACGGCCGTGGTCAAGCCAAGCGAAATGACGTCGGCCTCGACTTTCGTGCTTGGCGATATCCTGTTGGAAGCCGGCGTTCCCGCTGGAGTCGTCAACATCCTCGCAGGTCTCGGCGCCGATGTCGGCGCGCCGATGGTCAGCCATCCGCTGGTCGAGATGGTTTCGTTTACCGGTTCCACCCGCGTCGGCAAGATGACCATGGCTGCGGCCTCGAATTCCCTTAAGAGAGTTTCGATGGAACTCGGCGGCAAGAACGGCCAGATCGTCTTCCCCGATGCCGATCTTAAAGCCGCTGCCGATGCCGCGGTATTCGGCGGCTTCTTCAACGCCGGCGAGTGCTGCAATGCCGGCAGCCGGCTGATCGTGCATGAGGCGATCGCCGACGACTTCCTGGGCGCCGTGAAGGCATTGACCGCCAGGGTAACCGTGGGCGATCCGCTCGACGACCTAACCAAGGTCGGCGCGATGATTTCGTCAGACCATTTGGCCAAGGTGACCGATTACGTCGCGGCTGCCGCGAGCGAGGGCGGCAGTATCTACAGCGGCGGCGGGCAACGCCCTTCCAATGCCGGCCAATATCTCGATCCGACGATCTTACGCAACGTCACCGAAAACATGACGGTCGCGCGCGAGGAAGTGTTCGGGCCGGTGCTCTCGGTGCTGACTTTTGAATCGATTGAAAAGGCGTTGCGCATCGCCAACAACACGCCCTATGGTCTGTCGGCGGGTGTGTGGAGCGCCAGCATCGACACCTGCATGTCGGTGGCGCGGGGCGTGCGTTCGGGGACTGTCTGGGTGAACACGTTCATGGAAGGTTATCCAGAACTGCCGTTCGGCGGCTACAAGCAGTCGGGCTTGGGCCGCGAACTCGGCAAGCGCGCTGTTGAGGACTATACCGAGGAAAAGACAATCCAGTTTCATCGCGGCCAGCGCACCGGTTGGTGGGTCGGCTGAGTTGGGAAGAACCCGGTGGGCTGCCACCGGTCGTGTAATGCAACAAGGGAGGAAGTACATGTTGCGCAAACTGCTTATCGGAACGGCGCTCGCTTCGGGCCTGGCTTTCGCGGCCCATGCCGAGGACGTCAAGGAAGTGCAGATGCTGCATTGGTGGACGTCGGGCGGCGAAGCAGCTGCTCTCAACGTGCTCAAGGGCGATCTGGCCAAGGAAGGCTATGCCTGGAAGGACGTTCCCGTGGCCGGCGGCGGCGGCGATGCCGCCATGACCGCGCTGAAGGCGATGGTCGCGGCCGGCAACTATCCGACCGCCTCGCAGATGCTCGGCTACACCGTGCTCGACTATGCCGCTGCCGGCGTGATGGGCGACCTCACCGAGACGGCGAAGAAGGAAGGCTGGGACAAGTCGGTTCCGGCCGCGCTGCAGAAGTTCTCCGTCTATGACGGCAAGTGGGTTGCCGCTCCGGTCAACGTCCACTCCGTCAACTGGCTGTGGATCAACAAGGCGGTGATGGACAAGATCGGCGGCACCGAGCCGAAGACTTTCGATGATTTCATCGCCCTGCTCGACAAGGCCAAGGCGGCCGGGGTCACCCCGCTCGCGCTTGGTGGCCAGAACTGGCAAGAAGCGACCATGTTCGATTCCGTCGTGCTGTCGACCGGCGGACCTGAGTTCTACAAGAAGGCGATGAACGACCTCGACGACGCGTCGCTCAAGTCCGACACGATGAAGAAGTCGTTCGACAATCTGGCCAAGCTCGTCACCTATGTCGACCCGAACTTCTCTGGCCGCGACTGGAACCTGGCCACCGCCATGGTCATCAAGGGCGATGCGCTGGTGCAGGTCATGGGCGACTGGGCCAAGGGCGAGTTCCACGCCGCCAACAAGACACCGGGTACGGACTTCCTCTGCTATCGCTTCCCGGGCACCGACGGCTCGGTGATCTACAACTCCGACATGTTCGGCATGTTCAACGTTCCGGACGACCGCAAGGCCGCCCAGATCGCTCTGGCCACCGCCACCTTGTCGAAGAGCTTCCAGTCGGCCTTCAACGTCGTCAAGGGTTCGGTTCCGGCCCGCACCGACGTGCCTGACACCGACTTCGACGCTTGCGGCAAGAAGGGTATCGCCGACCTGAAGAAGGCCAATGAAGGCGGCACGCTGTTCGGCTCGCTGGCCCAGGGCTATGGCGCGCCTCCGGCTGTCGCCAATGCCTACAAGGACGTCGTCTCGAAGTTCGTCCACGGTCAGATCAAGACCTCGGACGAAGCCGTGACCGAACTGGTCAAGGCGATCGACGACGCCAAGTAAGCGCCGGCCACAAACACCTTCCCCGCTCCGGCGGGGAAGGTTTCCGGTCCGTGAGGCCGATCGGCCGGATGCCGACGGGAGGAACCCCATGAGCAGTGTAGCGACAACCCAGATCAAGCTGACGCCGGAGCGGTCGCGCACCTCGGTGCGCTCGCGCCTGCAGGATGCCTTGCCCAAGATCGTGCTGGCGCCGAGCTTCGCCATCACCATCGTCTTCGTCTACGGCTTCATCCTGTGGACGATCTATCTGTCCTTCACCAACTCCAAGACCTTCCCGTCCTATGCCATAACAGGCGCACGCGCCTATCAGCGATTGTGGGGCTGGACCTTCGACACCGACCCGCCATCGAGCTGGTACACGTCGATCACCAATATGGGCATTTTCGGCTTTCTCTACATCTTGATCTGCCTGGCGCTCGGCCTGTTCCTGGCCATCCTGCTCGATCAGAAGATTCGCGGCGAAGGCGTTTTGCGCCCCATCTACCTCTATCCGATGGCGCTCTCCTTCATCGTCACCGGCGTTGCCTGGAAATGGTTCCTCGACCCCGGCCTCGGTCTTGAACAGACGCTGCATCAATGGGGCTGGACGAGCTTCCATTTCGACTGGATCAAGAACAAGGATTTCGTCATCTACACCGTGGTCATCGCCGGCGTCTGGCAGGCCTCCGGCTTCATCATGGCGATGTTCCTGGCCGGCCTGCGCGGTATTGACGGCGAGATCATGAAGGCGGCGCAGATCGACGGCGCCACCACCTTCCAGCTCTATCGCCGCATCGTCATTCCGCTCTTGCGGCCGATCTTCCTGTCGGCCTTCATCGTGCTCGCGCACCTAGCCATCAAATCCTACGACCTGGTCGTGGCACTGACCAGCGGCGGCCCCGGCGGCTCGGCCTGGCTGCCGTCCAACTTCATGTATGAATACACCTTCAAGCGCAACGAAATGGCGGTCGGTTCGGCAAGCGCCGTGATCATGCTGATGACCATCGTCGCCATCATCGTGCCCTATCTCTATTCGGAACTCAGGGAGAAGTCGCGATGAGCGCCGCGACCACTCCCGCTCGCCAGGCCAGCGGCATGAACGTCAAGATCGTCAACCGCATCGTCATCTACGGGCTTCTGGCGCTGTTCGCGCTGTTCTACCTGATGCCGCTGTTCGTCATGCTGGTGACCTCGTTCAAGACCATGGACGAGATCCAGAACGGCAACATGCTGGCGCTGCCAAAGGCGCCGACCTTCGACCCCTGGCTGAAGGCCTGGGGTGAGACCTGCGTAGGCCTCACCTGCGCCGGCATCAAGGGCTATTTCTGGAACTCCATAAAGATGGTGGTTCCGGCCGTGCTGATCTCGACCATGCTCGGTGCGCTCAATGGCTACGTGCTGACCAAATGGCGTTTTCGCGGCGCGACCCTGGTATTCGGGCTGATGCTGTTTGCCTGCTTCATCCCGTTCCAGTCGGTACTGCTGCCGATGGCGACGATCCTGGGCAGCCTCGGCCGGTTCGGCGTGACGCTGCAGAACACGGTCGGAACCAGCTTCGGCCTCGGCAACCCGACGGTGAACCTGGTGTTCGTCCACGTCGTCTACGGCATCGGCTTCACCACGCTGTTCTTCCGCAACTATTACGAGGCGTTCCCGACCGAACTGGTCAAGGCCGCGCAGGTCGACGGCGCCTCTTTCTTCCAGATCTTTCGGCGCATCATGCTGCCGAATTCGATGCCGATCTTCGTCGTCACCGTCATCTATCAGTTCACGAACATCTGGAACGACTTCCTGTTCGCCTCCGCCTATGCCGGCACCGGCGACGCCATGCCGATGACGGTGGCGCTCAACAACGTCGTCAACACCTCGACAGGCGTCGTCGAATACAACGTCAACATGGCGGCCGCGATGATCGCGGCACTGCCCACCCTTCTCGTCTACGTGCTCGCCGGCCGCTATTTCGTGCGTGGCCTGATGGCGGGCGCGGTCAAAGGATAACCCAATGGCTTTTCTGGAAATTGATGGTCTGAGGAAGCGTTTCGGCCAGGTCGAGATCCTGAAGGGGATCAATCTCGAACTGGAAAAGGGCGGCTTCCTGGTGCTGGTCGGTCCTTCCGGCTGCGGCAAGTCCACCTTGCTCAACACCATCGCCGGACTGGAGACGATCACCTCCGGCGATATCCGCGTCGATGGCCGCACCATCACAGATCTGCACCCGTCCAAGCGCGACATCGCCATGGTGTTTCAGAGCTACGCGCTCTACCCGAACATGACGGTCGCCGGGAACATCTCCTTCGGCATGGAGATGCGCGGCGTGCCGGCCGACGAACGCCAAAAGGCGATCGACAAGGTGGCCAAGGTGCTGCAGATCGGCCATCTGCTGAACCGCAAGCCAAGCCAGCTTTCGGGCGGCCAGCGCCAGCGCGTCGCCATGGGCCGGGCGCTGGTGCGCGACCCCAAGCTGTTCCTGTTCGACGAGCCGCTGTCCAACCTCGACGCCAAGCTGCGCGTCGACATGCGCATCGAGATCAAGCGCCTGCATGCCACCACCGGCACAACCATCGTCTATGTCACCCACGACCAGATCGAGGCGATGACGCTGGCGACCAAGATCGCCGTCATGCGCGATGGCGAGGTGCAGCAATTCGGCACGCCGGCCGAGATCTATAACAACCCCAGCAATGTCTTCGTCGCCGACTTCATGGGTTCGCCGGCGATGAACCTGATCCCGGCGACCATCGACGGCAATGGCGGCGACCTGGCCGTCGTGCTCGATCGCGAGGCACGCCAGCCGATCACTCTGCCGATGGCCAATGCCCCCGCCGGATTGTCGGCGTTCAAGGGCAAGCCGGTCATCTTCGGCGTTCGTCCGGAGGCGCTCACCGATCCGGAAGGCGCCGAGCGCAACGCCTCGCAAATCGCCACCGCCGATTGCCATATCGAGGTTGTGGAGCCGGCCGGTTCCGATACCTTCGCCGTCACCAACCTCGGCGGTAAAGGCGTGGTGGCGCGGCTGCGCGCAGATGCCAACATCCAGCCCGGCACCAACACGCCGCTCGCCTTCAACCTGACCAAGGCGGTGTTCTTCGATCCGGCGACCCAGAGCCGTATTCGCTAATGCGCGTCGCCCAAAAGTGGGTCCGGTTTTGGGGCAACGACATGCATCAAGACAATAGACCTAAAGCGCGTCGCATGTGTCCATTCAAAAGCGGCGCGCTTTAGGCCATGACAAACCCGGATATCGTCATCATCGGCTCCGGCATCGGCGGCGCCACGATCGCCTCCGGCTTAGCCGGCAGTGGCGCCTCGATCCTGATACTGGAACGCGGTGAGCCGTTGCCGGCAACGCCGCATGCGCGCGACACGCGCTCGATCTTCGTCGACGGCCATTACCGGCCGAAGGAGATGTGGCGCGAGGCCGGTGGCGCGTCCTTCAATCCGGGCAATTACTACTATGTCGGCGGCAATTCGAAATTCTTCGGCGCGGTGCTGATCCGCTACCGCAAAGAGGATTTCTCCGCCATGGAGCACTTCGGCGGCGTCTCGCCGCCCTGGCCGTTTTCCTATGACGAATTCGAGCCTTGGTATTCCAGGGCAGAGCAGCTTTTTCGCGTCCGCGGCGCGCTTGGCGAAGACCCGACCGAGCCGTTCCACTCGGTCCCCTATGCCTATAAGCCTGTGCCCGACGAGGCGCCGATCGCCCGTGCCCGAGCCGAGCTCAAGCGGCTGGGCCTGCATCCGGCCTCGCTGCCGCTCGGCGTCGACATCGACACCTGGCTCAGAGAAGGCAGGACCGGCTGGGACGCTTTTCCGAACACTGGCCAGGGAAAGATGGACGCCCAGACCGCACCGCTGGCGGCGGCACTGAACGATCCTAACATCAAGCTCGAAACCGGCGCCCATGTCGAATATCTCGAGACTGCTCCGGACGGTAAAACCGTATCAGCGGTTCATTACCGCCAGAGCGGCGAGCTGAAAAAGCTGTCGCCAAAACTGGTCATCCTGTCGGCCGGCGCGGTCAATTCAGCGGTCATCCTGCTGCGCTCGCCCTCACCCAGCAATGGCAAGGGGGGCGGCAAGGGCCTGGCCAACCGCTCCGACCAGGTCGGCCGCAACTTCATGAACCACAATTCGAGCGCCATGCTGGCGATCGATCCGCGCCGCCGGAACGATGCCGTCTACCAGAAGACGCTGATGCTCAACGATTATTACCTCTCCGACGGCAAGGGCGGCAAACCGCTCGGCAATGTCCAGCTTCTCGGCAAGATCGACGGCAACATGCTCAAGGCCAATGTGAAACGAGTGCCGAAATTCGCGCTCGATTTCATGGCCGGCCATGCGGTCGACTGGTACCTGATGTGCGAGGACCTGCCAGATCCCGAAAGCCGCATCATGGCCGACGGCAAGGACATCGTCATGCAATGGCGGCGCTCCAACATGCAGTCGCTCGACGGGCTGACCAAGGTGATGCGCGAGAATTTTCGCGCCTGCGGTTATCCCCTGGTGCTGTCGCGCCCTTTCGACAAACGCACGCCCTCGCACCAGTGCGGCACGGTGAAAATCGGAGAGGATCCGGCGACGTCGCCGCTCGATCCGTTGTGCCGTGCCTTCGATCACCGGAACCTGTTCGTCGTCGACGCCGGTTTTCTGCCGAACTCGGCCGCCGTGAACCCGGCGCTGTCGATCGCCGCCCAGGCGCTGCGCGTCGCCGAGCACATCCGCAAGACGGACCTCGCCGCATGATCGGTCAGCGCCGCCCCTCATCCGCCTGCCGGCACCTTCTCCCCGTAAACGGGGAGAAGCACGCTGGCCGCAATCTCGGCGCTTTTTCTGCAATGCTGGCGCATGGTGAAGCAGGCGATAACAGCGTCCTTCTCCCCGTCACTATACGGGGAGAAGTGCCCGGCAGGGCGATGAGGGGCGGCGCTGACATAAGGATGAGTATCCGATGACCCGCCCCGCAGCCATCGTCACCGGCGGCGCGCGCGGAATTGGTCTTGCCTGCGCTCAGGCACTCGCTGATGCCGGCTTTGACATCCTTGTCGCCGATGTTGCCGCGAAACCCGCTGACGAGCTTGCGCAAGACGTCGCCAAACGCGGCGCCAAATTCGCCTATGTCAGCTGCGACATCGCCGATCTTTCCAGCCACGCCGCCTTGGTCGAAACCGCCATGCGCGCATTCGGCCGCATAGACTGCCTGGTCAACAATGCCGGCGTCGGCGCCGTGGTGCGGGGCGACCTGCTGGACCTCAAACCCGACAATTTCGACCGCGCGATCGGCGTCAACCTGCGGGGCACCGTCTTTCTCAGCCAGGCGGTCGCCAAGGCGATGCTCCGCCAGCCCAGCGATGAAGCGAAATCGATCATCACCATCACCTCGGTCAGCGCCGAGATGGCCTCGCCGGAACGCTCCGAATATTGCATATCGAAGGCAGGGCTTTCGATGTGGGTGAAGAATCTGGCGCTCAGGCTCGCCCCGGAAAACATCGGCGTGTTCGAGCTGCGGCCGGGCATTATCCGCACCGACATGACGGCGGGCGTGACCGCCAAATACGACGCTTTGATAGACAGCGGCCTGGTGCCGGCGAAACGCTGGGGCGAAGTTTCCGACATCGGCGCCATGGTGGCCGCGCTCGCTGCCGGGAGACTGGGCTTTTCGACCGGTTCGATCATCAATGTCGACGGCGCGCTTTCCGTGCCTCGGCTGTGAGTGGATGAGACAATGACCGACTACATCATCGTGGGCGCCGGCCCTGCCGGCTGCGTGCTGGCCAACCGGCTGAGCGAGGATCCCTCCAACTCCGTGCTGCTGCTCGAAGCCGGTGGCAAGGATTGGCATCCCTATATCCACATGCCGGCGGGCTTTGCCAAGATGACCAAGGGCATTGCGTCCTGGGGCTGGTCGACGGTGCCGCAGAGAAACATGAACGACCGCGTCTTCTGGTACACGCAGGCCAAGGTGGTCGGCGGCGGCTCCTCAATCAACGCCCAGATCTACACGCGCGGTAATGCGCGCGACTACGACGCCTGGGAGAAGGAGGAAGGGCTGGCCGGCTGGGGCTACCGCGACGTGCTGCCCTATTTCAAACGGGCCGAAAACAACCAGCGCTACGCCAACGACTTCCACGGCGACCAGGGCCCGCTCGGCGTGTCGAACCCGATTGCGCCGTTGCCGATCTGCGAAGCCTATTTCCGCGCCGGCCAGGAGATGGGCATTCCCTTCAATCCGGATTTCAACGGCGCTGCCCAAGAAGGCGTCGGCTACTACCAGTTGACCCAGAAGGATGCCCGGCGCTCCTCCGCCTCGGTCGCCTATCTCAGGCCGATCCGCGCTCGCAAGAACCTCACCGTCAGGACCGACGTGCTGGTCACCCGCATCGTCGTCGAGAACGGCCGCGCCATCGGCGTCGAGGTGGTCGACAGGCCGGGCGGCGAGACAAAAATCCTGCGCGCCGACCGCGAGGTGATCGTCTCGTCCGGCGCCATCGGTTCGCCTAAGCTTTTGATGCAGTCGGGCATCGGCCCGGCCGACCATCTGAAATCGGTCGGCGTCACGCCGGTGCACGATCTGCCCGGCGTCGGCTCCAACATGCAGGACCATCTCGACCTGTTCGTCATCGCCGAATGCACCGGCGACCACACCTACGACAATTACGCCAAGCTGCACCGCACGGCCTGGGCTGGCCTGCAATATCTGCTGTTGAAGAAGGGGCCGGTGGCGTCCAGCCTGTTCGAGACCGGCGGCTTCTGGTACGCCGACCCGACCGCCGCCTCGCCCGATATCCAGTTCCATCTGGGCCTCGGCTCCGGCATCGAGGCTGGCGTCGAGAAGCTGAAAAACCCGGGCGTCACCTTGAACTCGGCCTTCCTGCGCCCGCGCTCGCGCGGCACGGTGCGGCTGAAAAGCGCTGATCCCTCCGACCACCCGCTGATCGACCCCAACTACTGGTCCGATCCCTATGACCGCGACATGTCGCTGAGAGGGCTGCGGCTGGCGCGCGAGATCATGCGGCAGAAGGCGCTTGCCCCTTACGTGCTGCGCGAGGTGCTGCCCGGCCCGTCGCTCGCCAGCGACGATGAGCTGATCGACTATGCCTGCCGCACCTCCAAGACCGATCACCATCCTGTCGGCACCTGCCGCATGGGCCATGATGAGATGGCGGTGGTGACGCCGGACCTGAGACTGCGCGGCATCGAGGGCCTGCGCGTCTGCGACGCCTCGGTGATGCCCCGCGTGCCTTCCTCCAACACCAATGCGCCGACGATCATGGTCGGCGAAAAGGGTGCCGACCTGATCCTCGGCCGCGAGCCGCTGCCGCCGGCAGTGTTTTCCGGCAATCGTGCTGCATAGGGAGTGGTAAAATGATCAGGCACTGCGTTTTCGCCAGATTTCGCAGCGATGTGTCGTCGACCGAGCGCACGGCCATCCACGCCGGCCTCGAGGCGTTGCGACAGGTGGTCGAAGGCATGGACACCGTCCAGTTCAGCACCAATGTCAGCCCAGAGCCTTTCGCGCGCGGGTTCACCTATGGCTTCACCATCGATTTCCGCGATGCCGCGGCGCGCGACGCCTATCTCGTCCATGAGGCGCATCAGCGTGCCGGCGCTCGCCTGGTCGCGGCTCTCGAAGGCGGCGCGGACGGATTGATGGTCTTCGATCTCGATCTTACGAAAAAGTGACCGCCGGCCTTTCGAAAGCCGGCCGATCGCTGTTCTCTTTTGCCGACAGGGCGACATATCGTTCCTTTGGGGGATGCAAAGGAGGACGCCTTGAACCTCACTACCGAGCAGAAGAAAACCGTCCTGGCCTCATTCCTGGGCTGGACGCTCGATGCTTTTGATTTCTTCCTTCTGACATTCCTGCTCACCGATATTGCGACTGAATTCCAGACGGATGTCCCGGCAGTCTCAAAGGCACTGTTCCTGACCTTGGCCACGCGCTTCATCGGCGCGTTCTTCTTTGGCATGCTAGCCGACAAATACGGGCGCAAGCCCATTCTCATGCTCAACATCGTCAGCTATTCGGTGATCGGGGCGCTCGCCGCCTTCTCGCCCAATCTCGGCATCTTCCTGGCGCTGCGCGCGCTGTTCGGCATCGCCATGGGCGGCGAATGGGGCCTCGGCAGCTCGCTTGCCATGGAATCCGTCCCGCCGAGCGCCCGCGGTATTGTCTCGGGCATCCTGCAATGCGGCTATCCGGCCGGCTACCTGCTGGCGGCGGTGGTCTATGGCCTGCTCTACCAGCAGACGATCGGCGGCTACACGATCGGCTGGCGCGCCATGTTCCTGCTCTCCTTCGTCCCGGCGCTGGTCGTCCTGTTCATCCGCTCGCATGTGCCGGAATCTCCTGCCTTCGTCGAGGCACAGAAAACCGCTCGACCGGGGATGCTGGAGACCTTGCAGAAGCACTGGGGCGTCGCGCTCTATGCCGTCGTGCTGATGATGTTCTTCAACTTCTTCAGCCATGGCACGCAGGATCTCTATCCGACCTTCCTGAAGAAGCAGCACGGCTTCGATCCGCATACGGTGAGTTGGATCACCATCGTTGCCAACATCGGCGCCATCGTCGGCGGCCTGGCATTCGGTGCGCTGTCGGAGAAGATCGGCCGCGTCAACGCCATTACACTCGCCTGCATCATCGCCCTGCCGGCGATCCCGCTATGGGCCTACAGTTCAACGCCGTTCATGCTGGCCATCGGCGCCTTCGTCATGCAGGTCGCGGTCCAGGGCGCCTGGGGCGTCATCCCGGTCCACCTCAACGAGCTTTCTCCCGGTGCGGTGCGCGCCACCTTGCCCGGCTTCATCTACCAGGCCGGCAATCTCGCCGCTTCCTATGGCGGTCCATATCAGGCCGGGATCGCCGAAGCCCCCGGCGGCAGCTATGGCTATGCGCTGGCGCTTTTTGCCGGCGTGGTCGCCGTCTGCATCATCGTCGTCATCCGCTTCAGTCCGGAGCGGCGCGGCCAGGTAATGACGGTGCTCGGCTGAGAGGTCAACCCATCCTCAACGCGATGACGCCCGCAACAATGCTGAGCGCGGCGGCGCCGCGCCAGCCTGTCATCTTTTCGCCGAGGGCGTAGACCGAGATCATCATGGCAAACAGGATCGAGGTCTCGCGCAGCGACGCCACCGAGGCGATCGGCGCCTTGGTCATCGCCCACATGACGATCCAGTAGGCGGCGCCGGAAAGCACACCGGTGAACAGTCCCGTTTTCCAGTCGCGCGCCAGAACGGGCAGCGCCTTGGGCCCTCGGAAAACGAGGCACAGCACCAGCGCCCCAAATGCATCGCAGATGAACAGCCAGGCGGCATAGCTCTGCGCCGTTGCCGCCAGCCGCGCGCCGCTGCCGTCGGACAGCGTGTAGCTGGCGATGAAGATCGACGTGCCCAGCGCATAGCCGACCGCGCGCAGATTCAGCTTCTCCAGATGCGCGCCCCCGCGAAACGACATCACCAGCGTGCCGGCCGACAACAGCAGGATGCCAAGGATGGCAAGCGGCGCCGGCACTTCGGCGACGACGAACATGCCGCCAATCGCGGCCAGCAGGGGTGCCGTGCCACGCGCCAGCGGGTAGGTCTGGGCGAAATCGCCGGCCTGGTAGGCGCCGATCAGGAAGGTGCGATAACCCATGTGGAAGATCACCGAAGCGATGATGTAGGGCCAGACCTCCGCCTTCGGCATCTCGACGAATGGCAGCACGACGATGGCAGCAGTGCCCATGCCGAGCGTCATCAGCGTGATCGACAGAAAACGGTCGAGATGCACCTTGACCAGTGCGTTCCAGATCGCGTGCATGGCGGCCGCGGCAAGCACCGCGAAGAAGACGAAAAGCGTCATGGGGAGCTCATCGACCTCCCAAGCCGAAGGGCGTCTCGAGATCGATGTCGACCCGGACCGGGAAGTGGTCGGAAGCCACCTCGCCCATGTCTGATCCAACCGAACGCACACGCCCGGCCAACATGCCGCCGACGAAGCAATGGTCAAGCCGGCGCTTTGCCAGCCTGCCGTCGATGATCTTCTCATGCGTATGGAAATCCGCCACCGGCTCGCTGGCGACAGAAGCGGCATCGACGAAGCCGTCGAGATAGGCAGCGCCCCGATGATAGGGCGTGCTGCCGACAATGCGGCGATATTCGGCGCTGCCGGGTTCCATGTTGAAATCGCCCATCCAGATCGTCGCCAGCGGATTTTCCGGCTCGACTTCCCCATGTGTCCAGTTACGCGAAGGTTCATCGTCCGCTCCGCTCCACGGTCCGCCTTCCGATGGTGCCCGGCGATGCTCGGCCATGAGATAATCGATCTGCTCCAGCCGCTCTTCCGCCGCGATGTGCGCGAGATGCAGCGACAGCACCCTGACCGGCCCGGCCGGCGTGCGGATCATGCATTCGAGGGCGGCGTTGCGGGTGTTGAGCGGCCGCAGCGTGCGGCGCATCGGCAGCGCGTGCAGTCGCGACCAGACGATCGGCAGCTTCGACATAACCATGGTGCCGAACTGCCGGCGGCGATTGACCAGGCGGCCGTCGCGCAGCTCGCTGGCATCCATGTCGAAGGCTGGGCCGTAGACCCAGTGATACCCAGGCAGCAATTGGGAAAGCCGCTCCGGCTGGTCGTCGAAATCGCTGCGTTGCCAGTGCCGCTCGACCTCCTGCAAGGCGATGATGTCGGCGCCAGCGACAAGGCGTGCCGCACGCGAAAGATCGTAGCGCCCGTCGCTGCCGAATCCGTACTGGATGTTGTAGCTGACCAGCTTCATTGCTTATCCGGCTCACTTTTCGGTGTTGGCAGTAACGGTTCGGCCGATCGCTTGCAATGTGCAGGAGGACGGACGGGGCTTGGGCCAGCAGGGCAGCGGCCGAGACGCGGTATCTGCTAGTCGGTGGTCAGCGGCTGGAACCGGCCTGCCGGCGATGCCGCAAGTTCCGTCCAGTCGATCTCTTCCTCCAGACGGTGATAGGCTTCGTCACCGATGGTGCCGTTGCGGCGCAGCTCCTCCAGGGCATCGCGCTGGCTTTTGATGGCATAGAGACGCAGCCTGTCATATTCGGTCGCGGCCTGGGCATCCTCGGGATTTTTGGCGATCTTGCGCTGGGCGGCATATTGCTCGCGCACCGCGGCTGCGGCGCTCGAGGTTTTGCCGCTCAATACATCAAGCGCGGCCTGCATGACCACGACGCGCGCCTTCGCTACCTCCCGGTCGACCGTTTCGTCGGGATCCAGCTTCAGGACGCGCAGCAGCGGCTTCAGGCTCATTCCTTGCAGCACCAGGGTGCCGAGCACGACCGTGAAGGCGGCGAGCACGATCGGGTCGCGAGCAGGAAATTCGACCGGCAAGGCGAATGCCGCGGCAAGGGTTACCAGTCCCCGCATGCCGCACCAGCCGATGAGCACGCCGCCGCGAAAGGACGGCGTATCCGGCTGATGCTCGGCGCCGCCAAAGCGGGCAAACCACCTGATGACTGCACCGCAGCCCAGCACCCAGATCAGGCGCGAAACGATGACGACCGCCAGCACAGCCGCGGCAAAGACGAATGCGTCGAGCTCTCCCGTACCGGCGAGCCGTCCGACGATCGACCGAGCCTGCAGACCCATCAGCACGAAGGCCAGCACGTTGAGCACGAACACAGCCGTCTCCCAGACCGAATAGGAACTGACACGCTTTCTTGCTGACATTCGGCGCGGCGCGGTCTGTGCGATGGTCATGGCGTAGACGACGATGGTGATGATCGCCGAGAGACCCAACCTGTCCGCCAGGATCCAGACACCGAACGTGCCGGCGAACTGCACCACGGTACCGCTGGCCGCGTCCTCGATGCGGCTCAGCGTGGCAAGCGACAGCCGACCGAGTACATAGCCGGCCACCAGGCTACCAACGGTCGACAGGGCGACCATGGGCGCGGCGCTGCTCAACAGGAACGGACCGAGTGCGGCGGCGACAGCGATACGGTAGATCAGCAGCGCGGTTGCATCGTTGAGCAAGCTCTCGCCTTGCAGGATGGTGGTGATGCGATGCGGCACCTTGAATTGTCCGAGCACGGCCGACGCCGCGACGGCATCGGGCGGCGCTACGATGGCGCCAAGGGCGACGGCCGCGGCGATCGGCAGGCCTGCCATCTTCCAGCCGAGCAGCGCAACCGCTGCGGTGGTGAAAACGACCGCCCCCAAGGCCAGCAGGGCGAGCGGCAGCCGGTTGCGATTGAGATCGCGCAACGAGGTGTCATAGGCGGCGTCGAGCAGCACCGGCGCGATGAACAGGGCCAGCGCCAGTTCCGGGTCGATTTCGATGGTGGGCATGCCGGGCAGGAAGGCGATGCCCGCGCCCGCCAGCGCCAGCAGCGACGGATAAGGAACTTGCAGCCGGCGCGACAGCGCCGTCAGCGCGACTGCAATCAACAGGAGGATAAGCGTCAGTTCGAAAAGAGCCATGCTCTATCGTAGCCGCCGAACGAGGCGATTGGCAGTGCCAAAGTCATGGTCGTGGAACAACAGGGACATCTCTGGCACGGACCGTGTCGTCCGCCGGCAGCATGAGAAATCCCGACGGCTGGAGCGCCCGTTTGGGAGCGCCTTCCGACAGCGGACTACCTAGTGCAGCACCAGCATATCGCTCGACGAGAACGAAATCTCGGCTTTCTCCCCGACTGCGGGCGGCGGGGTGGCGGAGTTGTTGAACGTGTCGAGCGACACCGTGTTGCCGCCGATGCCGACACGGACCCGGATAACCGAGCCGAGGAAGTGCACTTCGGAAATCTCTCCGGTCAGGCTGGAGTCGCGGCCGGGCTGGCGGCCGAGCGAAATCGCCTCGGGCCGCAGCGCCAGAGACAGCGTGTCGCCGGACTTCGAGCCGTTGAGCTTGCCCTTGAGCGAGACTTCCTGCGTATTGACCTGCACCTTGCCGGAGGCGGCGTCGGTGACCTTGCCTTCGAGCACGTTCAGCGTGCCGACGAAATTGGCGACGAACTTGGTCGCCGGCCGGTTGTAGATTTCGAACGGCGTCGCGACCTGCTCGGCCTTGCCGCCATACATGACGGCGATGCGGTCGGAGATCGACAGCGCCTCTTCCTGGTCATGGGTCACGAAGATGGTGGTGATGCCGAGCTTCTTCTGGATCGAGCGGATTTCCTCGCGCAGCGACACGCGCACCTTGGCGTCCAGCGCCGACAGCGGCTCGTCGAGCAGCAGGAGCTTCGGCTTCGGCGCGATCGCGCGCGCCAGCGCGATGCGCTGCTGCTGGCCGCCGGAGAGCTGGTAGGGATAGCGGTCCGCCATCTGCGGCAGTCTGATCATGTCGAGCATCTCGGCGACGCGCTTGTCGGCGTCGGCCTTCGGCATGCCGGCAACCTTCAACCCGAAAGCGATGTTCTGCGCCACGGTGAGGTTCGGGAACAGCGCATAGGCCTGGAACACCATGCCGACATTGCGCTGGTTGGGCTTCAGCCGCGTGATGTCCTTGCCGGCGACGACGATCTTGCCGGCCGACGGCTCCTCGAAGCCGGCGACCATACGCAGCACCGTCGTCTTGCCGCATCCGGATGGCCCCAGGAACGAGACGAACTCGCCCGGCTCGACGTCGAGGCTGAAATCCTGCACCACGGTGTTGGACCCGTAGGACTTTCGCACATGCTGGATGGACAGGAATGGCTCGGCCATGGCTTTTTCTCTCAGGTCAGTGCTTTTCGATCAATTCGGGCGGTTCGCCGATTTCGGCGCGAAGCGAGACAGGATCTGGATGAGCGACATGCAGCCCCAGGTAATGGCGAAGGCGATGATGGCAAGGGCTGCCGGTTCATAGGCGCGGTTGGCGCCGACGTTTTGCAGATACGGGCCAAAGGCCGGACGGTTGAGAAGGCTCGCCATGGTGAACTCGCCGATGACGATGGCGAAGGTCAGGAAGGCGCCCGACAGCACGGCGATCAGGACATTGGGCAGGATCACCCGGCCAATGATCGTGCCCCAGCCGGCGCCCAGGATCTGCGCTGCTTCGGTCAATGTCCGCACATCGATGGTGCGCAGCCCCGTATCGACGGCGCGATACATGTAGGGCAGAGCCAGCGTCGCATAGCCGATCACCAGCAGCGCATTGGCGCCCATATTGCTGCCCAGGAACGGCAGCGGGGAATTCGAGCCGTACATCCTGATATAGCCGAACACGATGACGATGGCCGGAATGACCAGCGGCAACAGCGTGATGAATTCGACGATCGGCCTGAGCTGCGGCAGGCGCAGCCGGATCCAGTATGCCGCAGGCACCACGATCAGCACGCCGAGGATGATGGTGAAGACGGCCGCTACCACCGAATACAGGAAGGTCGACTGGAAGCGAGCGTCGCCCAGCACGATCTGGTAGGCATCGAAGGAATGGACGCCGCGGCGCATGCGCAACGAGAACTCGACAGTCGCCATCAGCGGAATGAAGAAATAGGCCGCGCCGACAATGAAGACGACCCAGGCCCAGAATTTGCCCGACTTCATTTGAGCCACCTTTCGGACCGGGTCCGGAACCAGATGTAGAAGACGTTAGCCAAGCCCGTGATGACGATCATGCCGAAGGCGATGGCATAGCCGAGCTGCGGGTTGTGCAGCACGTCGCCATTGATCTGCGAATAGAGCTTGATGGGAACGATGTTGAGTGCCGGGCCGGCAAACGCATAAGCCGTGGCGATGGCGCCGAAGGAATTGGCGAACAACAGGATAACGGTGCCGAGGAAGCTCGGCCACAAGACCGGGATGACCACCATGCGCCAATACTGCGACTGGGTGGCCCCAAGCGTGGCGGCGGCCTCGCCCCATTCCTTCTTCAAGCCGTCGATGGCCGGCACGATGATGACCACCATCAGCGGAATCTGAAAGAACAGATAGACCGCGATCAGACCCGATGTCGTGAGGAAATTGAAGCCCATCGCGTAGATGTTGACATTGAGAACGTCACGCAGAAGCGTCGTGACGATGCCGACGCGGCCGAGGGTCGCCAGGAAGGCGAAGGCCAGCGGCAGGCCGGCGAAATTCGAGGCGACGCCCGAAAAAGTCAGGGCCGCCGAGCGGGTCCAGTTGGGAAGCCCGCCGCGCACGATGGCGATGGCAATCGCGAGCCCGGCAAAGGCACCGATGACAGCCGACCAGAAACTGATCTTGATCGAAACCCAGTAGGAAGCGCTGATCGAGGGATCGCTGACCAGCTGCAGTATATTATCAAGCGTCAGCTGACCGTCGCCATTCTGGAAAGCGCCCAGGACGAGATAGATCGTCGGCAGGATCAGGAACATCAGGACAAAGATGAAGAAAGGCGCCACGCCAATCCACTGCATCGGAAAGCGGAAAGTGGTCGCCTCGTTCGGCGGCGCGGGCTTGGTGGTGACGGACTGATTTGAAAGCGTAAGATCGGTCATGCGCCGGCTACCGTCTTCGAGGGGAAACCGGGCGGCCTCGCGGCCGCCCGGTGGATTTCAAGCCTTACTTGACGTTGGCGCCGACAACGGCGTCCCAGTTCTTGCTGATGGTCTCCTTCGCCTTGCCCTGCTCGTCGAGCGTCGGGAAGGCGGCCGAGGCGTAGGATTCCGCCGGCGGCAGCTTGGCCAGAACGTCCGCGGGGATCTTGCCGTTCTTGGCAAGATCATTGAAGCGGATCGGGTGGCAATAGCCCTTCAGCCAGCCGATCTGGCCTTCGTCGGAATAGAGATATTCCATCCACAGCTTGGCTGCATTCGGATGCGGCGCGAACGCGCTGATCGCCTGCACATAAACGCCGGCGACAACGCCGGTCTTCGGCACGATGACGTCGACGGGCGGGTTGCCCTTCAGCGTGTCGCGACCGGCGAGCGCGTTGTAGTCCCAGTTGATCAGGATCGGGGTCTGGCCCTGGGCAAGCGTTGCCGGCTTGCCGACGACCGGCACGAAATTGCCGGCGGCGTTGAGCTTCTTGAAGAAGTCGAGGCCGGCGGTGCCAGCGGCTTCACCAGCAGCCGCGCCACCGGAAAGGCCTGCGGCGTAGACGGCCTGGATGGCCTGGTTCGAAGCGCGCGGATCGCCGGCAACGGCGACCGCGTTGGCGAATTCGGGCTTGAGGAGATCGGCCCAGTCCTTCGGCGACTCCTTGATCAGGTCCTTGTTCACCATGAACGAGAGAACGCCATAATAGTCTCCGTACCAGGCGCCATCGGCATCCTTGGCGCTGTCCGGGATCGAGTCCCAGGTCGACACCTTGTATGGCATCAACAGGCCATCGGCCTTGGCGGTCGGGCCGAAGGACAGGCCGACGTCGATGACATCAGGAGCCTGCGGACCCTTGTTGTCCTTGTTGGCCTTGATCGCCTCGACTTCGTCGCCGGAGCCGGCGTCGGGGTTGAGTTCGTTGACGGTGATTTCCGGATACTTCGCCTTGAAACCGGCTATGACGTCGCCGTAGCCGCACCAGTCATGCGGCAAGGCGATCGTGGTGAGCTGGCCTTCGGCCTTGGCGGCCTTGATGAGATCGTCCATCGAAGCGGCGGACGAAATCACCGACGACACCATCAGGGTCGCGGCCGAAAGGGAAAGCACTTTCCCCGTGAATTTGAACATGTGTTCTCTCCATTGAACTGACGCCGTTGGACGTCTGCGATGCGGTATCGTTTTCGTGTGACAGCCAGATGAAAGCTTTGTGAAACCGGCGCCTCGCAGCGTGAAAAGTTAACTCTTTTTAACGGACTGTAGCAATTAGCCATCACTTAATTTTCCGGCTAATCATTAATCCGCCCCTATATCGCCCCTTCCCCTCTCCTTTCCCCTCGTTTCCCGATCAACTTCCGCATCCAGGAACCGGCCTCAGACCGTCCCGGCGATGGCGTTTTCGAGCAGTGTCAGCGCCGCCTTCTTGGTCAGCTTGACCGGGTTGCCGCCGGCCGTCGGATCGACCACCGCCATGTCGGCGATCAGGCCCTTGCGCTTCTTGTCCATGTCGAGCCCCTTGATCAGGCCCGGCAGCGCGTGCGGCACCTTCAACTCCTTGCGCAGCTTGATAACAGCCTTGGCGAAGCCGTCGAAACCGCCCTTGATGCCGCAATAGGCGGCGAGCCGGGCGATACGCTCCTCGATGGAGTCGCGATTGAAGGCCAGCACATATGGCATGAACACGGCATTGGTCATGCCATGATGGGTGTCGTAGAGCGCGCCGATCGGATGCGACAGCGAGTGGATGGCACCCAGCCCCTTCTGGAAGGCCGCGGCGCCCATGGCGGCCGCGCTCATCATGTGGGCGCGGGCGACGAGATCTTTGCCATTGGCATAAGCCTTCGGCAGGTTCTCGAACACCAGGCGTATGCCTTCGACGGCAATGCCGTCGGCCATCGGATGGTAGCCCGGCGCGCAATAGGCCTCGAGGCAATGGGCGAGCGCGTCCATGCCGGTGCCGGCGGTGATGAAGGAAGGCATGCCGACCGAAAGCTCCGGATCGGCGATGACGATCGCCGGCAACAACTTCGGATGGAAAATGACCTTCTTGGTATGCGTCTCCTCGTTGGTGATGACGCCGGCGCGGCCGACCTCCGAGCCGGTGCCGGCGGTGGTCGGCACAGCGATGATTGGCGCGATGGCGTCAGAGTTGGCGCGCGTCCACCAGTCGCCGACATCCTCGAAGTCCCAGACCGGCCTGACTTGGCCGGCCTGGAAGGCGATCAGCTTGCCGAGGTCGAGCGCCGAGCCGCCGCCGAAGGCGATGACGCCGTCATGCTTGCCCCTCTTGAACACCCCGATGCCGGCGGTGAGGTTGGACTCGACCGGGTTCGGCTTCACCTCGGAGAACACGCCATAGGGCACCTTGGCCTCGTCGAGAATCCTGAGCGTCGAGGCGACGACCGGCAGTTTCGCCAATCCCGGATCGGTGACGAAAAGCGGCCGCTTGATCCCGGTGGCCGCGAGCACCTCCGGCAGTTCCTTGATGCGCCCGGCGCCGAAGCGAACGGTGGTAGGGTAGTTCCATTTGGAGATGAGCTTGGACATTTTTGTCTTTCGAAAATTAGATGGCTTCACGCAGATGGAAGGATTTCGGCCGGGTCAGATTGTCATAGCCCAGCGCCGACAGGGCAACGCCCTTGCCGGTGTCCTTGACGCCGGTCCAGACCAGCGCGGGATCGAGATAGTCGCAGCGGTTCATGAACACCGTGCCGGTCTCGACGCGGTCGCCGATCGCCACCGCATGCTCGATGTCGCGCGTCCAGATCGAGGCCGTCAGCCCGTAGGGGCTGTCGTTCATCAAAGCGATCGCCTCCTCGTCGTTGCGCACCTTCATGATGCCGACGATCGGGCCAAAGCTTTCCTCACGCATGACGCTCATCTGGTGGTCGACTTGCGTCAGCACTTCCGGCGCCAGGTAGGGCGAGCCGGCCTTGTCGCTAGCCACCTTCATGTCGATGTGCGCCTTGGCACCCTTGCGCAGCGCTTCGGCCTTCTGCTCGCGGATCAGGTCGGCAAAGCGCGCCTGCGCCATCGGTCCCATCGTCGTCGCCTGCTCCAGCGGATCGCCGACGACATAATTCCTGGTCTCGGCGATGAAGCCTTCGACGAACTCGTCATAGACTTTCTCGTGCACATAGACGCGTTCGATGCCGCAGCAGCATTGGCCGGAATTGAAGAAGGCGCCGTCGACCAGATTGGCCACGGCATGATCCATCTTGGCGTCAGGCAGCACATAGGCCGGATCCTTACCACCAAGTTCGAGCCCAAGCGTCATGAAGGTGCCTGCCGCCGCCTTTTCGATAGCACGGCCGCCAGCGACCGAGCCGGTGAAATTGACATGGTCGATCTTGCCGGAACCCAGCAGTTTTTCCGTCTGTGCATGGTTGAGCACGACATTCTGGAACACGCCCTTTGGCAGGCCGGCCTTGTCGAAAGCCTGTTGAAAGCGCTCGCCGACCAGCAACGTCTGCGCGGCATGTTTCAGGATGACAGCGTTGCCGGCCATCAGCGCCGGTACGATGGTGTTGACCGCTGTCAGATAGGGATAGTTCCATGGCGCGATCACCATGACCACCCCAAGCGGATCCTTCTTCACATAGCGCCGGAAGCCGTCCTTCGGGTTGGAGGCCGGCACGGACTTGAGCGCCGCTTCCGCGATCTCGACCATGTAGTTGGTACGCTCCTTGACGCCGCCGAACTCACCGCCATAACGAACGGGACGCCCCATCTGCCAGGCGATCTCCGGCACGATCTCGTCGGTCATCGCGACCAGTGCTTCCAGCATCGCCAGCATGTACTTGCCGCGCTCGACGATCGGCGACTGCGCCCACTTCTTCTGCGCCGCCTTGGCACGCTCGACCGCGGCGTTGATCGCCTGGTCGGTAGCGACCGGCCGCTCCGCATAGATCGAGCCGTCGATGGGGGATTTGAGTTTTACGGTTTCCAAAAGGTGCTCCATTTAGCAGGCTAATGTACGCAGATGTCCGTTGCGGCTGTAGCGAAGGATGGGCTCGTCTCGCGTCACAAGAACCATGTCCAAGGCCCTTGCAGTGGCAATCAGTATTCGATCCATAGGATCGCCATGGGGCGAACCCGGCAAGTTGGAAGACGCGATCAGAATGGCCGGCGAAATCGCGCTGAGTTTTGCGGACATGCGCTCAATGAACCGCTCTACGAAATCGAGCGGCGCTATGGGCAAGTTGAGCCGGCCCTTGGCCACACCGATGCCGATCTCCCATGCTGACATCGGCGAGAGATAGAGGCGGCCATCATAGGCCGCGTCGGAAATCTCCTGGCTTGCCTGAGGGTCGATTTTGCTGTCGTTTGCAATGAAGATCATCGCGCACGTGTCCAGCAGCAGGCTCGGCTCTTCACTCATTTGCGCATCATGTGTTTGCCATGCTGCGCCTGAGTTTCACCGCCCAGATAACCCCGATCCCAAGGCTCATCATCGAACGGTTTGGTGACATCAAACCCGGCCTCGATAGCTATCAAGCCCTTCATGAAACCAAATCCAGGGTGACGGTGCGTACGCACAGCGGGTGCGGCGTCACCGGTCGGCATCTTGCGAACGCGGCGAAAGACAAGCTTGCCAGTGCCTACGTTGACGGATTCGGTCTCGAATCCGGCCTCGAGCCACTCCCTGGTCATGGGATTGTTGCTCGGATTGTTGCTCCACCACGCGGGGTATCGCTTCGATGCCGGCAACGGCAGACTAAGCACGCTCTCGATCTCATCGAACGACATAGGCACACGGTCGGCATTCTGGGCGACCAGAAATTCCTTCAGCGGCGCATATTTGGACATTGCGAACTCCCCAACAATTGCAGCTTGCAGCCTTCATATGAGCTACATTAACTACATTGTCAACAATAAAGCTGCATAAAGCTTTAATATCGCTCGAACCCTCTGTGCAGTTCCCAATCCGTGATACGCCGATCGTATTCGAACTGCTCCCACTTCGCTGTGTGGACATAGTGCTCGAGCACATCCTCGCCGAGCGCCTGTTTCAGCATCTTCGATTTCGCCAGCGTCTCGGTCGCGTCGCGCAGCGTCTTTGGAATTTCCGGCAAACGAGAAGCCTGATAGGCGTCGCCGACGAAAGGCTTCTGCAATTCCAGCTTCTCGTCGATACCGGCGAGGCCGGCCGCGATCAGCGCCGCGAAGGCGAGATAGGGATTGAGGTCGGCGCCGCCGATGCGGCATTCCATGCGGATGCCCTTGGTGCCCTCGCCGCACAGGCGGAAGCCGGCGGTGCGGTTGTCTTCGCTCCACATGATCTTGGTCGGCGCGAAAGTGCCGGCCTGGAAGCGCTTGTAGGAATTGATGTAGGGCGCCAGGAACCAGGTGAATTCCTTGGCGTATTTCAGCTGCCCGGCCGCCCATTGCTGGCCGAGCGTCGACAAGGTCCAGTCGGCTTGTCTGTCGAAGAACAGCGGCGTCTTGCCGTCCGCGCTCCACAGCGAATTGTGGATGTGGCTCGAATTGCCGGCGAGACCGTAATTATACTTGGACATGAAGGAAATCGCCTTGCCTTCGGACTCGGCAATCTCCTTGGCGCCGTTCTTCAGGATGACGTGGCGGTCGGCCATGTCGAGCGCCTCGGCGTAGCGCACATTGATCTCTTCCTGGCCCGGACCCCACTCGCCCTTGGAATTCTCGATCGGAATACCGGCGGCTTCCATCTCGTTGCGAAGCCGGCGCATGACGCCTTCTTCCTTGGTGGTGATGCCGATCTGGTAGTCGCCAATATAGGGCGAGGCTGTATCGAGCCCCTGCCAATGCTTCTTGCGGGCGGAATCGTAGGTTTCGTTAAACAGATAGAATTCGAGCTCGGAAGCGAAATAGCCGATATAGCCGCGCTCGCTCAGCCGCTTGACCTGCTTCTTCAGGATGGCGCGCGGCGAATGCGGCAGGTCGTCATGGGTGTGGTGGTCGAGCACGTCGCAAATGACGAGCGCCGTCTTTTCCAGCCAGGGAATGCGCCGCAGCGTCGCCAGGTCCGGCTTCATGACGAAGTCGCCATAGCCCTTCGACCAGCTTGCCGCCTTGTAGCCCGGCACCGGCTCCATATCGATGTCGGCCGCCAGCAGGTAGTTGCAGCCATGCGTCTCGTCATGCGCGGAATCGACGAAGTATTGCGCCAGGAACCGCTTTCCCGCCAACCGGCCCTGCATGTCGACAATGCATGCCAGCACCGTGTCGATCTCGCCGCTGGAGACCGCTTTCTTCAACTGATCGAACGAGAAACTTCCGGCCATTCCTTTGGCACTCCAGTGCTTGGCGTTTCGGGCTTGTCACATGAACGAGAACAAAAAACCGTGGCGAGCGAACCCGCCACGGCTTGATTGGTTGTTTAGGCGGATTCGCCGACGGCCTTTTCGGCCGCTGCGATGATCGCCCTGCGCTTGGCGATTGCCGTCTCGCCGATGGGCGGCCCCTGGAAGCGGCGGTTCTCGACGGCAAACCACAAAACGACAAGCAGAACGATCAATCCGATCGCATAGTTGATCAAGATGTCGAAGGGCGGTTGGATGCCGGCATACATCAACACCAGAACACCAAGCACGGTGATGACGGCGAACGGCTTTGACCAGATGCCGAGCCGGAATGGTCCGAACTCGGTCCAGCTCTTTCCTTCCGCAAGAAGTCCGGCCGCGATCGGCATGGCGTAGGAGACATAGAGGAAGAGTGCGCAGCCGGCTGCCAGCGCCGCGAAAGCCGGCGAATAGAGCGTGGCGGCAATCGACAGAACGACGCCGAGCCAGATGGCCGGGACGGGCGTGCGCCAGGTCGGCGAAACCTGCTTCCATAAAGAAGACCCCGGCAGACCTCCGTCACGCGAAAAGGCAAAGATCATGCGCGAGGTCGAAGTGAGCCCTGCTAGCGCGCACAGATAGTTCGACAGCACGATGGCGATGCCGAGCAGAGCCTTGAGCCAGGTTGGCGCCGGCAGATTGTTGAACAGGTTGAACCAGGCATTGCCGCCGTCCTTGGCGGTCGCCACGAGATCGGGGCTGGCAAGGACAAAGGAGACCGCCATGACGAAACCGAAGACGAGAGACCAGAGGACCGCGTGGATCATGCCTCTGGGCACAGCGACGCGGGCATTGTGCGTTTCCTCGGCGGTATGCGCGGAGGCGTCAAAGCCGGTGATCGTGTAAAGCGGGTAGAGAAGGCCAATCAGGAAGGCCACGAGTGCGGTGCGGGCCGTCGGAACATAGCCACCACCGAGATCGCCGGTCGTGTTGACGAAAGTCGTCAGCCGCGCGAGATCGAAGCCATGCGCGCCCCAGATCAGGAAGGTCAGCGTCAGCACGACCGCGACAACGAGGATGAGGTAGCCGGAAAAATCGGTCAACATCGTCGTCGTCTTGATGCCGAGATGATTGAACAGACCTTGGGTAACTGTAATCAAGACGACTGCCGCCGTCTGTTGCCAGAAGCCCCAGGCCGATGTGTCCCAGCCGAAGATCGGGCCAGCAACGAGCCCCTGAAACAGCAGGTAGACGCCGACATTCACCGAAGCGACGACGAAGATCAGGCCGAGCAAGTTGATCCAGGCCGTGGCCCAGCCCCAGCCGCGTCCGCCCAGGATCGAGGACCAGTGATAGAGGCCGCCGGCTGTCGGATAGGCCGATCCAATCTGGCCGAGAGACGCCGCGACCACGAGCGCAAAGACGCCGCCGATGACCCAGCCGATGGTCGCCTCGAAACCGCTGCCGGTCGCCATGGCCAGCGGGAAAGACGTAATGCCGCCCGCCAGAATGCAGATGATCGAGAAGGAAATGGCGAAGTTGGAGAAGCCGCTCATGCGGCGCGCCAATTCCTGGGCGTAGCCCATACTGTGGAGGATTTTTGTGTCCTCCGACTTGTCAGAGTGATCAGGTGTTGTCATGTCAGAGTTCCCCTATTGGTTCTTAGCTGGCCGATTGAACTGACTTTCCGACTGCGCTTCGTCGAGAGCCCTTGGCCTCCTCTGGCTCCAGATCCGAAAAAATGCCCGTGAGCATATCCGCCCATTTCCGCTGCCCGGTTTCGCCGGAGATTTCATCGTTGCGGATTTCGATCATCGCGCAGGGTAGCCCGCGCGAGCGCGCATGCCGTTCCAGCGTGAAATAGACGCGGTCGGCCGGCGAATAGGGTTCGTTGATGCCGACGGTGATGCCTGAGAGCCGTTGCAGCGCCGATATCAGCGGCGACGCCAGCCGGCGATCATCGTCATGGATGATGCCGATATGCCAGGGCCGATTGCGGCCCTTGTAGACCGGCGTGAAGGAATGAAGGGAAACCAAGCGGGTCTCCTGGCCGCGCGCCAGCCGGTCCTCGACGATGCGCTCGATGGCGCCATGGAACGGTTGCCATGACAGGGCGACCCGCGCCGCGCGCTGTTTTTCCGACAAGCCGGTATTGCCCGGTATGGCAGTGGTTTCGCTGACCGGAGGCACCAGGTCCGGCGCATCGAGCGGCCGGTTGCAGTCGATGACGAGACGCGAAATGCGGGTTTCGACCAGCGTCGCATCGAGCGCCTGCGCCATCCGCAGCGCAACCGGCAGTGCGCCGGGATCCCAAGCGATATGGCGGGACAGGTCGTCGACGGCAAGGCCGAGCGTGCCGAATTCAGCCGGAAGGAAATTGGAAGCGTGATCGCAGGTCAGCACGAAGGGGCTCGATCCGCCGGGGTTCGTCACCCTCACGGTATCAGACGATGCAAGGCTGGCGGGCCGCGCTGTCTCCATAGTCCTGCCGTCCCCTGGGAGCGCTGTATCGTATGTTACGTATTTTGTTTCATTGCGTCCCGGTGGATGATTTCATACAGTTTGTTTGGCTTTGTCAAATGCGATCTGGGGAAAAGACGGTCGGCGGGCCAAGGGTGGGGAAAAGATGATTTCCAACATTGCCGAATTGATTGCCGACCGTATCGGCGCGATGCCCGCCGGCGAACGGCGCGCAGCACAGACGCTGATCGCGAGCTATCCGATGATCGGCCTCAAGACAGTCGCCGAATTCTCATCCGCGGCCGGCGTCTCCTCGCCGACGATCCTGCGTTTCGTCGCCCGGCTGGGCTTCCAGAATTACCCCGAGTTCCAGTCGAGCCTGCAGGATGAACTGGCGGCGCAATTGCAATCGCCGGCGATACGAACGCTCAACCCGCCCTCGCCTAGTGGCGGCACGGTGTCGCCCATGCTGGAAGCAACGCTCGACAATATGCGCGAGACCTTCAGGCACCTGTCCGACAAGCAGCTTGCCGACATTGCCACCAGGCTGGCCGAGCGGCGTGGCAAGACATTCCTGATCGGCGGCCGCTTTACCGACCCCCTGGCGCGCTACATGGCCGCCCATCTCGCCGTCATCCAGCCCGATGTCTTTCACCTCGCCGGCCAGGAGAGCATGTGGCGTGACCGGCTGATCGACATGGGCAAGCGCGACGTGCTGGTGATCTTCGACATCAGGCGCTACCAGGACAGCCTCGTCCGCTTCGCCGAGAAGGCGCATCAGCGCGGCGTTCAGATCGTACTGTTCACCGACCAGTGGCTGTCGCCGATCGCCCGCTTTGCTCGCCATGTCATCGCCGGACGAACCGCCGTGCCTTCCGCATGGGATTCCTCGGCGGCGCTTTTCGTCGTCGCCGAAACGCTGATCGGCGCCGTCACCAGGCAACTCGAGGCCGACGGCGCCCGGCGCATCCGCGAGATGGAAGGCCTGCGATAAGGCAGAATCCTCCGGATCATTGCATCGGCTTCGCGGCCGTCTCGGTTTCACGTTACCGAGATTTAATGTGCACGATTGCGTGATAATTGCCATAAACCGCTGATATCGGGGTGTGGCGTGGCCGGATTTTGCCGCCTGCCCGCATCGTCGCTGTGCCGTTCCTTCGGGAATGGCTGACGATTCCTGAAACCGGAGTGTCGATGCGGACCTGGAAGCAAATTGTCGTTGCGCTTGTGATCGTGGTCGCCGCCGCGGCCGCCTGGGCACGCTTCTATCCAGGCGCGCCGGAAGTGCTGGCGCGCTGGGGGATGGATTGGGCCTACGCGGCAACGCCTCCCACCGGAAGCGGTGCGGACGGCGCGAAACAGGCTGGCAATCGCAATGGACTCCGGCAGGTCAACGTCGTCGCCTTGCCTGCCGGTACGGCCACCATAAACGACCGCCTGCAGGCGATCGGCACCGGCCGCGCCAACGCCTCGGTAACCGTCAATCCCTACAGTTCCGGTCGCCTTGCCGAGTTGCTGGTCGAATCCGGCACTCATGTCGACAAGGGACAGATCATCGCAACGCTCGATTCCGAGACGGAGATCATCGCACAGGACCGCGCCAAGCTTGCCTTGCAGGATGCTCAGTCCAAGCTCGACCGCGTCAAGTCGCTGCGTGCCTCCAACGCGGCGACACCGGTCGCGGTCGCCGATGCCGAAGTGGTTCTGGCCGGCGCCAAGCTGGCGCTTCAGGATGCCGAGCTTGCACTGCGGCGCCGCTCGATCCTGGCGCCGATCACCGGCACGGTCGGCATCCTGCCGATCTCGGCCGGCAATTACGTCACCAACCAGTCGGCGATCGCCACGCTTGACGACCGGTCCTCTATCCTGGTCGATTTCCAGGTACCCGAGCGCTTCGCCGCCGCCGTCAAGGTCGGCGCGCAATTGACGGCGACGCCGATCGCCAATCCGAGCAACGCGTACACCGGCACGGTTTCGGCGATCGACAATCATATCGACGAAAAGAGCCGCACACTTCTGGTCAAGGCCACCATCGCCAATCCGGCCGATTCGCTGCGCGCCGGCATGTCGTTCTCCATCACCATGAAATTCCCCGGCGAGACCTATCCGGCCGTCAGCCCGCTGGCGATCCTGTGGGGTTCGGACGGCGCCTATGTCTGGCAGGTCGAGGACGGCAAGGCCAGGCGCGTGCCGGTGCGCATCATCCAGCGCAACACCGAGACCGTATTGATCGACGCGGAGATCGACAGCGGCGACATGGTGGTCACCGAAGGCACCCAAAGTGTCAGCGAAGGCGGCGAGGTTCGCATCGCGGGCCAGGAGCAGCGCGCCGCCAACGCCGCGGAAGGCTCATGACCGGCTCCGTCAACGCCGCCAGCGATACCGGCTTCACCGCGCTGTTCATCCGCAGGCCGGTCATGGCGTTCGTGCTGAACACCCTTATAGCCGTTGCCGGCCTCGCTGCCTTCTACGGTGTCGAAATCCGCGAATTGCCCGACGTCGACCGCGCCGTCGTCACGGTCTCCACGACCTTCGAAGGCGCGGCCGCCGAAACCGTCGACCGCGAACTGACCGACACGATCGAGGGCGCCGTCGCCCGCGTCTCCGGCGTCAAGTCGATCTCGTCTTCCTCCTCCTTCGGCTCGAGCCGCGTCACCATCGAGTTCAACGACGGTGTCGACCTCAACGTCGCCGCCTCGGATGTGCGTGATGCCGTCGGCCGGGTCGCCAACCAGATGCCCGATACCGCCGATCCGCCGCGCATCGTCAAGGCCGATGCCAATTCCGACGCGGTGATGCGGCTGGCGGTGACTTCGGACACCATGTCGATCCAGGACATGACGGTGGTGGTCCAGGACCAGATCGAGGACGAACTGGCCGCCGTGCCCGGCGTCGCCGACGTTCAGGTCTATGGCGACCGCGACAAGATCTTTCGCATCGATGTCGACCAAAACAAGCTCGCCAGCCTCGGCTTCACGGTCGCCGACCTCCGGGCGGCGCTTGCCTCCGTCGCCTTCGATTCCCCAGCCGGGTCGATCACAACGACCAACCAGGACCTGATCGTCCGCACCACGGCCGACGTGACGACGCCCGAGGAATTCGAAAACATCATCATCGGCGGCACGACGCGCATCCGCGATGTAGCGACCGTCACGCTCGGCCCCGATGTTGGCCAGACGACGCTGCGTTCGGACGGCAAGACCGGAATCGGCCTCGGCATTATCCGCCAGGCGGAATCGAACACGCTGGACATTTCGACGGGCGTCCAGGTCGCCGTCGCCAAGCTGCAGGAGAATCTGCCCAAGGGCATGTCGATCAAGATCACCAGCGACGACGCTGTCTTCGTCAAGGGTGCGGTGCACGAGGTCGAGATCGCGCTTGGCCTGTCGGTTACCATGGTGCTGATCGTCATCTACATCTTCCTGCTCGACTGGCGCGCCACGCTCATCCCCGGCCTGTCGATGCCGGTCGCCATGATCGGCACCATCGCCGCCATCTATCTGGCCGGCTTCTCCGTCAACATCCTGACGCTGCTCGCTTTGGTGCTGGCCACCGGCCTTGTCGTCGACGACGCCATCGTCGTCTTGGAAAACATCGTGCGACGGCGCAACGAAGGCATGGGGCCGCGTGCAGCGGCCGTGCTCGGCGCGCAGGAAGTGTTCTTCGCCGTCGTCGCCACGACACTGACGCTTGTCGCCGTCTTCGTGCCGATCTCGTTCCTGCCCGGCCAGACCGGCGGCCTGTTCCGCGAATTCGGTTTCGTGCTTGCGATGTCGGTGCTTCTGTCCTGCGTGGTCGCGCTGACGCTTTGCCCGATGCTTGCCTCGCGCATGCTGACCAGCGCGCCGCTTCACCACGAAGGCGGCCAAGGCATCGGCGCTCGCATCGGCGGCGTCTTGAATGCCGGCTACAAGCGCGCGCTGCACGCTTGCCTCGATGCGCCCTGGATCGTGGTTCTGGTCGCGGTGCTGTTTGCCGGCGTCGCCTTCGCGCTGTTCGGCACCATCCGCCAGGAACTGACGCCGACCGAGGACCGCGCCGCCGTGCTGTTGCGCATCAACGCCCCGCAAGGCGTCAGTCTCGACTACACGACGCAGCAGATGCAGAAGATCGAGCGGCTGATCCAGCCGATGCGCGATTCCGGCGAGATCCGCTCGACCTTCGAAAACGCCGGCCAGAACGGTTCCTACAATTCGGGCTTCATGGTGATGACGCTGGCGCCGTGGGACGAGCGCAGCCGCAGCCAGCAGGAGATCATGGCCGAGATCAGTCAGTTGACCAGGCAGGTGCCCAGCGTGCGGATCTTCCCGGTCCAACCCAACAGTCTCGGCATCCGCGGCGCCGGCAACGGCCTGCAATTCGCTCTGGTTGGCAACGACCGAAAGGCGCTTGGCGATGCAGCGGTCAAGATCATCGCCGAGATGCAGAAAGATGAGCGCTTTCAGACGCCGCGTCTGTCGATCGACCCGACGCAGCCGCAACTGGCCGTAGCGATAGATCGTGAGCGCGCCTCCGATCTCGGCATCGACATCACGGGGCTCGCCAACACCATGCAAGCCATGCTCGACGGCAACGACGTCGTCGATGTCTACATCGCCGACCGCAGCTACGGGGTGAAACTGGTCTCGACCACCAATCCGATCAACGATCCGACCGATCTGGAAAATGTGTTCCTCAAGACGGCGGATGGCCGCTTCGTGCCGATGTCGACCATCGCCACCCTGACCGAGCGCGCCGTACCACCGTCGCTGTCGCGCGAACAGCAGCAGCCTTCGGTGGCGATCACCTCGAACCTTTCTGGCAATTTCGCGCTTGGCGATGCGCTGACACGCGCCGAGCAGATCGCCACGCCGCTCCTGCCGCCTGGAAGCCGCATCCTGCCCCTGGCCGAGGCAGCGACTTTGGGTGAAACCAACAGCGCCATGGTCACCATCTTCGGCTTCGCCCTGGTCATCATCCTCCTGGTGCTGGCCGCTCAGTTCGAGAGTTTCGTCAGCGCCGTCATCATCATGGCGACGGTGCCGCTCGGCCTCGCCTGCGCCATTTTCGCGCTGCTGCTTTCGGGCACCAGCCTCAACGCCTACAGCCAGATCGGCCTGGTGCTTCTGGTCGGCGTCATGGCCAAGAATGGCATCCTGATCGTCGAATTCGCCAACCAGCTGCGAGATCGAGGCCTGGGCGTGCGCGAAGCTATCGAGCAGGCTTCCACCATCCGCCTGCGGCCGGTGATGATGACGATGATCTGCACCATACTTGGCGGTGTGCCGCTCGTGCTGGCCGCCGGTGCGGGCGCCGAGGCACGCGTGGCGCTCGGCTGGGTCATTGTCGGCGGGCTTGGCCTGGCCACCATCTCGACACTGTTCCTGACCCCGGTCGCCTATCTTCTGCTTGGCCGCTTCGTCACGCCGAAGACCCATGAGGAAGCACGGCTGAAGCGCGAACTCGAGGAAGCCGCCTACACCAATGTGGAACCGGCGGAATAGAGATACCTATTTCAGCAGCCGGCCCTCGATCGACCAACGCGAGGCAAGGAAGTTCAGCACGGCCGCCACGATGACCCCGCCGATCTTTGCCGGCCACACACCGCCGATGCCGGCGAAGAGTGCGATCGACAGGCTGGACACGCCGAGCGAAATCAACGCCCCAGCCGAGACGAAGCGCAGGAAGGCATCATGCAGCCGAATGGCGTGATTGCGTTCGAACGACCAGAAGCCATTCGCCACGAAAGAGAAGACGACGGCAATCGACCAAGAGATGACATTGGCGGACAACGGCGGGGCGTGCAGCTTGAGCAGCAGGAAAAAACCGGCAAGGTCGATGGCCGTATTTGCCAGTCCGACCAGCGCAAAACGGACGATCTTGCTGCCGGTCGAACGCCGTGGCTGAACGCCATTCATTCCCGGCCGTCCAAAATCTCGACACCGGCTCGGGCCAGGCTCGCGCCGAACGCATCCGAAGCCAAAACGCCGAATTCCACTTCGCGCACGCTTTGCATGGGGTCACGCGCGCACAGCGTTTGGTCGACATGGCCGGGGTGGCACATGAACAGCCCACGGTCCGACAGCGCCTCGACGGCAGCCTCCAGCAGGGGGGCGAACTTTTCGGGTTGCCGCCAGTCATAGATGCCGGCGAGCGGCTTCAAAACGGCAAAGCCGGCGCGCTGCATCGATTGGTTGAAACCGGCGGCCACGGCAGCGATTGCCGCGATTTTCGGTGCGGCGGCGGCATCGCTCAGCGCCGGAGCGCCGCGCAACACCGGCCTGCCGGCAGTGTCGGGAAAACGTGTCCGCAGCCAGCCGCGCACGACAGGCAGGAAATGCACGTGCTGATGACCGTCGATGAAGTCGGGCTTGCGGCCCAGCGCCTCGACGAAACGGCTATATTGCGCGTCGAGTTCGGCATGGACGTCGCGCTCGTCGACTCGCCCGCGCAGGACCGGCAGGGCGAGCGAACGAAGCGGCGGCAACCGGCCCCCGGGCGCCAGGCTCGATTTGCCTGTGACCGCTGGCTGGTCCGTAAGGGTCAGGTGCAGCCCGATCGCCGCGCGGCCGCGCAGCGGCTTTATGCGCGCCGCCGCCTCGGCCCATTCCGGAAAACCGGTCATGCAGCTGGTGCCGGTCAGGCGTCCGCGGTCGAGCAGGTCGAGAATGCCGGCGCAAACCCCTGGTGCCAGCCCGTAGTCATCGGCGATCAGGCGAATGCGCCGCGTCATCCGCGGGACGCGCCCGGCGGCTTGTCGTGAGCGGTCTCGCTGAGCACCACATCGCGCACCAGATAGACCGGCCGGTCCTTGCTCTCCGACAGCGTGACCCAGACATATTCGCCGATCAGGCCGAGCAAGGTGAGGTTGAGACCGCCGAGCAGCACGACGGCGACCATCAGGCTGGGGTAACCAGGCACGGCAACGCCGTAGAACATCACCTCGAAGAACACTTTGGCGCCGTAAACGACGCCCGCCAGCGCCGCCAGCATCCCGCTCAAGCTGATGATGCGCAGCGGAATGACGGAAAACGATGTAAACCCTTCCAGCGAAAAGGCGATCAGGTTGAGCCGGCTCCATTTCGACGTGCCGATGGCGCGGTTTTCCGGCGAATAGGATATGGCTTTCTGACGGAAACCGGCCCAGGCGAACAGGCCCTTGTTGAAGCGCCGCTTGTCGCGCAGGCTGGTCAGCGCGCGCACCACGGGACCGCGCATGACGCGGAAATCACCGGCGTTCTCCGGAATGTCGAAACGCTGGCTGCTGTTGATCAGGCTGTAGAAAAGTCGCGCCAGCTGGCTGCGCCGCCAGCTCGCCTCGCGGCGGTCGTTCTGCGCGTATACGACGTCGATGTCTGGGCTTTCCACCAGCTCGGCGATCATCTTCAAGCTGATATCCATGGAATGCTGCAGATCCGAATCCATGATCAGCACCATGTCGCCCCGCGACTGGTCGAGGCCGGCGAGCACCGCGACCTCCTTGCCGAAATTGCGGCTGAGGCGAACGATCTCCCACGATCCCGACAGGGCTTGCGAAAATCGCCTGGCGCCATCGTCGAGGCTGCCGTCGTCGACCAGGATCTTGTGGACGGCCATGCCGAAACGGCTTGATACCGCTTCCTCGAGCCTGTCGAGCAGGGCGGCAAAGGCCGGCGCCGATTGCGCCTCGTTGAAGAAGGGCGCCACGATGTCGAGTTTTTGACGCGGATCAGCCATGTGCAACGGGTCCGACGCTCACGATCTTTTCGCGCGCCTTGGCCCAGAACCACCAGATCAGCGAACAGGCGATGAAGGTGACCGCGATCGGCCGGAACCAAGGATAGAAGAAATCATGCATGTGGCGCTCGACGCTGGTCAAACCTGTGAGGAACAATACCGTCGACAGCACCGAGGCCAGGACGCCGCCACGCTCCTCCCGCCATAGTGTGGCGATAGCGAGGCCGGCGGGCACGGCGATCATGGCATAGGTATTTGGCTCGACACGCGGATTGAAGACGCACATGTAGAAGGCAGCCGCCAGGAAGATCGCCAGTGCGGCTATTCCAGGCTGGAGCTTGCGGTCGAACCAGAGGACGGTCGACAGCGTAAGCAATGCCCCGACGATGCGCACGATCGTGGCGGCGAACTCAGGCATGGGCAGCCCGGCCGAGGTGAAAGGCGCCGTGAAGTCGGTAGGGACAAAGTGGCCGGACTTGTCGACGGCCATGGAGGTCAACATGCGGGCGAAATCGCCGTACTGCTGGTTGAGGTAGCCGGCAGGCGCGAACGCGTACGGTATGGCCAGTACCAACAGCACTGCCAGCACGAGCACGGGTATCAGCCGCAGGCGCAGGGCTCCCACCAGCAAAAGCATGATGATCGCGGTCGGTTTGGCGATGATGGCGACCGAAGCCCAGAAGAAGGTTTCGGCGCGCCGCCCTTCGAGCGCCGACAGGGTCAGGAGCCAGCAGGCCGCGGTCAAAAGGATCGTCGCCTGGCCGTTGCGGATCGCACCCAGCGCCATCGGCAGGGCAAGGAAGAGGCCGAAGGAAAGCAGCCATGGCAATTCCTCACCGCCGATTTTGCGCACTTGCCGCATCGCCGCGAAGGTGAGCGCTGCGAAGCCCACCACATGCCACACCACGCCGCCCAGATAGGGTCCGAGCTTCAGCACCGGCAGGTAGAGCGCGGCGAAGGCTGGCGCATACAGGTACCCCATCTCGGATTGAAGATTGTACAGCGGCCGCCCGGTCAGGAACGCTTCGCTGCCATATCCATAGGCCTGCGTCACCGTGCGCGTGCCGGGCGACCATAGCACCAGGCCGAGAACGATCAGGAATGCCCCGATCCACATGCCCAGCCCCAAACGATCGAAAACCGGCTTGGAAATCGTCATCAATTCACCCCGCACGCCATGGGGGAAGGCGCCTCAGCCTTGGCGCCGTCCCGGCATTCGATGGCGGCGACATATCACGGACAAAGCGACGAGGCATAGGGGTCGAAAGACGCGGCGATCAATTTCGGGGATCGCCAAGGATGGCCGACCGAACTGGGAAAAGGTCCAGAAAGCCTGCGATCGCCCTTCCCGGGCCGCATAAGACGGCATCAGGGCCGAATGAACACCTTGCCGTTGGGCTTGGCCAGTTCCGCCGGCATTCGCGCCATTGCCTCGGCCAGCGGAATGACCGCCGTCACGTCGGTCGACCAGCGTCCGTCCGAAAAACGCTTCTGTGCCTCGAGGACTGCCGGACCTCGCCGATCCCTGGATTGCCGCATCCACTCGCTAAGCCAAAAGCCTTCGATGTGCTTGTGCTGGAAGATCAGCTGGCCGGGCTCGCGGATGATCGTTGCCTCGGGATCGAGCCGGCCGTAGATGATCCAGCGAGCCCTTTTTGGCATGGCGTTGAAGATGGCTGATGCCAGCGGCCCGGTGACCGCATCGAGGAAGATGCGCGGCTGTTCGGCCTTCATCACCTCGCGCAGCGTGGCCTCGAAATCAGGCACCTTCTCGTTGAGGACATGCGCCGCGCCAAGTTGTTTCAGCAACGCGATCTGCTCGTCACGGCGCACCGTGACAACAGGCCGAAACCCTTCCTCCCTCGCCAGCCCGATGATCAGCTTGCAGAGCTGGCTCGCACCGGCGGTCATGACGAAGGCCTTTTCGCCTTCCTGCTTGACGATGTCGAACATGGCGATCGCGGTCAGCGGATTGACGATCATCGCAGCGCCATCCTCGTCTCGAACCGTATCGAGAAGCGGAATGCAGGCCGCCGCCTCGGCGACGGCATATTCAGCCCACGAGCCCCAATTGCTCAGACCGGTGGCGAAAGCGACGCGCTTGCCGACAAGGCTCTTGGGATAGGGCTCCTCGCTGCCCGCGACGACCGTGCCGACACCCTCGAAGCCGGCCGGACGGCCCATAACGCGCGGCTGGCCGTACTGGCCCTTGATGAAGGCGACATCCGATGGATTGATCGAAGCGAGGCTGACCTTGATCAGCACTTGGCCAGGTCCGGGCGCAGGCACAGGGATGCTGCCCGGCTCGAGATACGGCTCCATCGCCTCGAGCGCACTGCCGCTCGGCGTCCTCGTATAGCCGTCACCGACCAAGAGCAGCGCCTTCATTTCGGAGGGGATCGTCATTGACGGTATTCCTTGTTTGTCAGCGGCAACGCTGCCGGGCAGCGCTCAGATCTTTTCATGCGTGTATTTCTTCAGCTCCATGCGTGCCACCTGCCGCCGATGCACTGCATCGGGCCCGTCGGCGAGGCGCAGCGTCCTGAGATGCGTCCACGAGCGTGCGAGAGGCGTATCCTGGCTGATGCCTTGCGCGCCGAACATCTGCACCGCCTCGTCGGTGACCTTGAGCGCCACGCGCGGCGCGATGACCTTGATCTGGCTGATCCAGGGGGCCGCGGCCCGCGAGTCGCCCTGATCGATCATCCATGCCGCCTTGAGGCAGAGCAGCCGGGCCATCTCGATCTCCATGCGACATTCGGCAATGATGTCGAGATTGGCGCCGAGTTTCGCCAGCTTCTGGCCGAAGGCCTCGCGGCGTAGGGAACGCTGGCATAGCATCTCCAGCGCCATCTCGGCCTGGCCGATGGCGCGCATGCAGTGATGGATGCGGCCGGGGCCGAGCCGGCCTTGCGCGATTTCGAAGCCCCTGCCCTCGCCGAGGATCAGGTTCGACGTCGATATCCGCACATTGTCGAAGCGAAGATGCATGTGGCCATGCGGCGCGTCATCGTCGCCATAGACCTGCATCGCCCGGACCTTGGTCACACCCTTCGCGCCCGAGGGAACCAGGATCATCGAATGGCGGCGGTGCTGTGGCTCTTCATCGCCGGCGGTCCGCACCATGACGATGTAAATGGCGCAGCGCGGGTCACCGGCACCCGACGCCCACCATTTCTCGCCGTTGAGCAGATAGTCGCCGCCCTGTCGCTCGCAGCGCATGGAAATGTTGGTGGCGTCGGAGGAGGCGACGTCCGGCTCCGTCATGAGATAGGCCGAGCGGATCTTTCCGTCCAGCAGCGGCTCGAGCCATTCCCGCTTGTGCTCGGCCGAGCCGTAGCGTTCCAGAACCTCCATGTTGCCGGTGTCGGGTGCCGAGCAGTTGAAGGTTTCGGCGCCCAGATGCGCCTTGCCCATCTCCTCGGCCAAATAGGCGTATTCGACGGTGGACAGGCCGTAGCCGCGCTCCGAGCCGGTCAGCCAGAAGTTCCACAGGCCGCGCTCCCGTGCGGTCTTCTTCAGCCCCTCAAGGATCTCCCCCTGGCGCTTGCTGTAGACCCAACGGTCGCCGGCCTTGCCGACCTCGCTCAGGAATTCCTTGTCGAGCGGCATGATCTCGTCGCGCACCATGGCCGCGACGCGGGCGTGGATCGGCTTCAACCGTTCGGTCATGCCGAGATTCATCTCCGTCATCGGTCGCTAACCCTTCATGCAGGCCGGGCATTTTGTCAGTGGCAAGGATGACCGTACTTCGGATAGCCTTGTCAACGCGAACTGTTTGCCCGCAGGCCGTGCGGAGGATTGTCATGAGCTATCTGGACGAGCTGTTTTCGGTCACCGGCAAGACCGCGCTGGTGACGGGAGCCGCGACCGGCATCGGCCGCATGGCGGCGACCGCGCTGATCAAGGCCGGCGCCAGCGTAATGATCGCCTCGCGCAAGGGCGAGGACTGCATCAAGGTGGCCAGTGAGTTGAACGGGCTTGGCGCTTCGGGCCAAGCGGAAGGCTTTGCCGGCGACGTCTCCAGCGAGGCCGCCATTGCCGCCTTGGTCGGCGAAGTCAAGGCGCGCACCGGCAAACTCGATATCCTCATCAACAATGCCGGCGTGTCCTGGGGTGCGCCGCTGGAGAGCTTCCCTTATTCGGCATGGGCCAAGGTGTTCGGCGTCAATGTCACCGCGGTTTTCCATCTGACACGCGAATTGCTGCCGCTGCTCGATGCCGCCGCCAGCGACGAAGATCCTGCCCGCGTGATCAATCTGGGCTCGGTGATGGGAACGCAGCCGCTGGCCGACGACGCCTATTCCTACACCGCCTCCAAGGCGGCCGTTCATCACCTGACACGCACGCTGGCGCTCGAATTCGCCGGCCGCCGCATCACCGTCAACGCCTTTGCCCCCGGTCCCTTCCAGAGCCGTATGACCGCATTTGCCACCGGCACGGACGAGCAGGCCAGGCATGTCGGCGGCCATGTCCCGATCGGCCGCATCGGCACACCGGATGACATTGCCGGCGCAACGCTCTATTTGTGCAGCCGTGCAGGCAGCTATGTCACCGGCGCCATCCTTCCGATCGACGGCGGGCAGTCGGTGCAGCATGGGTTGACCTTGTTCAAGGAATGACATTTTCCGGCCGCAGAAGCCGGAGGTGAACTGGAGGACATGAGCGTGGAACCAATCAGTCTCGATGTGCTTCTGGCCAGTGTCGGCAAGGAGGTCGGCGTTTCGCCCTGGCGGGTGGTCACGCAACGCATGATCGACCAGTTCGCCGACGCCACCGACGACCACCAGTTCATCCACTGCGATCCGGAGCGGGCCAAGCGCGAAACGCCGTTCGGCGGCACCATCGCGCATGGCTTCCTATCGCTGTCGCTGCTGTCGGCGATGACGTTCGAGACAATGCCGCCGCTGGAAAACGGCAAGATGGGCGTCAATCACGGTTTCGATTCGCTGCGCTTTCTCGCCCCGGTGAAGACCGGCGCGCGCATCCGCACCCGTTTCGTGCTGGCCGACGTCAAGGTCAGGCCGTCGGGCTGGGTGCAGACGGCGCACGACGTGACCATCGAGATCGAAGGCTCCAAAAAACCGGCGCTCACCGCCCGTTGGCTGACGCTGACCTTGCTTGAACGCCAGCCCGAGACAGCATGAGCGACGCCAACGCGCTCGACCAGGCGACGCTCGCGCCTTACCTCGACGCGCATATCCCGGGTTTTTCCGGACTCGCGGCCATCGAAAAATTCAAATCCGGCCAATCCAACCCGACCTATCTCCTGACGGCGGCAAGCGGCCGTTACGTGCTGCGCGTCAAGCCGCCAGGCCAACTCCTGAAATCGGCTCACCAAGTAGACCGCGAATTCCGTGTGATGAAGGCGCTTTCCGGCACCGCCGTACCAGTGCCCGAAATGCTGCACCTGTCGACCGAGGATTCGCCCATCGGCCGCATGTTCTACGTCATGGATTTCCTGGACGGCCGCATCTTCTGGGATCCGGCACTGCCGGAGACGCACGGCAACGAGGAACGCGCCGCGATCTACGACGCCATGAACGCCACGCTCGCCGCCCTGCACGATGTCGATGTCGAGGCCGTGGGTCTTGGCGATTTCGGACGCCCCGGCAATTACTTCGAGCGGCAGCTGGCACGCTGGACCGGCCAGTACCGTGCTTCCGAAACCGGTATCATTGCCGACATGGACCGGCTGATCGCCTGGCTGGAAACCCACCTGCCGGTCGATGACGGCCTGATATCGCTGGTGCATGGCGACTATCGGCTGGACAATCTGATCTTTGCGCCGGACCAGCCGAGGGTACTGGCGGTGCTCGATTGGGAATTGTCGACATCGGGCCACCCCTTCGCCGACATCGCCTATCAATGCATGCAATGGCGCCTGCCGCATGCCTCCGGCTTTCGCGGCCTTGGCGGCATCGATCGCCCGGCCCTCGGCCTGCCTTTGGAAGAAGACTATGTCGCTGCCTATTGCCGGCGGCGCGGCCTCGCCGGCATCGGCAACTGGACGTTCTTCCTCGCCTTCTCCTTCTTCCGCCTGGCTGCAATCTGCCAGGGTGTCTACAGGCGGGCGCTGGACGGCAATGCTTCCAATCCGGAAAAAGCCAGGACCTATGGCGAGGCGGTGAAGCTGCTGTCGCACTTCGCCGCCGAGCTGATCGACAAGGAAGACTAAGCAATGGGCCGCTTTGATGGAACCACGGTGCTGATCACGGGCGCGGCCGGCGGCCTCGGCCGTGGCGCCGCCAAGGGCTTTGCCGCCGAAGGCGCCCGGCTGGTTCTCTCGGACCTGGATGAAACGGCCCTGATGAGTTTCGCCGAGACGCTCGATACCGAGACCGCGATGCTGGCAGGCAACATTGCCGAGGAGGCACTGTCGGAAGCACTGGTGGCGCTGGCGTTGGAAAAATTTGGCCGCCTGGATGTCGCCGTCAACAATGCCGGCATCGTTCAGAGCTTCGTGCGCCTGCCGCAGGTTCCATCGGACGAAGCCCGCCGGGTGCTCGAGATCGACCTGCTCGGCGTCTTCTACGCCATGAAGCACCAGATCCCGCAAATGGAGCGGCAGTTCAAGGCGACCGGCAAGGGCGGCGCCATCGTCAACATTGCCTCGGCCGCCGGCCTTTCGGGCGCGCCGAAGCTTTCGGTCTATGCAGCCGCCAAGCATGGCGTGATCGGCCTGACCCGGTCGGCGGCGGTCGAATATGCCAGCAAGGGTCTGCGCATCAATGCCATCTGCCCCGCCCACACCAGAACGGGCATGATAGACGGTTTCGTGAGCGTCTCCGGCATTCCGGAGGCAGAGGCGTTGGCCGAGCTGACCCGTGGCATACCGATGAAGCGCGTGGCGGAAGTCGACGAGATCACCACGGCCATCCTGTTTGCCGCCGACCCGGCCAATTCCTTCATGACCGGCCATGCGCTGGCCATCGATGGCGGTGTCGGCGCGATCTGACGCCTGCCGCGTGGGAACCCGCGGCGCCCTTGTCCGTTTCCGTACAGCGTATATAATTTAGCCAGGCACCAACCAGACAAGGGCAACGGACTTGCCGCTGAGCGTCCAGAAACGCCGCGAGAAACAAAAGGCCGAACTGCGCTCGGAGCTTGTCGCGGCCGCGCACAAGCTCGTCCAGGAAGAAGGCTATGAAGGCTTGACCATCCGCAAGCTGGCCAAGCGGGTCGGCTATGCGCCGATGTCGGTCTATTCCTACTTCGCCGACAAGCAGGACATCCTGTTCGCCCTGGCCGAGGACGCGTTCGAAACGCTCGCCCGACGCATCGAGGAGCACCCGTCAGACGATCCGATCGAGGCCTTGCAGGCGGTCATGACCGAATATGCCGCCTTCGGGCTCGGCAACCCCAACGAATACCGCACCGTCTTCATGACCGAAAAGACCAAGCTGCCGGAAGGCAGGAGCTACGAGGACATGGAGGAAAGCAACCCCGCAATGAAGGCGCTGATCAGCAGGGTCGAGGCCTGTGTCGCCGCCGGCAAATTGCATGGCGATCCACGCGCCATCGCCACCATACTGTGGGCCGTCGGCCATGGCACGATCTCGCTTTTGATCACCTTCCCCTTCTACCCGTTCGGCGACCCGCAGGCTTTCGTGAAGCGAATGTGCGACTTCACCCTTGCCACGCTCAGCACGCAAGATGTGCCGCCATTGACCGAGACACCGGTCAACTGCTGAGCGCTATATCCTTTGTTCTCCCAGATTCCGCACCGCCCCTCCAAGCCTTCCGCGGCGACTTTCTTGGTTAACAAAAAACTACCGTACGCGTACGATTTTCTCTTGAACTTCGCGATCGACGGACGTATTTGTACGGAATAACGTACATGTACGAAAAAAATTCACCCGCCGAAACCGGAGACAGGCCATGAAAAAGACACTCCTCACCCTCGCCGCCGTGCTGGCACTTTCGGGCTCGGCCTTTGCCGCCAACGGCACCCACGCGGTCAAGCACGTTCCCGCCGCGACCTGCGTCGACACCAAGACCCATATGAAGCTCGATTGCGCTTCGACCGGCTCAGTCGACAAGAAGGCCTCCACGGAAGCCACGACCGACGGCAAGGGTCCCCGGCTCGGCATCACGGTGAACCCTTGGATCATGCCGAGCGCCTACTGAGATTTTCCGAAAGTCGGTTCTGGCCGGCTCAGCCGGCCGGATGATGATTTCAGCCGATCGAGACCGGCAACTTGGTCGCTGAACTTTCGAAGGCCGCGTCGATCAGCCTTTGCATGTCGGCGGCCCGCCGGAACGACGGATCGCCGTTCTGTCCCGTGTCCAGCGCATCGACAAAGCGCCGGGCGTTGTGCTTGACGCCAGGTGGCGTCAGCGTCCGCCAACGGTGCTGATCGACGTCGTCACCCAGGCAAGCGGACAGTTTCGAAACCTTGCCGTCGGTCTCGACCTTGATCGCGCCCTTGGTACCGTGCAGGGCCAGCGACAAATCATTGCCGTGGCCTGTCGTGTAGCGGCTGGCCATGATCGTGGCCAGCGCGCCTGAACCGAGCCGCGCCGTTATCGCCAAGCTGTCATTGACGTCGAGCACATAGTCGCCGATGCGGTCGCCCTCCGCCTTCGGAAACGTCACCAGATCGGCATGCAGGCTGACGATATCCTCGGCCGCCCCATAGGTCGCGAAGTCGAGGATATGGATGCCGACGTCGCCCAAAACGCCTGTCGAACCGTGCCGGCCCGACAGGCGCCACAGCCATTTGTCGTCGACCCGCCAATCGCCCCAGAACTTGCTGACCAGCCAGCTTTGCCGGTAGCTCGCCTCGACATGGCGCAACTCGCCGATCTCGCCGGCCTGCACCATGCGCCGCGCCTCCTGGATCACCGGAGTGTTGCGATAGGTCAGGTTGACCATGTTGACGAGCCCGGCCGCCTCGGCGGCATCGCTCATCGCAAGCGCATCGGCGTGGTTCGGCGCCAGCGGCTTTTCGCAGAACACATGTTTCCCGGCGGCCAGCAGGGCCAGCGTCGTCGCCTTGTGAACCTGGTCGGGCGTGGCGTTGATGGCGGCATCGAACTCACCCCAAGCGATCGCCGCATCGAGGCTTTCAAAGAAAGTGCCTATTTTGTTGGCGGCTGCGAACGCCGCCGCGCGGCCCGGCAGGTGGTCCACGCAAGCGACGATGGCGCAGCCCGGGACCTGACCGAACTCCTCGATATGATGCGCCGCGATCCAACCGGTGCCGAGCAAAAGCAGGCGGTGCATCAGCTCAGTCCCCTGTCACCGTCCGCATGCAGGCGCAGGCCTTTCTGGACGATCTTCTCCTTGGCCTTGTCCGTCGACACGTTTGGCGCATTGGTGATGCCGGACCAGGCCGGGGCCGGGTTGTGCGCCCAATGCACGGCGTTGCGCAGCACCTGCTGAACGCCTTCATTGTGATAGATCGGATAGGTCTCATGGCCCGGCGAGAAGTAGAAGATTTTTCCCGCCCCGCGCTGATAGGTCAGCCCCGATCGGAACACCTCGCCGCCTTGGTACCAGGAGACAAATACCGTCTCCAGCGGCTCCGGCACCGCGAACGGCTCGCCATACATTTCCGTCTCGCCGATCTCCAGGCATTCGCCGATGCCTTGCGCGATCGGGTGGCCGCGGTTGATCGCCCAGACACGCTCGCGCTCGCCCGCCTCGCGCCATTTCAGCGAACAGGGCGTGCCCATCAGCCGCTTGAAGATCTTCGAGTAGTGGCCGGAATGGAGCACGATCAACCCCATGCCTTCCCAGACCCGCTTCTGCACGCGCTCGACGATCTCGTCCTTGACCTCGCCGTGGGCGGCATGGCCCCACCATAAAAGCACGTCGGTGGCGGCCAGGCGCGTCTCGCTCAGGCCATGCTCGGGTTCCTGCAAGGTGGCGGTGGTCGCTTCGACGCCCTTGTCCTGGTTGAGTGCGGCGGCAATGGTGCCATGCATACCCAGCGGATAGAGGTCGCGCACGGCAGCATTGGTCTGTTCATGGACGTTTTCACCCCAGACAACGGCTCTAACAGGCATTTTTCCTCTCCAAAGCGCTTTGAATATCGCATCCACGGAGGTCTTGGGAAGAGGCCGTCAGCCAAAAATTCTGAAATCAGGGTTTGCGGGTCTTGCGGCCGGGGACGGTCTTGGCCTTGCCGGGTTTCGCCGGTGCTCCAGGAATGGACGACCCGGTAATCGACACGGGATCGCTGGCCGGGAACGTGTCCTCGAGGCCTTCCTCAAGTTCCTCTTCGGCGTCAGCCTCGTAATGCCGCTCATGTTCGAGCGAACGGACCGCCGCGGTTTTCGGCGATTTCGGCGCGGACTTCGACGGCATCGGCATCTCTCCCTCGACTGTCGCCGCTCAACGGACGCGGGCGGCAAACGTTCCGGGGTCAGCCGGCGGCGTCGCGGGCTCCCTCGGACAGGAAAGTAAAGACATAGTCCGAGAAGGAACGCCAGCACTCGACCCGGAAGGCCTCGTCGGCCGTGCGCAGCAGCACGATCTCGGCCTTGCCGAGAATGGTGCGCGAAGCGGCGCCCACCGGGAAGGCGTCGAGCGACAGGTCCTGCGGGCAGCCCGAATTGATCGCGGCTTCCGCCGCCGGACCGGCGACTAAAATCGCGATGTTGCGATGCGAGATGCCGACCGACGAATGCAAGGCGGAAACTCCTGCGCAATCGGCGAGTGGGTCCTTGCCGGCCTCGTCGATGACAAGCCACTCGTCCGGGCCAAGCCACAACGCCGTACGCCCGCCCTTCGACGCCGAGGTTTTCGGCTTCTTCGGCAAGGTCAGGCCGAGCGCCTTCGACAAAGCGGCGACTGAAGCCTCCGGGGCGCGCAGCGAGATACGCTCGGCCGGCGGCAGCACTTCGACCTTGACACTCGTTGCGGAGACAGTGCGCCCGGCCAATGCCGGACGCCGCTCTGCTGATGATGAAGCCATCGTGGCCGTCTTTGCAGCAGCCTTAGCCATTGAGGCGCCCTCCCGTCTCGTCGAAGAACACCATGCCGGTAACCTCCACTTCGATGACCCCGTTCGGCATCGGTACATAGAGCGTGTCGCCCATCCGGTCACGGCCGCCGGCCACCAGCCCCAGCGCGATGGAACGGCCGCAATTTTGCGACCAATAGCTCGAGGTGACATGGCCGATCATCTTCATCGGGATCGCCTGCTTGGGATCCTCGACGATCTGCGCGCCTTCTTCCAGCACCACCTTTGGATCCTTGGTCTTCAGGCCGACCAGTTGCTTGCGGCCCTTGGCGACGAGATCAGGCCGCGTCAGGCCGCGAATGCCGACGAAATCGGCCTTCTTCTTGCCGACCGCCCAGTCCAGACCGGCATCGTTTGGCGTCACCGTACCGTCCGTATCCTGGCCTACGATGATGTAGCCCTTCTCGGCGCGCAGCACGTGCATCGCCTCGGTGCCGTAAGCGGTGGCGCCATGCTTCTGGCCCTCGGCCCACAACGCTTCCCAGACCGCCTGGCCATGGTCGGCCGGCACATTGACCTCGAAACCGCGTTCGCCGGTGAACGACATGCGGAACAGCCTCGTCGGCACGCCGCAGATCTTGCCCTCGCGCACCGACATGTGCGGCAGCGCCTCGTCGGACATGTCGATGCCTTCGACCAGCGGCGCAATGATCTCGCGCGACTTCGGCCCCTGGACGGCAATGACCGCCCACTGCTCGGTGATCGAGGTCAGCCAGACATTAAGATGCGGGAACTCGGTCTGGAGGTAATCCTCCATGTGGTTCATGACGCGCGGCGCGCCGCCCGTCGTCGTCGTTACATGGAAGCGGTCCGGCGCCAGCCTGCCGACGACGCCGTCATCATAGATGAAGCCGTCCTCGCGCAGCATGATGCCATAGCGGCAGCGGCCGGGCTCCAGCTTCTCCCACGGATTGGTGTAGAGCAGTTCCATGAACTTCGCCGCGTCGGGGCCGACCACTTCGATCTTGCCCAGCGTCGACGCATCGAACAGGCCGGCCTGGTTGCGGACGGCGACGCATTCGCGGTCGACCGCCGCATGCATGTCCTCGCCTGCCTTGGGGAAGTACCAGGCGCGCTTCCACTGGCCGACATCCTCGAACACCGCGCCTTGCGCCTCGGCCCAGGGATGGATCGCGGTTCTGCGTGTTGGGTCGAACAGCGGCCCACGCGCGTGGCTGACGATCGCGCCGAAGGTGACAGGCGTGTAGGGCGCGCGGAACGTGGTCAGGCCGACTTCCGGGATCGGCTTGCCCAGGGTTTCGGCGGCAATCGCCAGTCCGTGCATGTTAGAGGTCTTGCCCTGGTCGGTCGCCATGCCGTTGGTGGTGAAGCGCTTGACATGCTCGATCGAGCGCATGCCTTCATGCACCGCCTGGCGGATGTCCTTGGCGGTCACGTCGTTCTGGAAATCGACGAAGGCTTTCACCGTCGTGTCCGGCCCGGCGCCGGGGCCAGCACCCAGCATGCCGCGCGACCAGCTTTCCGAGGCTTCGACCTTCGGCTTGGTGCCCTTGGACGCCTTGCCGCCTGTTTCTTTCGCCGCCTTGGCGCCCGCCGCATAGGCCTCGTCCACGGTCGCCGTCAGGCCGTCGGTGCTGTTGCAGGCGCCGACCGACACGCAGTCCTGCGCGTAGGTGCCAGGCACGAAGCGCTTGGTCTCGTCGTTGAAGGCAACCTTGCCGCGCGATTGCGAGAACAGATGCACCGACGGCGTCCAGCCGGCGGACATCAGGATCGCATCGACGGGAATAGTGCGTTCGCCGCCGCCATTCTTCGGCTGCACCGTCATCGACGACACGCGTAGCTTGCCGCCGGCGCGGATCACTGCACGGCCGAAATTGATCTCGATGCCGAGGGCCCTGGCCTCATCGATCACCGGGCCGGTCGGGTTGTCACGCAAATCGACGATCGCCGCCACGTTGATGCCGGCCTTCTTCAGGTCGATCGCGGCGCCGTAAGCCGAATCGTTGGCGGTGTAGACGCCGACATTCCGGCCAACCGCGACACCATAATGGTTGAGGAAGGTGCGCGCCGCACCCGCCAGCATGATGCCGGGCCTGTCATTGTTGGCAAACACCATGTGACGCTCGATGGCGCCGGAGGCCAGCACCACGCGCTTGGCGCGGACCTGCCAGAGCCGTTCGCGCGGCAGATCGTGGCCGGGGACCTTCAGGTGATCGCTGACGCGCTCGACCAGACCGACGAAATTCTGCGCGTAATAGCCGAACGCCGTGGTGCGCGGCAGCACCCGGACATTGTCCATCGCGCTCAGTCTGGCGATCGCCGCTTGTGCCCAGGCAAAGCCGTCCTGGCCGTCGATCTTCGCACCAGATTCGAAGCGCAGGCTGCCGCCGAACTCGGCCTGCTCGTCGGCCAGGATGACGCGCACGCCGGTCTCCGCCGCGGCAAGTGCCGCCGCGATGCCGGCCGCGCCGCCGCCCAGCACCAGCACGTCGCAATGGGCGTAGCGCGACGAATAATGGTCGGGATCGGGTTTGTCGGGCGAAACACCGAGGCCGGCGGCTTCGCGGATCTTGGGTTCGTAGAGGCTCTTCCAGGCCGCCTTCGGCCACATGAAGGTTTTGTAGTAGAAACCGGCCGAGAACAGCGGCGAGGCCAGGTCGTTGACCGCGCTGACATCGAAGGACAGCGACGGCCAGCGGTTCTGCGAATTGGCGGCGAGCCCGTCATAGAGCTCCTGCACGGTGGCGCGCACGTTCGGCGTCTTGCGCGCGTCGTCACGCACGATCTGCACCAGCGCGTTGGGCTCTTCCGCGCCGGCCGACAGGATGCCGCGCGGGCGGTGGTACTTGAACGATCGGCCGACCAGATGCACGCCATTGGCGAGCAGCGCCGAGGCCAGAGTGTCCCCCTCGATGCCCTCATAGGACTGGCCGTCGAAGCTGAACCGCGCGGTCTTGGCCTGGCTGAGGCGTCCGGCGCCGGGAATGCGCAACGCGCCGCTCATTTCGCTACTCCGGGCAGCTTGGAGGGTTTCGGTTCGCCGGCCTTGTAGGTCATGACGAACTTGTCGGTGACGGTGTCTCGCACCGCGTTGAAGAAGCGCGCGCAGCCATGCATGTGGCGCCAGCGCTCATAGATAATGCCCTTTGGATTGGAGCGAATGAAGAAGAACTTCTCGAAGTCGTCGTCGCTCTCGCCTGATATGTTGGCCGAGCGTGCGATGTGCGCCTCGCCGGCGTTGCGGAATTCGAGTTCCGGGCGCTCTTCCTCGCAATAGGGGCAGCGGATGAGAAGCATCGTGTTTGTTCCTACAATTCGCCGTGGCCGACGCGCGCGCCAGCCGGTTGATCGCAAAGCTTCTGGCCCATAGTCATGAAGGGAGCGACGAGCCGCAGCCGCTCCTCGACGCTCGTCGCCGCGCTGAACAGATCGCGGTTGGCCATGTTGCCGAGCGTCAGCTGCATCGGATCTGTCGTAACGATGACGCCACGCGGCTGGAAATCCTCGTCTTCATCCAGCCCATACGGCCTGCCTTCGAAGAACATCACCACTTTCTGGCCGACACTCCAGACGCAGGCGAGCATTCCCTCGTCGACAGAAAACGGCCAGCCGGTCTCGTTTCCCGCACGGCTGATCGGCTGCAGCCGCACTTCCTGCGCCGTCGGAACATGGAACATGCCCTGTTCCCCCGCCAGCATCAGCGGCACCGCGACTGCCACCTCGGCCATCATCATCAGTGCGCCACCGCCGCGGCCGCCGCCTCGTCGATGAGGCGGCCTGTGCGGAAGCGCTCGATGGTGAAGGGCGCGTTGATCGGGTGCGGATCGTCCTTGGCGATGGTGTGGGCAAAGACATGCCCGGACCCCGGCGTCGCCTTGAAGCCGCCCGTGCCCCAGCCGCAATTGACGTAGAGGCCGGGCACCGGCGTCTTGGCCAGGATCGGCGAGCGGTCGGGTGTGACGTCGACGATGCCGCCCCACGACCGCAGCATCTTCATGCGCGTGAAGATCGGGAACATTTCGCAGATGGCGTCGAGCGTATGCTGAAGAATGTGCAGCCCACCGGTCTGCGAATAGGAGACATACTGGTCGGTGCCGGCGCCGATCACCAGTTCGCCCTTGTCGGACTGCGAGATATAGGCGTGCACCGTGTTCGACATCACAACGCAAGGCACGACCGGCTTGATCGGCTCCGACACCAGCGCCTGCAGCGGATAGCTTTCCAGCGGCATGCGCAAGCCGGCCATGTTCATGATGACGGAGGAGTGTCCGGCGGCGACGACGCCAACCTTCTTGGCGCCGATGAAGCCGCGCGTCGTGTCGACGCCCGTCACCGCGCCATTGGCGGCCCGCTTGACGCCGGTCACCTCGCAGTTCTGGATGATGTGCACGCCGCGCGCCGAGGCGCCGCGCGCATAACCCCAGGCGACCGCGTCGTGGCGCGCCGTGCCGCCGCGACGCTGCAGCGCCGCACCGACCACCGGATAGCGTGCGTCCTTGGACGTGTTGAGCGGCGGGCAGAATTCTTTCGCCTGCTCGGGTGTCAGCCATTCATTGTCGATGCCGTTGAGCCGGTTGGCGTGCACATGGCGCTTCAGCACCTGGATGTCGTGCACATTATGCGCCAGCATCATGACGCCGCGCGCCGAATACATGACGTTGTAGTTGAGCTCCTGGGAGAGCCCGTCCCACAGCTTCAGCGCGTGGTCGTAAATGCCGGCGCTCTCGTCATAGAGATAGTTGGAACGGATGATGGTGGTGTTGCGGCCGGTATTGCCGCCGCCCAGCCAGCCCTTTTCCAGCACCGCGACATTGGTGATGCCGTGCACGGTCGCGAGGTAATAGGCGGTCGCCAGCCCATGGCCGCCGGCGCCGACGATGATAACGTCGTATTCCTTCTTCGGCTCCGGCGAGGACCATTGTTCCTCCCAGCCCTTGTGGCCGCGCATGGCCTCGCGGGCGATGGCGAATACCGAATATTTCTTCACGTTCCAGCCTCGCAAATGGCAGCCGGGCGTTCATCATCAAGCCCCGGCGCGCGAGGTGTATCACTAGCGAAACTGCGCTGCCACCCTTGCGCTGTTTGCGACGGCGCTTGCCGTTTTGCGCCGCGCTGAAAAAGAGCTATCCGGCCTGGCCCCCATGATTGCCTTCAGTCACACTTCTCGGCGCTGGGATTCGGAGAATGATGATGGGCAACGCCCGGTGGAACCTCACATTGCGCTTCCTGCTGGAGCTTGCCGCCTTGCTTGGCCTCGGCACGGCAGGCTGGAGCCTTTCGGACGAAGCGTGGCGTTGGGTCCTCGCCATTGCCCTGCCGCTCGCCGCAGCCGCGGCATGGGGTATCTTCGCGGTCCTCAACGATCCAAGCCGGTCGGGCCGGGCACCGGTGCCTGTACCGGGCGCTATCAGGCTGGCGCTGGAATTCATCGTCCTGTTCGGCGGCGCCGCGGGTTTCCATTTGGCGGGCCATACCATTACTGCCATCATCATGGCCTTGCTGATCGTCATCAGCTACGCGTTCTCGCTGGATCGTCTGGCATGGCTGCTGCGGCAGTAGTGGCGCGGATCTCTGCAGCTTTCGGGTGGCTGCTGTTCTGCCGATTTGCGACCAAGCATCCGATCGCCGGCGAAGCTGGCGCGAAGGACAAGGATGCCAAACATGCTCGCACTCGCCAACAAGATCGCCATCGTCACCGGTGCCAGTTCCGGCATCGGCCGCGCCACGGCAAAGCTGTTCGCCGAGGAAGGCGCCAGGCTCGTCATTTCCGCTCGCCGCCGAGCGGAGCTCGATGCACTCGCAGTCGAAATCGAGGACGCCGGCGGCACGGCCGTCGCTCTCGCGGGAGATGTCACCGACGAGACCTATGCGAAAGCCCTCGTCGAGCTGGCGGTCGGCAGCTTCGGCGGCCTCGACATCGCATTGAACAATGCCGGCTCCGTCGGACTGATGGGCTCCGTCCCCGACATGTCGGCACAGACATGGCACGGGACGATGGATACCAATCTGACCAGCGCCTTTCTCGGCGCGAAGTATCAGATACCGGCCATGCTGGAGCGCGGCGGCGGCTCGCTGATCTTCACATCGAGCTTTGTCGGTTACACCGCCGGCATGCCCGGCATGGCCGCCTACGCTGCCGCCAAGGCAGGCCTGATCGGTTTGACGCAGGTGCTGGCCGCCGAATATGGACCGAAGGGACTGCGCGTCAACGCGCTGCTGCCGGGTGGCACCGACACACCGGGTGCGACGACGACCACACCCGAGGCCCGCGCCTTCGTCGAGGGCCTCCATGCCCTGAAACGCATGGCCCAGCCGCAAGAGATCGCCCGCTCGGCGCTTTACCTTGCCTCTGACGCCTCGAGCTTCACCACGGGTACCGCGTTGTTTGCCGATGGCGGTGTGTCGATCAACCGGACGTGAAGGATTTTTACGGAGAACTGCCTGTTCGTCGTTGTGACGCAGGCCGCCGCTCTTGCTTTTTCGGCGCGATTTGGCGATTCCGTTTCCTGTCGAAACGGGTCTTCTTGCCAAGACGGGTTGTGAAACCATGATGCTGGTCCGAACCTATGTCGCCCAGAGCGCAATCGAAGGCGTCGGCATGTTCGCCGCCGAACCAATCCGGAAGGGCGCCTCGATCTGGCGCCTGGATCCGGATTTCGACCGGCTGATTCCGATGGACAAATATGAGGCCGCACCCCAGCCCCTGAAGGAATTGCTCGACCGCTATGCCTATCCGAGCCCGGACAAGCCCGGTTTCATCGTCTACGAGGTCGACAATGGCCGCTTCATGAACCATTCGGCGACACCGAACACCGACTTTTCGCAATATGGCGGTGCGACCGCGACCCGGGATATCGCCATCGGCGAGGAGATCACCTGCGACTACGGTGAGTTCTTCGAGGATTTCGAGCGGCTGCACTTGGCGACGGTGTAACGGGCACACTATCTCCAGGCGACGTGGCAATTTGGCTGTCGTCTCTCATTTCGACTGTGGACAGCGAGGCTTGATTCTGCTATCAGCCGCCACAATTCGTGGTGTCGAGCGCCGCGGAGGCTTGCGGCTATGGCTGCTTGCCTGTTGATATCAAACCCGAAAGACAGGATTGCCCGTGCAGGTACTCGTCCGCGACAATAACGTTGATCAGGCGCTTCGCGCGCTCAAGAAGAAGATGCAGCGCGAAGGCATTTTCCGCGAAATGAAGATGCGCGGCCACTACGAGAAGCCTTCCGAGAAGCGCGCCCGTGAAAAGGCCGAAGCCGTTCGCCGCGCCCGCAAGCTGGCCCGCAAGCGCGCACAGCGCGAAGGCCTGCTGCCAATGACCCCACGTCCGGTCGCTGCTGGCGGTGCCGCCGGTGCAGCGCGTCCGCCGCGCTGATTATCGCCAATATTTCGTCCTTTTCGAAGGATACCAGGGTGGCGCGATGCGGAATCGCCGCCACCCTTTTATTTTGATGTGACCGGCCCGGAGGGGGGAACCGGACCTGAACGACGGCGCAAGTGAGGACAGGGCAGACATGAACGCAACAAGCGTGGAGCGCGGGACCGCATTGCGTGGTTTCGCCCTGACAGCGGCCCTGCTTTCCGGACTGATGCTTGCCGGCTGCCAGACATCGGGGCCGGCCGGTGAATTCAACAACATCGACAAGGCGCAAGGGTCGAGCGAGAATATCTCCTCGCTGTCGGCGGTCATCCAGCGCAATCCCCAGGATCCGGAAGGCTATAATGTCCGCGGCTCGGCCTATGGCCGCGGCGGCCAGTACCAGGCGGCGCTCAAGGATTTCAACCAGGCCATCCAGCTCAATCCGAATTTCTACCAGGCCTATTCGAACCGGGCCCTCATCCAGCGTTTCCTCGGCAACCAGGAAGCAGCCCTTGCCGACTACAATCGCTCGATCCAGATCAACGGCAATTATGACGCCGCCTATATCGGCCGCGGCAATCTCTACCGTAAGGCGGGCCGCACCCAGGATGCGTTCAACGACTTCCAGAAGGCGATCCAGCTCGACACGACGGACGCCCGCGCCTATCACAATCGCGGCCTGATCTATCAGAGCCAGGGCCAGCACAAATTCGCCATTGAGGATTTCTCGACCGCCATCTCGCTGGCCCCCGACGCCGCCGAACCCTACAACGGCCGTGGCCTCTCCTATCTGGCGACCGGCGACGAGGATAACGCCTTCTCCGATTTCAACATGGCCATCAAGCTCGACGGCCAGAACGCCGAGGCCTGGGCCAACCAGGCGCTGATCTACGAACGGCGCGGCGACAAGGCAAAGGCGGCGAAGGCCTATCGCGAGGCTGTGCGCCTCAACCCCAGCTACCAGCCGGCCAAGGACGGCCTCGCCCGCGTCAGCTGACGTCGGCTCATCAGGCCCACGGCAAGGTGCGCACTGCATCGTGCGTATCCGAAAGGACACGCGGCGTTGAAGATCGCCGCCAATCCGGCAACCCTGTATTAACCCCCGCGACAAGCCGTTAACCCTCGCCTTGTTCGCGCCAAGTTTTCGGCGGAACGGTCGCGGCGCTCGAGACGTTACTGAAGACCGATTGCGAAAGGACCCTCCCATGATCAAGAAACTCGTCTGCGCTGCCGCCGTTGCAACGACTATGTTCGCTGCCGCCCCGGCCAGCGCCGGCAGGTTGCAGCTCGGCACGCTCGACTGCACCATCGATGGCGGCACCGGCTATCTCGTGACCTCCAACAAGGGCGTGTCCTGTGTGTTCCGGCCCTATCATCACGGGCCGTCTGAAATTTACACCGGCGTCATCTCGAAGCTCGGCGTCGATCTCGGCAAGACGCACCAGGGCCAGTTGGTCTGGGCGGTGTTTGCCGCGACCCGCGACCGTGACGCGGGCGACCTTGCCGGCAGCTACTACGGCGTCAACGCCGAGGCGAGCGTCGTCACCGGCGGCGGCGCCAACCTGCTGGTCGGCGGCTTCGACAGCGCCTTCATGCTGGAGCCGCTCAGCGTCCAGGCGCAGACCGGCGTCAACCTGGCGGTCGCCGTCACCTCGCTGGAGCTGATCCACTCGCTCAAGTGATTGCACGGAGCCACGCGCTCCACGACCCCTCACCCTGCGGCGCGGAACCAGATAGTATGGTTCCGCGCCGTTTGATTTTGAGGGACCGCCATGTTCAGGACAGCCATCGCCGCTGCCGCGACCACGATCATGCTTGCGGGCGCCGCACGAGCGCAGGACCAAGGCATCGAACTCGGTGCGCTTGAATGCGCCATATCGGGCGGCACCGGCTTCATCTTCGGCTCGAGCAAGGATTTGAGCTGCACCTTCACCCCGGCCGACAAGAGCTTCGCGCCGGAAGCCTATTTCGGGGCCGTCAACAAATACGGCCTCGACATCGGCACGACCAAGCAGGCGGTGATGCGCTGGCTGGTGCTGACGCCGCTGAAGAACATCTACGCGCCGGGTGCATTGGCCGGCGACTATATCGGCGCCAGCGCCGAAGTGACCGCCGCCGTCGGCGCCGGCGCCAATCTCCTGGTCGGCGGCTCCTCGCAGGCCTTTACCCTGCAGCCGCTCAGCCTGCAGACGCAGACCGGCATCAATCTCGCCATCGGCGTCAGCCAATTCCAGTTGCGCAGCACCGAGAATTGACTGGGCCATGAGGGCGGCTTCCGCAGCGATTCGTCATCCACGGGCGGAGCTAGGAGCGTAGCGACGCGGCGCAGACCCGAGGATGACGAAATTGAGAGGCTTCGCGACGTCTGCAAAAAAGCCGCTTGAACTCAACCATGCTTGAGGTTTTAGAAGCCTGCCCTTGGGTAGACAGCGCCTGGATACGGCGCTGTCGATCCTTATGGTCCTGCCGGAAGCCCGCACTGGCCTCTGGCACCATGCGCTACAAGCGAGATAGGCAAAGGCAGGGGTGAACATGACTGAAATCACCAGCAACAAGGTCGACTGGCGCGCATTGTGGGCAAGCGGCGACCTCGCCCGCTTCTGCTTCATCAGCCTCGGCATCCTGCTGCACGCCACCAATGAGACGATGGTGGCGACGGTCATGCCGGCCATGGTCAGCGAACTGGCCGGCGTACAGCTCGTCGGCTGGTCCCTGGCGATCTACGAACTCGGCGCCATCGTCGCCGGTGCCGCCGCCGGACGCCTGGTGAGTTATGTTCCGCTGCGCACCAACATGGTGGTCGCGGCCCTGCTTTATGCCGCCGGCGCGCTGATCTGCGCCACCTCGCCGTCGATGCAATTGTTCCTTGCCGGCCGCTTGATCGAGGGCCTCGGCGGCGGCGCGCTGGTATCGCTGGCCTTCGTCTCGGTCGAGCGGCTGTTTTCGCGTGCCATCTGGCCGCAGCTTTTCGGTATCATGTCGGCTATCTGGGGCGTCGCGGCGTTCAGCGGACCGTTGCTCGGCGCTGTTATGACCGAATTGCTGTCCTGGCGCTGGGCCTTCGGCGTCTTCACACTCGGTGGCACCGCCATGGCGCTGGCAAGCTTCCTCGTACTCAACACGCCGGAGGCGAAGAAACCCAGCACGAGTGCCGGCAAGGCGCCGCCCTTCCCTTTCGTGGCGCTTGGTTGTCTTGCCGTCGCCGTGCTGCTGATCGCCTCGGCCGGCGTCGACATCGCCCTGTTGCGTTCCTCGCTGCTGATCTTGTTGGGCCTGACGGGCCTCGCGCTGTTTTTCTACGTCGACGCGCTGAAGCCGCGCTCCAGGCTGTTCCCGGCGCGGCTGTTCTCCTGGCGCACGCCGGTCGGCGCCGGCATGACGATGGTCGCCGCCTTTTCCATCGCGACCTGCTCCTTCGGCGTCTACGGGCCGCTGCTCTTGACCAGCCTGCACGACATTCCGCTGCTGACCACCGGCTACATCATCGCCGCCGAATCGATCGCCTGGTCGATCCTGTCGATCCTCGTCGCCAACGCGCCGCCGCGACGCGAAAGGCTGATCATCGTCTGCGGCGCGCTGATGATCGCGGCGGGCATCGCCGGCTTCGCCTACACGATACCGCTGGGCTCGATCCCGCTGATCCTGGTCTGCGCCCTGCTGCAGGGCGGCGGCTTCGGCATTGCCTGGCCGTTCCTGACCCGCGTCATCGTCGCCTCCGCACCGGACGACGAGCAGACCATCGCCTCGGCGGCGGTGCCGACCATGCAGCGCATCGGCTATGCCGTGGGCGCCGCTATTGCCGGCATCGTCGCCAATACCAGCGGCTTTTCGCAAGGCCTGAATCACGACGCGGCGGCCAATGTCGCGAGCTGGCTGTTCCTTGCCTTCGTGCCACTCGGCATTCTGGGCTGTCTCGCCGCCTTGCGGATATCGGCGGCGGCAAATCGGCCTCTGGAGGCCATCGGCTGACGCAGGTTTATCGGACAGGCTATTTCACTCGACACGCAGGCGATAGCCGACACCGGTCTCGGTGGTGATGTAGCGCGGCTGGTCGGGGGTTTTTTCGATCTTCTGCCTGAGCTGGCGGACATAGACCCTGAGGTACTGCACGTCTGTCGAATCGTCCCAGATCTGCTTCAGGATGAAGTGGTGGGTCAGCACCTTGCCGGCATGCTGCACCAGGATGCGCAGTATGTCGTACTCTTTCGGCGAGAGCTTTACCTCCCTGTCCTCGACCTTGACGACGCGCTTGACCAGATCGACGCTGAGGTCACCGCTCTGGAATATCGGCTTCTCACCCTGTTGCTGGAACTTGTGGCGCAGCGCCACCCGGATGCGTGCCACCAGTTCGTTCATGCCGAACGGCTTGGTGACATAGTCGTCGGCGCCGAGTTCGAGCGCGCTGACGATGCCGGCCTCGTCGGTGCGGCTGGAGAGGATGACAACGGGAACGTCGACGCCCTCCTCACGCCATTTGCGCAGGAGGTCATGGCCCCCCATGCCGGGCAGGCCGAGATCGAGCAGCACCAGGTCCGGCTTCTCCTGTTCCATCAGCTCGATCGCCAGCTTGGCGTTCGGCGCCTCGCTGACCGCGTAACCCTGGCTGCCAAGGCCGACCCGCAGCAGCTTGCGGATCGGCGGCTCGTCGTCGACGACCAGTATCCTGACATTCGAATTGGTCATCGAGGCTGATCCATGCCGGGCTCGTCGCCGCGGTTGCCGATATCGCGCGCTTGCGCCGGCACCGGCATCGTGACGGTGAAGGCGCCACCGGGGCGGTCGGTCCGGTTGGCGGCCGCGATCGTGCCGCCCATCGCCTCGACGAAGCCACGGCAGATCGACAGGCCGAGCCCGGTGCCGGCGCGCACCTGATCGCCCTTGCGCACCCGGTAGAAGGTATCGAAGACACGTTCCAGGTCCTGCGCCGGAATGCCCGGTCCCTCGTCCATGATCCGCACGATGATGGAGCCATTGTCCGCCCAGGCCTGGACGCGGATCGTCGAGCCGGGCGGCGAATATTTCGAGGCATTGTCGAGAAGGTTGAACAGGACCTGTTCGAACAGCACGGGATCGAGCCGCAGCATCGGCAAGTTGGGCGGAATATCGACCTCGATCTTGTGCTCGCTGGTGATCTTGCGGGCACGGTCGAGCGCCGTGCCGACGATATCACCAACATAATGGAGGGCGTAGTTCGGCTCCATCGCCCCGGATTCGATCTTGGTCATGTCGAGCAGGTTGGCGATGAAGCGGTTCAGCCGCTCCGATTCGTCGATCACGGTCGACAGGAGCTCGGCCCTGTCCTGCTCAGGGAGGTCGGGCGCGAATTCCTTGAGCGTGCCGGCCGCGCCCATGATGGCGGCGAGCGGCGTTTTCAGGTCATGCGAAATCGAGGTCAGCAGCGCCGAGCGCAGCCGGTCGGCTTCGGCCGCGAGCTTGGCGCGGTCGACATCGGCAACGAGCTGGATGCGTTCGATCGCCACCGCCGCCTGATCGGCCAGCGCGTCGAGCAGCCGCTGCTGCTCGGGCGTCAGAAGCGGGCCCTGCTTGTCATTGTCGAGGCCGACGACGCCGATTGCGGTGCGTCCCGTGCGCAAGGGAAGATAGAGGCGCTTGGCGCCAGGAAGCGTGTCGGCGCCGCGTCCGGCGGCACGGTTGTGCTCCCAGGCCCAGCGTGCGGCGGCAATGTCGGCCTCGGCCAGCGTGTCGTCGGGCGGATAGCCTGCCTTGACGGTGATCGTGCCCTCTTCCGGCAGCAGCAGCACCACGCGCAGCTTCAGCATCGAGGCGATCTGGAAGGCGGTGGCCCAGAGCACGTCGTCGAGCGTGCCGGCGCCTGCGAGCTTCTTGGAGAACAGATAGATGTCCTCGGTTGCCCGCGCCCGCGAGCGGGCGGCGGCGGCCTGACGCTGCACGCGCGCCGTCAGGTTGCTGGCGATGACGGCAACGGCGACGAAGACGGCAATCGCGACGATGCTCTCGGGATCGCGGATCGTCAGCGTGTAGCGTGGCTCGAGGAAAAAATAGTTGAAGGCAAGGACACTGAGGAAACAGGCGTAAAGCGCCGGCCAGAGACCACCAGCCACCGCCGACGTCAGCACGGAGAGCAGGAAGACGATCGCCAGATTGCGAACGTCGAGGAACTGGTCGAGAACGGTGCTGACGGCCAATGATCCGGCAACGTAAGCCGTGGCGAGCAAATACGGCTTGGCCTGGAAATGCCTTTCCTCGGCTGCCGCGTTCACTCTCCTGGAAGACGTTTCGGTGTCCCGCTCCGTTCCGGAGATGACATGGACGCTGATGTCGCCGGCATTGCGGATCAGATCATAGGTGAGCGACCCTTCGATCAGTTCGCGCCAGCGCGACCGGGTCGGCCTGCCGACCACGATGTGGGTGAAATTGTTGGCCGTCGCATGGCGAACGATGTCCTGCGCGACGCTCTGGCCCGGGATGGTCGTCACCTCGGCACCGAGCTGCTCGGCAAGGCGCAGCAGTGTGGCGAGCCTGTCCTTGTCATCCTCGGACATGCCGGCGGAGCGGGGCGTGTCGACATGAAGCGCCGTCCATGGCGCACGAAGCCTGTCAGCCAGCCTGCGTGCGTAGCGAATGCGGGCTGCCCCGCCCGGACGGGCATCGACGCAGACAAGAACCCGCTCCCCCGCCGCCCACGGACCCTGGATGGCGTGGGACTGCATGTGGTTGAGCAGTTGCTCGTCGACGCGCTGGGCGGTTCGGCGCAGCGCCAGTTCCCGCAACGCCGTCAAATTGCCGGGCGAAAAATAGTTCTCGACGGCGCGCTGCGCGGTGTTGGGGAAATAGACCTTGCCCTCCTCCAGCCGCTTGATCAGGTCGTCGGGCGTCAGATCGATGATCTCGACATCATCCGCCTGGTCGATGATGGAGTCTGGAACCGTCTCGCGCACCCTGACCCGGGTAATCTGGGCGACGACGTCGTTCAGGCTTTCGACATGTTGGATGTTCAGCGTCGTATAGACGTCTATGCCCCGCGCCAGGATTTCCTGGACATCGAGATAGCGCTTGGGGTGGCGGCTGCCGGGCGCGTTGGTGTGGGCGAGTTCGTCGACCAGGACCAGCGCCGGACGCCGGGCAAGGATGGCATCGATATCCATCTCGTCGAGGACGCGCCCCTTGTAGTCGACCCTGCGGCGGGCAATGACTTCATACCCCTCGACCAGGGCCTGTGTTTCCTTGCGGCCATGCGTCTCGACCACGCCGATCACCACGTCGGCACCGTCGGCCACCCTGGCACGACCCGACATCAGCATCTCGTAAGTCTTGCCGACACCAGGTGCCGCGCCCAGGAATATGCGCAGACGGCCGCGCCCTTCCCGCACGGCATGCTCTAGCAGCGCGTCGGGAGATGGTCTGTTTTCGACGTAGCTTCTGTCGTCCGGCATCGGGTCCGATCATGAATGGCGCCGGGGACCGTGTCGATCCCCGGCGCCGGACATCACCTACTTCGCGGCATCCAGCGCCAGGTTGAGGGCCAGCACATTAACCGCCGGCTCGCCGAGCACGCCCAATTCCCGGTCCTCGACCTGGCCGTCGACGAGCGCCTTGACCTTGGCCTCGTCGATGCGCCTTGCCTTGGCCACGCGCGGAACCTGGAAATAAGCGGCCTCGGGACTGATCTGCGGATCAAGGCCGCTGCCGGACGTCGTCACCAGGTCAATCGGCACCGGCTGGTCCGGGTTCTCAGCCATCAGCTTTTCCGCGTCGCCCTTGATGCGCTCGATCAGCTTCGGGTTGGTCGGACCGAGGTTGGAGCCGCCGGAGGCGCTGGCATCGTAGCCGTTGCCGGCAGCCGACGGCCGTCCGTGGAAATACGTGTCGCTGGCGAAAGCCTGGCCGATCAGTTCGGAGCCGATCACCTTGCCGCCCCTCTCGATCAGGCTGCCATTGGCCTGGCGCGGGAACAGCGCCTGGGCGATGCCGGTCATGCCGATGGGATAGACGAGCCCGGTCAGCACGGTGAAGAAAACGATCATGATGATCGCGGGTCTGATCTGCTTGAGCATCGGAATGATCCTTATGCAAGGCCAAGGGCGGTGACGGCCATGTCGATTGTCTTGATGCCGACGAACGGCACGACGATGCCGCCGAGACCGTAGACGAGAAGGTTGCGGCTGAGCAGCGCACCCGCGCCGATCGCCCGGTACTTCACACCGCGCAGCGACAGCGGGATCAGCGCGATGATGATCAGCGCGTTGAAGATGATGGCCGACAGGATGGCGCTCTGCGGTGTCGCCAGATGCATGATGTTGAGCGCTTGCAGCGGACCTGTGGTCTGGCCGGGCGCGACGTAGAAGACGGCGAACATGGCCGGGATGATGGCGAAATACTTGGCCACGTCATTGGCGATCGAGAAGGTAGTCAGCGAGCCGCGCGTCATCAACAGCGCCTTGCCGATTTCGACGATCTCGATGAGCTTGGTCGGATCGCTGTCGAGGTCGACCATATTGCCGGCCTCGCGAGCAGCGACCGTGCCGGTGTTCATGGCGACGCCGACATCGGCTTGCGCAAGGGCTGGCGCATCGTTGGTGCCGTCGCCGCACATGGCGACCAGTTTGCCCTTGGCCTGCTCGTCGCGGATCAGCTTCAGCTTGTCCTCCGGTGTCGCCTGGGCAAGGAAGTCGTCGACGCCGGCTTCGGCCGCGATGGCGGCTGCCGTCATCGGGTTGTCGCCGGTGATCATGACCGTGCGAATGCCCATCTTGCGCAGCTCGGCGAAACGCTCGCGGATGCCGCCTTTGACGATGTCCTTGAGGTGCACGATACCCAGCAGGCGCCCGTCCCGCTCGACCGCCAGCGGCGTGCCGCCGGATTTCGCAACCTCGTCGGCGATCGCCTGTAAATCCCTGATCGTGTCGCTGTTCGGGCGCGTCGCGCGGCTGGCCGATGTCGCCTGGCTGACATGGGCGAGCACGGAATCCACCGCGCCCTTGCGTACCGACGAACCGTCGATGTCGACGCCGCTCATGCGGGTCTGGGCGGTGAAGGGCACGAAAGCAGCATGCAATGTCGCCATGTCGCGGGCACGGATGGCATATTTCTCCTTGGCCAGCACCACGATCGAGCGGCCTTCAGGCGTCTCGTCGGCGAGCGAGGCAAGCTGTGCCGCGTCCGCCAGTTCCTGCTCGCTGACGCCCTTGACCGGGCGGAATTCCGTCGCCTGGCGATTGCCGAGCGTGATGGTGCCGGTCTTGTCGAGGAGCAGCGTGTCGACGTCGCCGGCGGCTTCGACGGCGCGACCCGACATGGCCAGCACATTGAAGCGCACCAGCCGGTCCATGCCGGCAATGCCGATGGCCGACAGCAGCGCGCCGATCGTGGTCGGGATAAGCGTCACGAACAGCGCGACGAGCACGGTCACCGAAATATAGCCACCCGAGTAGTGGGCAAAGCTCGGGATGGTCGCTGTAGCCAGCACGAAGATCAGCGTCATGCCGACGAGCAGGATGTTGAGCGCGATCTCGTTGGGCGTCTTCTGGCGCTCGGCGCCTTCGACCAGCGAGATCATGCGGTCGAGGAACGTGTGGCCGGCGGCGGCGGTGATGCGCACGCGGATCCAGTCCGACAGCACCTGCGTGCCGCCGGTGACGGCCGATCGGTCGCCGCCGGATTCGCGGATCACCGGCGCGGATTCGCCCGTTATCGCCGCCTCGTTGACCGAGGCGACGCCTTCCACCACCTCGCCATCGGACGGGATGATGTCGCCGGCTTCGACGAGAACGATATCGCCGACCTTCAGGCTGGTGCCGGGTACCAGCTTGAACCTGGTGCGGTCCACGCCGGTCAAAAGCTTAGCCTGGGTTTCGGTGCGAGCCTTGCGCAGCGAATCCGCCTGCGCCTTGCCGCGCCCTTCGGCGACGGCTTCGGCGAAATTGGCGAACAGCACCGTGAACCACAGCCAGATGATGATCTGCAGCGTGAACAGCAAATCACCGCCGCCGGTGACGAGGTCCTTGACGAACAGCACCGATGTCAGCGCCGAGACGACGGCGACGACGAACATCACCGGGTTGCGGGCCAGCGTGCGCGGATCGAGTTTGCGGACGGCGCCGCCGATGGCGGGCCACAGGATGCCGCCATCCATGATGCTGGCTGACTTTGACTGACTCATTTTGAAGCTCCGGCTTCAGTGTTGGTGTGCGGCGGCGACTGGTCGGATGCCGAAAAAAGATGAGGAAGCCCGTAGGCCAGCAGCCAAAGCGCGATCATGGCGGCGGCAAGCCCAAGAAACGTCGACATGGTCGGGAAGGGAGGCGGCAGCCCCTCCTTCCCCGGATCGGCCCGATGCCTGATATTGCGGCGCTTGTTGCTGAACCAGGACATGTCTGCCTCAGAATGTCTGTCCATGGATCATCGCCAGGTGCTCGACGACAGGTCCGACGGCGAGCGCCGGGAAGAAGGTCAGGCCGCCGACGATGACGATGACGCCGACCAGCAGCCCGACGAACAGCGGACCGTCGGTCGGGAAGGTGCCGGCCGAGCCGGGGACGGTCTTCTTCGCCGCCAGCGCGCCGGCGATGGCGAGCGCCGGGATGATGACCAGGAAGCGGCCCATCAGCATGCCGATGCCGAGCGTGATGTTGTACCAGGGCGTGTTGCCGCTGAGGCCGCCGAAGGCCGAACCGTTGTTGGCCGCCGCCGAGGTGTAGGCGTAGAGGATCTCGGAGAAGCCGTGCGGCCCACCATTGGCGATCGACGCCACCGCGCTCGGCAGCACCACCGCGATCGCCGTGAAGATCAGCATCGCCAGTGGCAGGCACAGGATGGCCAGCATGGCCATCTTGACCTCCTTCGCCTCGATCTTCTTGCCGAGATATTCCGGCGTGCGGCCGACCATCAGGCCGGCGACGAAGACTGAGATCAGGATGAACATCAGCATGCCGTAGAAGCCGGCGCCGACGCCGCCGACGACGACCTCGCCGAGTTGCATGTTGATGAGCGGGATCATGCCACCGAGCGCGGTGAAGCTATCGTGCATGGCGTTGACCGCGCCGCAGGAAGCGGCCGTGGTGATGACGGCGAACAAAGCCGAGAGCGCGATGCCGAAGCGGGTCTCTTTCCCTTCCATATTGCCGCCGTCGATGCCCAGCGCATGCACCAGCGGATTGCCCGCGGCTTCCGCCCAGTAGCAGACGGCGACGCCAACGATGAACAGCACGCCCATTGAGGCGAGGATCGCCCAGCCCTGGCGCTGATTGCCGACCATGCGGCCGAAGACGTTGGTCAATGCGGCGCCGACGACGAAGATCGACAGCATCTGGATCAGGTTGGAGACGGCGTCGGGATTCTCGAATGGATGTGCCGCGTTGGCATTGAAGAAACCGCCGCCATTGGTGCCGAGCATCTTGATGGCGACCTGCGAGGCGACCGGCCCCAGCGCGATGGTCTGCCTGGCGCCCTCAAGCGTCGTGGCGTCGACGTAAGGCCCCAGCGTCTGCGGCATGCCGAGCCAGACATAGACCAGGGTGAGCACGACGCAGAGCGGCAAGAGCACATAGAGCGTGGCGCGCGTCATATCGACCCAGAAATTGCCGATCGATCTTCCGGAAGCGCGGGCGAAGCCGCGGATCAGCGCGATTGCAATGGCGATGCCGGTGGCGGCCGAAACGAAATTCTGGACCGTCAGCCCGGCCATCTGCACGAGGTAGGACATCGTGCTTTCGCCGCCGTAGTTCTGCCAGTTGGTGTTGGTCGTGAAGCTTACGGCGGTGTTGAAGGCGAGCGCTGGGTCGACCGCGCTCATGCCGGCCGGATTGTAGGGCAGACTGCCTTGCAGGCGTTGCAGGACATAGAGCACCAGGAAGCCCGCCAGGTTGAACATCAGGAGAGCCACCGCATAGGTGGTCCAGTGCTGCTCCTCGCGCTCGCTGGTTCCGCAAATGCGGTAGAGCCCGCGCTCGAGCGGGCCGAGGACCGGTGAAAGCGGCGTGCGATCGCCATTGAAGACGCGGTGCATGTAGAAGCCAAGCGGCTTCACCAGCAAAACGAGGATCCCGCAATAGAGGAGGATCTGTATCCATCCGTTCAGTGTCATGGCTGTGGCTTTCCGTGCCTTCAGAAGCGTTCTGGACGAATGAGCGCGTAGGTGAGGTAGGCGAGCAGGAACAAGGTCACGCCACCGCCGAGGATGTAATCGACAAGCATAGGTTCGATCCTTCAGCTTAAATTCTGTCGCAAGCTTTGACGTAGACGATGGACAGGCCGAAGAACAAAACCCCGATCCCAAGAACAATAATGTCCATTGTGCTTTTCGTTGCTTCCAGTTTCTACTGTTCGCCCGCCAAAGACAGGTCGGCAATACTGTGAGACAGCGCGCCGCACTGGGCGGCGTCCGACGGCTTTTGCTCGACGTGAATATGGACCCGATCGCCATAAAGGTTCGAGACGGGGCGGATGGGAAAGAAATAGGAATTCTATAAAGGTTTCCGGCGCGGCTCGCCGTCGAAGAGCAGCTTGTCGACGCGGATTGCCGGGAAGGATATGCCGCCGCGCTTTGCGGCCTTGCTGGGAACGCTCTACCGCGGCTCCCGCGTCAGGCTGAGATAGGTCGGATCGAACTCGGCGATTTCCTGGAGCCTGTGCCAATCCAGGATTGTCACCGTGTGATTTGCCCAATTGACGACGCCGACTTTGCGCAAGGCGCCGATGACGCGGTTCATGTGTACGACGGAAAGACCGAGCACATCGGCCAGCTCGGCCTGTGAGAGCGGCAGGTGAAAGCTCATGCCGTTGGTGCGCTGCACCACCTGCAGCCGTACGAAAAGCTCACAGAGGAGATGGGCCAGGTGTGAGGTCTTGGAGCGGCGGCCCATCGCCACGATCCACTCGCGATGGATGGCGCCGTCGACCAGCGTATCCAGCCACAGCAGCCGCGTCAGATGCGGCGCTTCCTCGGTGATGGCACGAAGCCGGCTGTGATCGGCGAACATGACATGGCAGGGCGACATGGCAACGATGCCGTGATCCATCGTCTTCAGGAGGAACGCGTGGAGATCGACGAAATCGCCAGGTACCTGCAGCGAGGTGAACTGCCGGCCGCCATTCTCGAGCACCTTGTAGCGCGCCGCCAATCCGTCGAGAATCAGAGTCGAATGGGTCGGCCGCGCGCCCGAGGCGACGATATCCTGGCCGACCGCGAAATGCCGCTCGAAAGTCATGGCTTCCGCCAGCAGCGCCTTTTCGGCATCGGAAAGCGCGTCGTGCTGGGCGAGATTCAGATACAGGGATTCCAGCACCGCTATCTCCAGCGAAAGGGCTCAGAGCCGATCGCCAACTGTTCTGTCGAAGCAAGGGGCGGCTGCCGAAGCACTAGGTCGTCGGGCGCTGGCGGGCATTAACATTTGTTAGAAGGCGCTTATTCGCCGGCGAAGATCATCTCTGATGGAACAATGGCTTAGCCCGCGAATTGTCGATCAAGTCTCTTTTGGGAAATTCATCAGCTCGAGATCCGGCCGCATCATGCCCAGATACTTTCTCGACCTTTACAATGGCGATGGCCTGACGGTGGACGACCATGGTCAGGTGTTCGACACGCGCGAGCGTCTGCGGCGCGAGGCAATCCTCATCCTGCCCGACATCATTCGCGACGAGATGATCGAAAACGACCGAACGGCCATCACCGTGAAGGTGCGCGACGAGAGCGGGCGCCATGTCTTCGAAGCATCGCTCGTCATCTCGTCAAGCTGGTGCGATTGACCGCGGCCCCTCCGCAAGATGGAATGGAAAGCCCGGCTCGGAGGGCCAAGCCGGGCTTTCAGGGGACGGCCGTACGAACTGGCCATCGCAATGACAGCTCGAACGATCAGGCGGCGTAGCCGCCATGGCCGCGTGCGACGGCCCGCGCCACGATGACGGGCTCGATCTCGGGCCAGAGAATACCGGTGGCTTCCGCGAATTCAACAAGCGCATGGCGCGCCTGGTCCCTCGTGATGCAGCCTTCCAGGGCCAGGCCGCACGCCTCGACGGCATTGCGATAAAGCGGACCACGTCGGGAGGTCGTCCAGTTGGTCAGGAAATCGTGCATTTCGGCCAGCGAGGCGATTTCGCGCTTGAAGCCGAGACCGACGGTCAGTGCGACGGGCGAATGAAACAGCTTGTCATGCATGAAGCGGGCTCCTGATTGGACGCGGTTCTCGGAGAAAATCCTGGCGGGGATCTATGATGAGACGCCGGGTAACGCATCGCGAGCTAGGAGGTTCCGGAGCAAACAGGACCGTTTGCGGAACGCACGCGTGAGTGCGCCGGAAATCTTGCATCCTGATCCACCGGCCATGGCTGCTGCTCCGTCGGACCGGCGAGAAGACGGATCAAGGTTCGATAGTCGAGATGCTAGTATGCTAGGCTGCACCCAGAAGCGCCTGCTGAAAAGGGAAGCTGGCGGAGAGAGCGGGACACTCTCCTCCGAATGGCACGGACAGCGGTGGCGGGTCCGCGTTAGGGTTCCAGCGAAGGTTCGTGATCTAATCGGGCGAGGCAAGCTCACCTACCCTCTCCACGCTGCCGACCTAAAGGACGCAGACGCCCGCAAGTGGCCTATCGTGTGCCGCCTCAAGGGTGCAATTGCCGCAGCTGAGAAGGTCCTAGCCAGGCCCCGGAGAAGGCGAAGAGGACCCTTGTGCAGGCCGTGAAGTTGCCGACCAAATAGATTGTCGGACACCGATGACGCCCTTAGGATACCGAAAACGCTTGGGGGCGGTGAGTTGGAACACCCATTAGATGGTATTGCGTTCTCCATTAGGAATTTCAAAAGTTTCGGTCGTGAGGCGTTCGATCCAATTAGCTTCCGCCCGATAAACGTAATCATCGGCAGAAATAACAGCGGCAAGTCATCTCTCGTTGACGCTATTAATGTGTGCATCTCCAGAGGTGAAAAGTACGTCGGCGCTGATCACGACGTCTCCGGAAGACCCTTCTCCGTCCTTATTGAGCGGGAAGTTACAGAACCGGCTCTAAGGCGTATTTTTCAGGAATCTACCAGTGGAGGTTCCCTACCTGGAAATCATTGGCACTACGGAAAGCGCCTGCTGTCCAAGCGGGGGGTGATTTGGTACGGGCCAGACTGGAAAGCAGACTTCGCGGAAATACCGCGTACCGACCGAGACTTGATAGCGGTTCCAAGCAATTTCCGCCAGAATTTAGCACAGACATTGGGTTTTCCCTTCGAAAACATTCGATTAGTACAAGTTGCTGCCGAGCGCGATGTTAGACCTGAACCGAGAGCAGGGGAAAGGACGATATCTCCCAACGGTGTCGGTTTGACTAACCTTGTTAGAGCTTTCATAAACAGCGACGACCTTCCTCGGAACGAGGTTGAGATTGAGCTCCTCCGTGAGTTGAATGAAATATATCTTGGAGACTGTTTATTTACAGCTATCACCTGTCGTGAAAATAAAGGTGGGGTGTGGGAGATTTTTCTGAGGGAGGATTCGAAAGGAGACATAAGGCTATCTCAATCGGGAAGCAGCCTGAAGTCGATCTTCATTATCCTAGCGACGCTGCGTCTACTTCCAAAAATCGACAATGTTGATTGGTCGAAGGTATTATTATCTTTAGAGGAACCAGAAAATAACCTTCACCCTGCCCTGCTGCGCAGACTCCTGAATTTCCTTGCAAGGCAGCGAGAGGAGAGAAAATTTTCGTTGATAATTTCCACTCATTCACCGATAGGCATTGACTGGTCTACGAAGCGTAGTGACACCCAAATAATTCACATAAAGCATGATGGGGTATCTGCGTCCGCTAGAGTTGCAATTGGATATGGAAACGGACGAGAAATATTGGATGATTTGGATATTCGCGCCTCCGACATACTGCAGGCTAACGGGGTAGTCTGGGTAGAAGGGCCATCTGATAGAATTTACATCAATAAATGGATCGCTCTAAATACCGGTGATCGTCTTAAGGAAGGCGTTCATTACTCGGTCATGTTTTATGGAGGCAAGCTCCTTTCGCATCTGCACGGTCTAGCCCCAGGTGAGGGCGACAAACTTATCTCCCTTCTCGCTTTGAACCGAAATGCAGCGCTGTTGATTGACAGTGACCGCCACCGCGGTAAGCCAGCTTCAGAAGGCAAGAAGGCTCGAAAACCTCGCATGCACCTCAACCACACGAAGCTTCGCCTGAAGCAGGAGTTTGAGGCTTTGGGAGGGTACGTCTGGATCACTGAGGGCCGGGAGGTTGAAAACTACATTCCGCCGAAAGTCCTCGACAAATTGGCGGGAGAGGCGGTGAAAGCGGATTCCTACGACGATATCGTCGCGCTGCCCGAGCTAAAGTCTTTTGGAGGCGACAAGATCGCCATTGCACACAGCGCAGTCGCACAACTCGAAGCCGGAGACATGAGTGGGCACTTAGATTTGACGGCGCGATTGGATCAGCTTTGCGAAGCGATAGCGCTGTGGAACAGCAAGTGAACATGCAGCCACAAAAAGCCGGACCCCGGTCTTAATTTGGGGGTCGCCTATTTGAGCCCCATCTCGCAGGGGCTTCTGCAAGCTTTCCCCCCGTACCCTTGCCATCATAAACCGTCAGGCCGAATACCTGGTCCATCACGCGCAAGCGAACCTAAAAATCGGGCTTGGGGCCAGAAATCTCACAAAAAAGGTTCCCGGTGTTCGTGCCGAAGAGGTTGCCTGCCCCTCGCTTGGAGAGCGCCGACATCTGATTCCCACCCATAACCTTGAGTCGGAACGATAGCTAACTCTTCTGGGCGCAGGCTCGACTATTGGGGCACCGTTGTGGGGCACCGCAGCGAGAACGCTCTCTTGAAAGCGTCCATTTTTCACTACGTTAGTGGCGATTTAGCAAGCTGGCGGAGAGAGCGGGATTCGAACCCGCGTTACGGTCTCCCGTAAACACACTTTCCAGGCGTGCGCCTTCAACCACTCGGCCACCTCTCCGTCCTTGCATTTTTCGCGACGGCCGGTTTCGCCGCGCGGGTTGGGGACAATGCAGTCCCTTCAGGGAGGAGTAGCGATTTCCGCGCTATGGGTGCCGCCAACCAGCGGACACCTCTCCCCGGCACCTGAGCCGTCAAAGCAACAGGCGCGGGGCTCATCTAGTCGATCCCGCGCCGAATGCCAAGCCATAACGACAGTCTATTCGCTTTGCCGGCCACACAGCGCTTCGCGAGGCCGCCGCGGCATCCGTTTCGAGGTGCCGACGCCCCGAATGATGTGCACAGGCGAGCCCGCAAGGCCGGCCGCGCTTGACTTCGTCGCGGGCCACCTGTCGAGTGAAACGGAGGCTTTGCGGGGGGGCATCGTCCGGGCATGACATCAGGCAGTGAACAACCGGGCGGCGGGATGCCGGGGCAGGCGCCAATCGGGCGCCCGGACAGCGGGCTGTCCTACGTGCCGGTGGGCTGGCTCATCTTCGTCATGGCGTGGTCGGTCTACGGCCTGGCCTCCGCCTGGTGGCTGACCGGCAATTCCGGCCTGCCGGACAGGATTTTCTATTTCCTCCTTGGCGGGCTTGCCGTCGACATCATCACCATCCTGTGGGGGCTTTATTTGCTCGGCCTTGCCTTTGGCCGCTCGGCGCGCTTCCCGCGCCAGTTCATCATCTGGCAGGTGGCGACCATCGCCTGGGTGCTGGCGAGGCAGGCCTATGTGCTCGCCGTGCCCGATTTCGTCTTTTCCGCCAGGAGCCTGCTTATCGGCGGCGTCGAAATCGCCATCGGCCTGCTCTGCATCTATCTGCTGCGCCGTGGGTCCGGCGCCGAGGGCGTCTATGCCAGGTCGCTGATCGAAGCGCCGTCGGTCTTCGTTTCCATCGTGGCTGCCTTGCTCGGCATCGTCCTGGGCGCGATCATTGGCGTGGTTGGCGGCTTCCTGGCTGGCTCGGTGATCGCCGATGTCGCCGAGGTCAGTTGCTTCGAGGGCGGCTGCGGCTACTTTGCCGCCTTCATCGGATTGGCCGGGCTGGTGGTCGGCGCCATTGCCGGAGGCATTCTTGCCGTCTGGCTCGTTCACCGCCCCAGGCGCGAGCCGGTCGCATAGGGCCCAGAAAAGCGCGGGCCTTAAATTCGCGTATCGCGATTGCAGCTGAACCGCACGCATTCTATTTCTGTTTCGGACATGTGCCGGCGGTCTTCTGGTCAGCGTCCAGGGGGAACCGGGGGAGAGCCTTGATGTTTCGCTTCGTCTTTCGTCTTGCGGCCATGGTCGCGCTATCGGTTTCCGTCATCATGGCGGTGCTCGACACGACGCGCACGGTGGCGGCTTCGGCCCTTGTGCTGACCCCGCTCAACGCCAGTTGGCTGGCCGTCTCGCCGGACACGCGGGCCGCCTTCGAAACCTTCGTCCGCGCCAAGGCCAGTCCGCTGCTGTGGGACACAGTCATCGCCTGGGTGCTCAACCAGCCGGGCTTTGCCGTCTTCGCGGTGCTGGCCTTCCTGCTGTACGCCATCGGCTATCGGCGGCAGCGGCGCACGGGACAGTTCGCCGCGAACTGAACCCATCTCCCGCACCATTCCGGCCGGCTGCTGAAAGCTGCACGCAAGATCGGATCGCGGCGTGGCTTGCCCGTGGCACGCTTTTCCAAAAGGTCAAAATTCCGCGTGAATTTTGTTTCGGGCCGTGCCAGATTGCCCGGGAGCGGGAGGGCAATACACTCCTGGCTAACGTCGTTTGCTTGCCGGAGAACCGGGCTGCAGGCGGTGTGCAACGGAAAAAATAACCGACAGGGTGTGGATCACATGAAACGTATCGTTCTCGGCCTTCTGGCCGCAACCGCAATGGTTCTTCCGGCTTTCGCCGCGGATGTCCAGCCGGCCATCCTCTATGATCTGGGCGGCAAGTTCGACAAATCCTTCAATGAGGCTGCCTACCATGGCGCCGAAAAATTCAAGACCGAGACCGGCGTCGCCTATGTCGAGTTCGAAGTGTCCAACGCCTCGCAGCGCGAGCAGGCGCTGCGCCGCTTCGCCGAGGACGGCCACAACCCGATCGTCATGGCAGGCTTTGCCTGGGAGGATGCGCTGAAGAAGGTCGCGGCCGAATACCCGGACCTCAACTTCGCCATCATCGACGATGCGGTCGACCTGCCCAATGTCCGCTCGCTGGTGTTCAAGGAGAATGAAGGCTCCTATCTCGTCGGCATCATGGCCGCGATGGCGTCGAAGTCGAAGAAGGTTGCCTTCGTCGGCGGCATGGACATCCCGCTGATCCGCAAGTTCGAATGCGGCTATGTCGGCGGCGCCAAGTCCGCTGGCGCGACCGACGTCATCCAGAACATGACTGGCGATACGCCGGCGGCGTGGAACGATCCGGCCAAGGGTGGCGAGATCGCCAAGACGCAGATCGACCAGGGCGCCGACGTGGTTTACGCGGCCGCCGGCGGCACCGGCGTCGGTGTGCTGCAGGCGGCGGCCGATGCCGGCAAGCTCGGCATCGGCGTCGATTCCAACCAGAACGGCCTGCAGCCCGGCAAGGTGCTGACCTCGATGCTGAAGCGCGTCGACGTTGCCGTCTACACCGCCTTCATGGATGGCAAGAACGGCACCTTCAAGGGTGGTGTCGAGAATCTCGGCCTCAAGGAAGGCGGCGTCGACTACGCCATGGACGACAACAACAAGGCACTGGTGACCGACGAAATGAAGGCGGCCGTCGAAAAAGCCAAGGCCGACATCATCGCCGGCACGGTCAAGGTGCACGACTACACAGCCGACAACGCCTGCCCCTATTGATCGGCGGCAGCGTACGGCCATGATCTGCAACCGCTGGGCGAAAGCCCGGCGGTTTTGCTTTTGCCGATCGAACGAAGCTCGCAAATGGCGTGGAGCGAGGAATGCAGCCAACGATCGAACCCATGCGCGGGCATGACATCGAAGTCGTCGCGCGACTGCGGATTGCCGCCTTCTTCGAGGGCACGGGAAGGACGCTGGAAGAGGATGCGGCAGGGCTCCGCAACCTGCTGACCAGCGACGGCCTCGAAAAGGCTCTGGTTGCCCCTGTGAACGATGTGCCGATAGGCACCTGCCTGCTGGTCCGCCACGAACTGGAACCGGCGCATGATCTGACACCGTGGCTGGCCGGGCTTGTCGTCGATGCCGGCCATCGAGGCAAGGGAACCGGCACCGCGCTGGTCAAGGCGATCGAAGCGCATGCAGCGTCAGCCGGCGTCGAGACGCTCTACCTCTACACTTGGCAAGCGCGCGAGTTCTACGTGGCGCTCGGCTGGGACGCGATCGAGCTGTGCGAACAGGACGGCGAAACGATGATGCTGATGTCGCGCCGGCTCGATCACAATGTGCCCAGGAGATAGCCGAGCGCGAAGGCCGCAATCAGCCCGGCCATGACGACAAGTCCACGCCTACCGCCGAGCGAATGCACGCCAACGCCGTACGGCTGTCGGGACAGGCTTCGGATCACTGTCGGCGACTTGGCATCGTTGCCGCCCAAGCCAACGCCTCGCATCTGCGGCAATTCGGCGAGTCGCTGCGTAACCAGTTCCCAATGATTGACGCCGGCTGGTTTTTCGGCGCGATCGAAGACATGCATGCGCTCGGCCAGCTGCACCACCGCGTCGCGGAACGCAGGGTCGATCTCGAGATCGCGCTCGGCCCGCTCGCGCTCGGCATCGTTCATCAGGCCCAGCACATAGTCGCCGGCCCTTGCGATACGATCGCTCTCACCGGCCATGATCCGTGCCCTCCCCCTCTCCTCACCAGTGTGGCGGCTTGGTCACCGGCACATCCGGTGCCGCCTGCTCTTCAAGCGCCAGGAAGCGGTCTGTCAGCGCATCAAGCTTGCGCTGCATGCGTTCGATCACCTTCCACTGCTCGGCGATCTGGCCCGACAGTTCCTCGATGGTCTTCTCCTGCTCCGCGGCGCGGATTTCCAGCGTCGTCAGCCGGTCGGCGGGCATGATCATGCAAAGTCCCCAGTTTGTACCGCGACACCTTGCGCCGCAACGTCAAATCGACCTCGCCATAGTAGCGAATGTGAGAGCTTCGGCCACGTTCGAAATTGACAAGCGCGCGGGGATTTGTCGAGAGTGGATGCTGCTCCGGACAATTGGCATGGGCGGAGTGCCATGCTAGGCGTTTTGACCAAGCGATAAAAAAATAAGAGTGGGACAGGCTGCATGGCGCAAGCCGCAATCGAACTGATCGGCATCAACAAGAGTTTCGGCGCGGTGCGCGCCAACCGCGACATCAATCTGGAGATCGCGCGCGGCACCATCCACGGCATCGTCGGCGAGAACGGCGCCGGCAAGTCGACGCTGATGTCGATCCTCTACGGTTTCTACCAGGCCGACAGCGGCGAGATCCGCGTCGGCGGCAAGCCGGCATCGATCAAGACACCCAACGACGCGATCGCGCTCGGCATCGGCATGGTGCACCAGCATTTCATGCTGGTCGACAATTTCTCGGTGCTGGAGAACATCATCCTCGGCGCCGAAACCGATGCGCTTCTGAAGAGCAGCATCGCCAAGGCGCGCTCCGAGCTTGACCGGCTGGAGCGCGAATACGGGCTGGACGTCGATCCCGATGCGATCATCGAAGAACTGCCGGTCGGCCTGCAGCAGCGTGTGGAAATCCTGAAGGCGCTTTATCGCGGCGCCGAAATCCTGATCCTCGACGAGCCGACGGGCGTTTTGACGCCGGCCGAGGCCGACCACCTGTTCCGCATCCTCAGGCAGTTGAAGGAACAGGGAAAGACGGTGGTGCTGATCACCCACAAGCTGCGCGAGATCATGGCCATCACCGACACCGTGTCGGTGATGCGTCAGGGCACGATGGTGGCGACCCGGGAGACCAGGAAAACCACCGTCGAGGAACTGGCCGAACTGATGGTCGGGCGGCGTGTCCTCTTGAGGGTCGAAAAGGGCGAAGCCGAGGCCGGTGCCGTCAAGCTCGCGGTCAAGAACCTGACGGTCAGGGATTCCCGTGGCGTCACCATGGTCGACGACGTCTCCTTCGATATCAGAGCCGGCGAGATCGTCGGCATCGCCGGCGTCGCCGGCAACGGGCAATCCGAGTTGCTTGAGGCGATTTCCGGCATCAGGCGCGCCGTTTCCGGGTCCGTGACGCTCGACGGCAAGCCGATCGATCTCACCGGCAAGGCCGATCCCGGCGAATTGCGCGACCGCGGCCTCGCCCACGTACCGGAAGACCGCCACCATGTCGGGCTGGTGCTGGCCTTCGAGGAGAACGAGAATTCCATCCTCGGCTACCACGACGATCCCCGTTACCTCAGAGGACCGTTTCTCAACATCGATGCCATCATGGCCGATGCCAGGGACAAGATCGAGAAATACGACATTCGTCCCGGCAATCCGCGCCTGAAGACGGCCAATTTTTCCGGCGGCAACCAGCAGAAGATAGTGCTCGCGCGTGAAATCGAGCAGGACCCCGGCGTGCTGATCGTCGGCCAGCCGACGCGGGGCGTCGACGTCGGCGCCATCGAGTTCATCCACAAGCGCCTGATCGCCATGCGCGACCAGGGCAAGGCGGTGCTGGTGGTCTCGGTCGAGCTAGACGAGATCCGCTCGCTCTCCGACCGCATCCTGGTGATGTTTGCCGGCCGGGTCGTTGGCGAGCGCGGCCCCGACGCGACCGAAGGCGAGCTTGGCCTGCTGATGGCCGGTGTCGAGCATCGGGAGGCGGCGCAATGAGCACGCCTTACGCCAAATTGCCGGCCTGGGCCGACTACGGGCTGATCCCGCTGATCAACCTGTCGGTCGCCTTCATCGTCGCTGGCTTCGTCGTCATGCTGGTCGGCGAAAACCCCTTCCGTGCCGCCGTCATCCTGGTCGAAGGCGCCTTCGGCAAGGGCACCGGCATCGCCTTCACCCTCTTCTACGCCACGACCTTCATATTCACCGGGCTTTCGGTGGCGGTGGCGGCGCATTGCGGACTGTTCAACATCGGCACCGAGGGGCAGGCCTACATCGCCGGCCTCGGCATCGCCATCGTCTGCCTTTCCTTCGACAGCACACTGCCCTGGTGGCTGACATTTCCGCTGGCCATCGTCGCTTCGGCGCTCGTGGGCGCATTGTGGGCCCTGATTCCCGCCTATCTGCAGGCCAAGCGGGGCTCGCACATCGTCATCACGACGATCATGTTCAACTTCATCGCCGCCTCGATCATGGTCTACCTGCTGGTCGGCCCGCTGAAGCCGGCAGGGTCGCAGGCGCCGCAGACGCGCAACTTCCTCGCCGGCGCGGAGCTGCCGAAACTGAACTGGATCATCGAATTGTTCGGCGCCAAGATCCGCTCGGCCCCGCTCAACATCTGCTTCCTGCTGGCGCTGGTGATGGCTTTCCTGGTCTGGCTGCTGATCTGGCGCACCAAGCTCGGCTATGAGATGCGCACCTATGGCCACAGCCCGAAGGCGGCCCGCTATGCCGGTATTTCGGAAACGCGCATCATCATCACAGCGATGATGATCTCGGGCGCGCTGGCCGGCATGATGGCGCTCAACCCTGTGATGGGCGACCAGCACAATGTCGCGATCGACTTCGTTTCGGGCGCCGGTTTCGTCGGCATCGCCGTGGCGCTGATGGGCCGCCTGCATCCGGTCGGCATCGTGCTGGCGGCGATCCTGTTCGGCATGCTTTACCAGGGCGGCGCCGAACTCGCCTTCGAGATGCCGGCAATCAGCCGCGACATGATCGTCATCATTCAAGGATTGGTCATCCTCTTCGCCGGCGCGCTGGAGCATATGTTCAGGCCCTATATCCAGGCTCTGTTCGCCTCGTTCAGCCCGAAATCGGTGGGCATGCAGGCTGTCAACGGGAAGGGCGCCTGAGATGGATATCTTCAACGCGATCATCCAGGTGCTGGACTCTACCATCCGCCTGTCGGTGCCGCTGCTGCTTGCCTGCCTCGCCGGCCTCTATTCGGAGCGGGCCGGCATTTTCGACATCGGCCTCGAAGGCAAGATGCTGGTCGGCGCCTTCGCGGGTGCTGCCGCGGCTTCCGTGTTCCATTCGGCGCTTATCGGTCTCGGCATGGCGATCCTGATCTCTGTCGCCTTCGCTTTGGTGCACGGCTTTGCCTCGATCACCCATCGCGGCAACCAGATCGTTTCGGGCGTTGCGATCAACTTCGTCGCCGCTGGATCGACCATCATTCTCGGCCAGGCATGGTTCCAGCAGGGTGGCCGCACGCCGGCGCTGCAACCGGGCGAACGATTCGAGGCGATCATCTGGCCCGGCGCCGATGCAATCAGGGGCGTGCCGATCATCGGTCCGATCTATGCCGAACTGATCTCCGGCCATTCGATCCTCGTCTATTTCGCCTTTGCGATGGTGCCGTTCACCTGGTGGGTGCTGTTTCGCACGCGTTTTGGCCTCAGGCTGCGCGCGGTCGGCGAGAATCCGGCCGCGGTCGACACCGCCGGCATCTCGGTCGCCTGGCTGCGCTATCGCGCGCTGATCTGCACGGGCATCCTGACCGGATTTGCAGGCGCCTATCTTTCGATGGTGCAGAATGGCGGCTTCGTGAAGGACATGACCGCAGGCAAGGGCTACATCGCGCTGGCCGCGCTGATCTTCGCCAAATGGAAGCCGGTCAACGCCATGTTCGCCTGCCTTCTGTTCGGCTTCCTCGACGCGGCGTCGATCCGCCTGCAGGGAACACCGCTGCCCATTGTCGGCAAGGTGTCGGTGCAGTTCATGCAGGCCCTGCCCTATATCCTCACCGTCATCCTGCTTGCCGGCTTCATCGGCAAGGCCATCCCGCCGCGCGCCGGCGGCGTGCCCTATGTCAAGGAACGCTAAAGGTCGACAGTTCGGCGCGGACGAGCGCCGGGTTTGCACACGATCATCGGAGAGAACATCTGAATGTCGCATGATCTGTTCGAAGCGGCCAAGGCTGCCATGGCTAAGGCTTATGCGCCTTATTCCAAGTTCCCGGTGGGTGCCGCCATACGCACTGAGGACGGACGCGTCTTCACAGGCGCCAATATCGAGGTCGCCTCCTATCCGGAAGGCTGGTGCGCCGAGACCACCGCGCTTGGCCATTATATCATGGGCGGCGGCGGCAAGATCGTTGAAATCGCTGTCCTTGCCGAACGCATGGCCAAATGCTCGCCTTGCGGCGGCTGCCGCCAGCGACTGGCCGAATTCTGCCGCCCGGAAACGAAGCTCTATCTCTGCGACAACACTGGGGTGGCCGAAACCGTGACCATGGGCGACATGCTGCCCTACGGCTTCCGCGGCGACATTCTGAAATGAAGAGCTGGCTGATATGACGCAAAAAACGGTCGACCACCTTATCGAAAGGCTGGACGGCCTGGCGCCGTCGACCGCGCTTGTGCTGGGTTCGGGCCTGGGCGGCCTGGTCGACCGGATCGAGAATCCGATCCGCGTCTCCTATGCCGACCTGCCCGGCTTTCCCAGGAGCGGTGTCAGCGGCCACGCCGGCCAAGTGGTCGCCGGGCTGTTTGCCGGCGTTCCCGTGCTTATGCTGTCCGGCCGCGCCCACTACTATGAGCATGGGAACGCCGCGGCGATGCGTCCGGTGCTGGAAGTGCTCGCCGGCATCGGCATCACGAAACTGATCCTCACCAACGCGGCCGGCTCGGTCGATCCGGATATGCCGCCGGGTTCGGTGATGCTGCTCACTGATCATATCAACTTCTCCGGCACCAACCCGCTGATCGGCGAGCCCAGCGACCGCCGTTTCGTCGGCCTCACCGAAGCTTATGATGCCGGCATCCGCGACGCGATCGAAGGCGCGGCGAAGGCGACCGGCACTGCGCTTCACAAGGGCGTCTACATGTGGTTCTCGGGCCCCTGCTTCGAGACGCCGGCCGAAATCCGCATGGCGCGCATCATGGGCGCCAACGCCGTCGGCATGTCGACCGTGCCGGAAGTGATTCTCGCGCGTTTCCTCGGCCTTCGCGTCGCTGCCTGTTCGGTCATCGCCAATTTGGCCGCCGGCATGACCGGAGCCGAGCTTTCGCACCAGGAAACCAAGGACATGGCGCCGGTTGGCGGATCGCGGCTGGCAACGGTGCTGCAGCGCGTGTTCCGTGACGGGCTGCTGGAGAGCTGATGCTTCCACAGGAAATCATCCGTCACAAGCGCGACGGCCACAGGCTGGCGCCTCACGAGATCGCCGCCTTCATCGACGGCGTGACGTCGGGTACCGTCACCGACGGCCAGGTCGCGGCCTTTGCCATGGCGGTGTTCTTCAACGGCATGAACCGCGACGAGGCGGTGGCGATGACGCTGGCCATGCGCGATTCCGGCGACGTGCTCGACTGGTCGGATTTGCCAGGCCCTGTCACCGACAAGCATTCCACGGGCGGTGTCGGCGACAATGTCTCGCTGATGCTGGCGCCGATCGTTGCCGCCTGCGGTGCCTATGTGCCGATGATCTCGGGCCGTGGCCTCGGCCATACCGGCGGCACGCTGGACAAGATGGATGCCATTCCCGGCTATATCAGCCAACCCGACATCACGCTGTTCCGCAAAGCCGTGCTTGAAACCGGCTGCGCCATCATCGGCCAAACCGCCGACCTGGCACCTGCCGATCGCCGGCTCTACGCCATCCGCGACGTGACCGGAACCGTGGAGTCCGTGCCGCTGATCACCGCATCGATCCTGTCGAAGAAGCTCGCGGCGGGCCTGCAATCGCTGGTGCTCGACGTCAAGGTCGGCAATGGCGCCTTCATGGAGAAATCCCGAGATGCGACCGCGCTTGCCAATAGCCTCGTCGAGGTCGCCAGCGGCGCCGGACTGAAAGTCTCGGCGCTGATCACCGGCATGAACGAACCGCTTGCCTCCGCCGCCGGCAATGCCGTCGAGGTGCGCAATGCCGTCGATTTCCTGACCGGCCGCCTGCGCGACCGGCGGCTGGAGGACGTGACGCTGGCGCTGGCAGCCGAAATGCTGCAGTCGGCGGGACTGGTGTCGTCGAACCAGGACGGCATGCGACGCGCCACCGAGACACTCGCCAGCGGCCGCGCAGCCGCCACCTTCGCGCGCATGGTGACGGTGCTTGGCGGCCCCGCCGATTTCATCGAGAAGCCAGAGAAATATCTGTCGGAAGCAGCAACGGAAATCGCGGTGAAGGCGACGTCGGAGGGTTTCGTCACTGGCATCGCCACCCGCGACATCGGTCTCGCGGTCGTCGGCCTGGGCGGCGGGCGCACCCGGCCCGACGACAGGATCGACCCCTCGGTCGGCATCACCAGGCTGCTGCCCATAGGCGCGGAAGTACGCGCCGGAGATGCGCTGGCGCTGATCCACGCCCGCTCACCGTCCGATGCCGAGACGGCAGCCGCGACCGTGCTTTCAGCCTATGCGATCGGCGCTTCGAAGCCGGCCGCCGACAAGTCGGTCATCCGGCGGATTCTGCCGCGTGGCTGAGTGGACCTACTGAACCAGCAGCAATGTGCCGTTTTCGGCCTGGTATTTGCCGAGTCTGTTGAGAAAGCTCATGCCGATCAGGTTGGTGCGCAGTGCCCTGTCGTCGAGTACGATCGCCTGCACACCTTCGACGCTGATGCTGCCGATCTGCAGACGATCAATCGTCACCACGGCTGCCTTGATGGTGCCGTTGGCGGTGTTGACTTCGTGGCTGAAATCGGAGGGATTGAGCGACAGTCCGATCCGGCGTGCCGTCGACATATTGACCGCGACCAGCGTCGCACCGGTGTCGATCATGCCGTCGACTTGACGGCCGTTGAGCCTGAAGGTCGACGAGAAGTGTCCGCGCCCGTCCGCCGCGACCACGACCTTCCGGCCGGTCGGCAGCGGCGCTACCGGCTTGTCGGGAACGGAGGCCAGGCTGACATCCGGTTGCGTCTCGGCCGCTGGCTTGGCCGTCACCGCCGATTTCAGCAGGTTTTCGAATATTCGCGGATTCGACTGGTAGACGACCGGGATCGATGCCGACGCACCGGCAAAGACGCTGAGAATGAGAAGCTTGCGCAGCATGGATCGGCCTTTGTGAAGAGCTGATCATTAGCGCCGGATGGTGTTTGCCGCTTTAACGCGCGCCGGAACCACGTCTTTGCGTAAACGCCTGGTAAAAAATACCAAGCACATTGCTCGGGTATTACTTCGTCCCGTACATGCGGTCGCCGGCATCGCCAAGGCCGGGCATGATGTAGCCCTTCTCGTTGAGCTGGCGGTCGATGGACGCGGTGAAGACCGGAACATCCGGATGCGCCTTGGTAAAGCGCTCGATGCCTTCGGGCGCCGCCAGCAGGCACAGGAAGCGGATGTTGGTGGCGCCGCGCTCTTTCAACTTGTCGATCGCCGCGATCGCCGAATTGGCTGTCGCCAGCATCGGGTCGACGACGATGACCAGCCGGTCGGCGAGGTCGCTCGGCGCCTTGAAGAAATACTCGACGGCCTCCAGCGTTTCATGATCGCGGTAGAGGCCGACATGGGCGACGCGGGCCGCCGGCACCAGGTCGAGCAAACCTTCGAGCAGGCCGTTGCCGGCGCGCAGCACCGAGGCGAAGACCAGCTTCTTGCCCTCCAGCGTCGGAGCCTCCATCGTCTCCATAGGCGTTTCGATCGTTGTCGTCGTCAGTTCGAGATTGCGGGTGACCTCATAGCCGAGCAGCAGCGATATCTCACGCAGCAACCGCCGGAAGCCGGCCGTCGAGGTCTCCTTCTTGCGCATGATGGTCAGCTTGTGCTGGACAAGCGGATGATCGACGACGGTGACGCCCTTCATGATGTGCTCCGACGGAATAGTGAGTGGTGAACAGTGAGTAGTGAATAGTGAGCCGATTTGCGAGTCCCTGCGTCAGTGAAAGCGCCGGCCTTCAACCGCTCGATGCGTGCACCGTCACTACCGACTACTGACTACTCACTGTTCACCGAACTTTCGCGTCCAACCGACCAAGAAGCGCTGTCTTGGTCTTCCTGTCGACGAAGGCGGCTTCGATGGCGGTCCTGGTGACGGCGGCAAGCGCCTTTTCGCTCATCGAGAAATGTTCGGCGGCGATATCGTATTCGCGCTTCAGCGAGGTCCAGAAATAGGGCGGGTCGTCGGAGTTGAGCGTCACCTTGCAGCCGGCCGCCTGCAGGGCGGGAAAGGGATGGTCGGCGAAACTGTCGAACACCTTGAGCGCGATATTGGAGCCGGGGCAGCATTCCAGCACGACACCCTGGTCGGCGATGCGCCGGACAAGGTCGGGGTTTTCGATGGCGCGCACGCCATGGCCGATGCGCGACGGGCGGATATGGTCGAGTGCCGCCTGGACGGTTTCCCAGCCCGTCAGTTCGCCGGCATGGACGGTGATGCCGAGCCCGGCCTCGCGCGCGATCTCGAAAGCCCTGACATAGTCCTCCATCTCGCCCATGCGCTCGTCGCCGGCGACGCCGAACCCGGTAACCAGCGGATGGCCGCAACGCGCCGCGAAGCGTGCCGCGCGCTCGATCGACTCGACACCGACATGGCGCACGCCGGTGACGATCATGCGGCCCTCGATGCCGGTCTTTGCCTTGGCGCGCAGCATGCCTTCGCCGAGCGCATCGGTGTAGGCCTTGGATGACAGCCCGGCTTTCGTCGCGTGGTCGGGCGAGGTGAACACCTCGGAGTAGATGGCGCCATCGCGGGCCAGGCTGGTCAGATAGTGGTCGGCCAGCCGCGCATAATCCTCCTCGGTCCGGAACAGGTCGGCGGAGAAGTCATAGGCGGCGAGAAAGGAGGTGAAATCGTGCCAGACGAAAGAACCGTTCTGGATATAAGGCGAGGTGTCCTTGCCGTATTTCTGCGCCTGGCGAATGACGAGATCGGGCGCCGCTGCCCCTTCGATGTGGCAGTGCAGTTCCGCTTTCAGAGGCATTCAAACATCCCGTCGGTCAGTCCAGGTCTTGAAACCCACCACCTGGAAGCGCGGCTGAACACCGCGCCTTAAACAATAGCGCCCGCATCATCGATCGGCTATGGTCCCGCCGGTTTTATGACGGATCAAAAAAATGTCAGTTGAGAGAACCACGGCCGCCGGCGGCATGGAAACCTCCTATGGTTTTAAGCGTGTAGGGAAAGGCGAGAAGCAATCCCTGGTCAACGATGTTTTCCACAAGGTCGCTGACCGCTACGACCTGATGAACGATTTGATGTCTGCTGGCCTGCACCGGCTGTGGAAGGATGCCATGGTCGCCTGGCTCAATCCGCCCAAGCGCGCGGGCTGGCGCGTGCTCGACGTTGCCGGCGGTACCGGCGACATCGCCTTTCGCATCGTCGATGCCAGCCATGGCCATGCCCATGCCACCGTGCTCGACATCAATGGCTCGATGCTCGCCGTCGGGCGCGACAGGGCCGATAAGAAGGGATTGTCCGGCAACACCGATTTCGTCGAGGCCAACGCCGAGGAACTGCCCTTCCCCGACGCCAGCTTCGACGCCTACACCATCGCGTTCGGCATTCGAAATGTCCCGCATATCGACGTGGCCCTGGGCGAGGCGTTCCGCGTGCTGAAGCCCGGCGGCCGTATCCTGTGCCTGGAGTTCTCCGAGGTCGAGATGCCGCTCCTCGACAAGGTCTACGAAGCCTGGTCGTTCAATGCCATCCCCAGGATCGGCAAGTTGGTCACCGGGGACGGCGAGCCCTATTCCTATCTGGTCGAATCGATCGCAAAATTCCCCAATCAGCAAAACTTCGCGGCGATGATTTCTCGGGCCGGCTTCGACCGCGTCTCCTTCCGCAACTATTCCGGCGGCATAGCGGCCCTGCATTCGGGCTGGAAGCTTTGAAGCCGTCGCCGATCTTCCTCACGCGACGAGCCTTGCGCCAGTTCGATGAACCGGTAGGGCGGACGCGGCCATGAGCACCGTCAGCGCGGCGTTCCGGCTCGTACGGGCCGGTTGGGTGCTGGTGCGCGAGGGCGTCGTTGCCGCCTTGCCCGGCGAGGAACTATCCGGCCTGCCGAAATTCGGCTGGCGGCTGGCGCGGCTGTTCACCCGCCGTCGCGCGCTCGCCTATGAGCGCAGCGATCGGCTGGCCAAGGCGGTGGTCCGGCTCGGCCCATCCTACGTCAAGCTTGGTCAGTTCCTGGCGACGCGGCCCGATGTCGTCGGCAACGACATGGCGCTCGATCTCGCCATGCTGCAGGACAAGATGCACACCTTCCCGACGGCGGAAGCGGTGGCCGCCATCGAAGCCTCGCTCGGGCGCAAACTCGGCGATCTTTACAAGCAGTTCGGCGACCCGGTCGCCGCGGCTTCCATCGCTCAGGTCCATGCCGCTGAAACCGTCGATGGTGGCGTCGCCAGGAAGGTAGCGGTCAAGGTCATCCGGCCGGGCGTGCGCCGCCGCTTCTTCCAGGACCTCGAAAGCTATTTCCTCGCCGCCCGCCTGCAGGAGAAATACATACCGTCGTCGCGCCGGCTGAGGCCGGTCGAGGTGACCGAGACGCTGGCGCAGACCACCAGGATCGAGATGGACCTGCGCCTCGAGGCGGCCGCGCTCTCGGAACTTGGCCAAAGCACCAGGGAAGACCCTGGCTTTCGCGTCCCTTCGGTGGACTGGGAACGCACCGGCCGCGACGTGCTGACCATGGAATGGGTCGACGGCGTCAAGATGAACGACATCGCCGGCCTGCAAAGCGCCGGCCATGACCTGAAGGCAATCGCCACCAACCTCATCCAGTCCTTCCTGCGCCATACGCTGCGCGACGGCTTCTTCCACGCCGACATGCATCCGGGCAATCTGTTCGTCGAGGCGAACGGCACCATCGTTGCCGTCGATCTCGGCATTGCCGGGCGCCTCGGCAAGAAGGAGCGCCGCTTCCTCGCGGAGATCCTCTACGGCTTCATCACACGCGACTATCTGCGCGTCGCCGAAGTCCATTTCGAGGCCGGCTATGTGCCGCGCCAGCACAATGTCTCTGCCTTCGCGCAGGCGATCCGCGCCATCGGCGAGCCGATCCACGGCCAACCCGCCGAAACTATTTCGATGGCCAAGCTTCTGACGCTGCTGTTCGAGGTGACCGAACTCTTCGACATGGCGACACGGCCGGAATTGATCCTGCTGCAGAAGACCATGGTGGTTGTCGAGGGCGTGGCGCGCACGCTCGATCCGGCTTTCAACATGTGGAAGACCGCCGAACCGGTGGTCGGCGGCTGGATAGCCGGGAACCTCGGGCCGCGCGGCCTGCTGGCCGACGCGCGCGACGGCGGCAAGGCAATACTGACGCTGATCCGCCAGGCGCCGGAACTCGCGGCCCGTACGGAACGGCTGTCGCGAGAGATCGACCTGATGGCCGAGCACGGCCTGCGCTTCGATGAGGCGACCGCCCGCGCCATAGGCAAGGCCGAAGCGCGCTACAGCCGTTCCGGCCGTGTCGCATTATGGGTGATCGCGCTGACGCTGGTCTACATTGCCTGGAAGCTTCATTAGACCCGCAATCGCGGCAAGCCAGCTGCTTGCGGCAATTTGATTGCATTGCTATCATCGCCATCAAGTAGGATGAGTAGAGTGCAATCACATGGCCAGCATCACGATCCGCAACCTGGACGATGAGGTCAAGGAGTTGCTGCGCCGCCTGGCGGCGGAAAACGATCGCTCCATGGAAGAACAGGCGCGGGTGATGATCCGGGCCGCCGTCAACGGCCAGGTCGGCCCTGTTGGCCGTCTCGACCAGATCGAGAAAGCGCTGCACAAACTGGCCACTTCGCAAGGCACCCCGACCCCGGCGTCAGCATTAGCAGGCAAGAGCTTGCCGCGAGGCACGCTTTCCAACAAGCGCATCCTGCTTATAATCGGCGGCGGCATCGCCGCTTACAAGGCGCTCGATCTCATTCGCCGGCTGCGCGAGCGCGGCGCGGCGGTGCGCGTCGTCATGACATCGGCGGCGCAGGAGTTCGTCACCACGCTTTCGGTCGGTGCGCTCTCCGCCGACCATGTCTTCATCGACCTGTTCGACCGCAATGACGAGCACGATGTCGGCCACATCAGGCTGTCGCGCGAGGCGGACCTCCTGGTGGTGGCGCCCGCCACCGCCGACCTGATGGCCAAGCTCGCCAATGGCCATGCCAGCGATCTGGCCTCGACCGTGCTCATCGCCACCGACAAGCCGGTGCTGATGGCCCCGGCGATGAACCCCAGGATGTGGTCGCATCCCGCCACCCGCCGCAACCGCGCGAGCTTGGGCAAGGACGGCATCACCTTCGTCGGCCCTGCCAAGGGTGAGATGGCAGAGAGCAATGAGGCCGGCGAAGGCCGCATGGCCGAACCGCTTGAGATCGTCGCCGCGGTCGAGGCGCTGCTCGATGCCGGCCCCAGGCCACTGGCGGGGCGCAAGATCATCGTCACGTCGGGCCCGACGCACGAGCCAATCGACCCGGTGCGCTATATCGCGAACCGCTCGTCCGGCAAGCAGGGCCACGCCATCGCCGCGGCATTGGCAAGGCTCGGCGCCGATGTGCGCCTCGTCTCCGGTCCCGTCACCATCGCCGATCCGGCCGGAGTGAAGACCCTCCATGTCGAACGGGCGCAGGAAATGCGCGACGCTGTGGAACAGCTTCTGCCCGCCGACGCCGCGGTGTTCGTCGCCGCCGTTGCCGACTGGCGCACCGAGAATTCAGCCGGTGAGAAGATCAAGAAGGTCGTGGGCGAAGGCCCGCCGGTGCTGCGCATGGTCGAAAACCCCGACATACTGGCGGGTGTCGGCCATCACAAGCATCGACCAGGCCTGGTCGTCGGCTTTGCCGCCGAAACGCAGGATCTGTTGCGCAACGCCGAGGCCAAGCTCACGAAGAAAGGGGCCGATCTCATCGTCGCCAACGATGTGTCGCACCAAAGCGGCATCGGTCCTTCAGGCGTGATGGGGGGTGATCGCAACCGGGTGCGGATCGTGTCGAAGGCCGGCGTCGAGGAATGGCCTGAAATGACCAAGGACGAGGTGGCGGCACGGCTTGCCGCGCTCATCGCCGAGCGGTTGAAAACCATCGTCGTCTGACAAGTGCCGGCGGAAGCGTTTGCCGCCAACACACTGTCGCTTGCGGTGAGCCAAGCCGTCAGTTGGCCAAAAGCTCCGCCGTGCGAGCAAGCGCACCGCCGAAGCCATTGAGCGGAATGGAAAAGCTTACGACTTGCCCCGTGTCGGCCGCGAACGCATCGATCTTGAGCGTGGTGCCGTTCTTGAGCAGCGGCGTGACATTGGCATCGAACGCCACCGGCACCAGGCAGCCGACCACCTGGCAGGTGCTGAACGGCAGGCTGCCGTCGAGCTTCTGATCGTCGATGGTCAGCGCGACACCCTTGGCAAGCGCCAGACCGAAAGGCAGGGCAAGCGTTCCGGTCGCATCCTCGCCGGTCTTGCTCGACAGCTCGATCGCCAAAAGCCGTTGGTTGCTTTGCTTGTTGAACTGCTGGTGCGACAGGCTGCAGACCTTGTTCGTGCCCGATATCTGGCAATTGACCGTCCAGTCGCCATGGGTTTCGGACAAGGCCGAAGCACCACCCGGCAGTTTCGGCACGTCAGCTGCGGCGGGCGGCGTTGCCGCCACCTTGTCGCCCTTGGTTTGCGCCGCCATGGCCGGCAGGCCTGCGATGCAGGCAGCACCCAGCACTGCTGCAAAATACGCGTATTTCCTCATCAAGATCTCTCCCGCCCGGCTCCGCCTCGAGCCAGCCTAGAAACTGACCTTGAAAGACGCGCTGACTGCATTCTGTTTGACCGTTTCCCCGAAGGCGCCATTATACCTGACGGACATGCCGACGCCATCGACGCAATTCAGCTCGAGGCCGGCGCCGACCCGATAGAGCGGCGAATCGATCGCCTCCGTCAAGTGCAATGCAGGGGGTGCCAGCAGATTCTCCGCCGCGCCGAAGCGGCCTTCGATCTCCCACTCCTTGGTGGAAAAAAGTTGAAACCTGCAACCGACCCTTCTTCCTTGCCGGAAACACGCAGCCTGCGCGGGTGGCAGCCCTTGAGCGGGCGCGGTTGGTGTGAGGGTGATCGGCATTCTCGCATGGCATCGTCGGGCAAAAGCCCTATATATCTGGTGTGATGAGATTTTTTTGCAGGAATAGATGGATGTGTGCGCGTCGTTCATCGATGATATCAAGATTGGTGGTGCTGGCTGGAGCGGTTTGCGCCGGCTTTGCGATGCCCGCTTCCGCGCAGGTGCTCAATCCCACGGTCAGAAACAACACAGTCATCCAGCAGAACGATCTGCAGGCCTTGCAAAACCGGGTTCAGCGGCAGCAGTTTCAGCAGCAGCAACAGCAGTATCGTGCCCAGGATCGCATCATCGTCCAGCAACCGCCGCCGGTCGTGCCGCAGGTTAGGCCGAGCTGCCAGACGCAGATAATCGGCAACACCGCCGTGAGCACCTGCCGCTGACGAACGGCAGCTTCTTTTATTTAGCCGACTTACATGATAGGGCACTTCAGGTGCCCCTGCGGCAGTTTGGATTTTGCAAAGGCGTCGCAGCACGTTAAGGGGCATTGCAGCGACTGGATTATCGAGATGGCAGCCACCAAGAAGAAGGCCGTACGCCTGGCCAGTAAAGGCGAAAGGATCCGCCAGGTGGCGGCGATCCCCTTCCGGCTGAACGCGCATGGCGGCATCGAGGTGATGCTGGTCACATCGAGAACCACGAGACGCTTCATCGTGCCCAAGGGATGGCCGATGAAAGGCAAGAGCGGACGCAAGGCAGCCACCATCGAGGCACTGGAGGAAGCCGGCGTGCTCGGCAAGACGCTGAAGCAGCCGGCGGGCACCTATTCCTACTGGAAACGCTTGGCCAACCGCTTTGTCCGCGTCGACGTCGTCGTGTTTCTGCTGGAAGTGACGGAAGAGCTTGCCGATTGGCAGGAAGCCAAGCGGCGGCAGCGGGCCTGGCTGGCGCCGGCCGACGCCGCGATGCTCATCGACGAGCCCGATCTCTCGACGCTGGTGAACACCTTGAAGTTTCCCGGACCCGCGCCGCTCGAGCAGGCATAAGCCTCAATTGTCCGCGCCCTCATCTTCAGGAAGCGGCCGTGCCGGCGGGCCGCTATAGGCCCACAGCCATTCGCGCGGCAGCGGCCCCTTGTTGCGCTCGGACTGCTGAGATTGCTCCCAGGCATGCGCCAGGATGCCGACGGAACGCGACAGCACGAAGAGTCCGCGCGTCAGCGGCGGCGGAAAGCCGAGTTCGCCATAGATGACGGCGGTGGCGCCATCGATGTTGAGCGGGATTTTTTTGCCCTTGCGCCGCGCGACGTCGGCCTCGATCGCCTCGGCAATGTCGGCAAAGCGGCCGTTGACCACGCCACGCGCGGCAAAATCTCTGACCAGTTCCAGCAGGCGCGGCGCGCGCGGATCGACAGGATGGAAGCGATGGCCAAGCCCCGGCACATAGCCCTTCTCCTGCCCGAAGAGCCGGTCGAGACGTGTCGAAACCGCTTCGTTGAGGCCCGTGCCGCCATCGAGCGCCACGGCAATATCGCCATAGAAGGAAAGCGCCTGCTCGCCGGCGCCACCATGCACGTCGCCCAGCACGTTGATGGCCGAGGCCATGGCGCTGTTGATGCCGACGCCGCAGGTCGCCGCCATGCGGGCGATGGCGATCGACGGCGCCTGCGGCCCGTGGTCGACGGCCGCCCCCAAGGCAATGCCGAGCAGTGCCGCCTCGTCCTCGCTGGGCAATTCGCCACGCAGCATCAGCCAGATGACAGCCGGGAAGCTGACGCGGCCGATCAGGTCCTGGATCTCGTAGCCGCGCAGCCGGATCACACCGGGGCTCATCTCGATGATGCCGGTCTGCCACCATTCCTCGCCGCGCGCGCGGCCTGTTTTCTTCTCCACGCCGCTCATGTCAGGGCCTTTGCCTTGGCGCGCGGCGGCAGGCTGGCGAACACCTCGTCCATGTGCTCGCCCAGCACAGGCGGCGGCCGCGTCGGCAACGGTGCCGTACCGTCTACCATGAACCCGCCGCGCAGGACGGTCAGCGGCCCATCCATGCCAGCCACATCCTCGAAACGAGCCGTCACCTGGCGTTCGAGCACTTGTGGTTCGGTCAGCACTTGCGGGATCGTCAGTACCCGGCCCGCCGGCACGCCGGCTCGGTTGAGCGTCTCTTCCCAAATTGCCGCCGGATCGCTTGCCAGAGCATCCTCGATCTCGACCTTGAGCGCGGCACGGTTCTGCTTGCGGGTCTCGCGCTCGGCAAAGCGCGGGTCCGACGCCAGTTCCGGCCGTCCGATCAGCCGGCACAGCGTCACGAACTGCTCCTGCTTGTTGGCGGCGATGTTGATGAGCCCGTCGCCGGTGCGGAAGGCGCCGGAGGGAGCCGCCGTCATGTTCTCATTGCCCATCGGCTTGGGATCGACCCCTGCCGTCAGGTAATTGGAAACAGGCCAGCCAAGCGCGGAAAGCGTGCATTCGAGCATCGACACGTCGAGGAACGCGCCCTCGCCCGATGTCTTCTGCCTGACCAGCGCCGCGGCGATCGAGAACGCGCCGACCAAGCCTCCCAGCGTGTCGGCGACGGGATAGCCGACGCGCAGCGGCGCGGTTTCCGGCGTGCCGGTTATGCTCATGATCCCGGAAAGACCCTGGATGATCTGGTCATAGGCCGGGTTGTCGCGCATCGGCCCGCTCTGCCCGAAACCCGATATCGCGCAATAGACGAGGCCTGGGCGGACCACCCTCAGCATCTCGTAGTCAAGCCCGAGGCGTTTCATCACGCCGGGCCGAAAATTCTCCACCAGCGCATCGGCGCTGGCGACCAGGTCGAGGAAGCGCCCGCGATCCGTGTCCTTCTTGAGGTCGAGCATGACCGATCGTTTGCCGGCGTTCTGGGCCAGAAAGGATGCGCCCATGCCGGCATTGTTGAGCTTTGGAGAGCCGCCGAGCTGGCGCGCCAGATCGCCGCCTTGCGGCCCCTCGACCTTGATCACGTCGGCTCCCAGCAAGGCCAGCTGATAGGCACAGTACGGCCCGGCGAGCACATTGGTCAGGTCGAGGACGCGGATACCGGAAAGCAGGTCTGTCATATCTTTTCAGATCGCTCAGGCATCGCCCGGCACATGTTCGGGACCGCGCCGCCGCCGGTTTTCGATGAAGGCCCAGACATGCGGCCCGACCAGGCCGATGAAGGCGAGCGTCAGCAGGGTCAGCGACAACGGATGCTTGTAGAACACCGACCAGTCGCCGTTCGAGATGGTCATCGCCCGGCGGAACTGGGTTTCGGCGAGCGGTCCCAGGATCATGCCGATGATGACGGGCGCGGTCGGAAAATCGAACCGCCGCATCAGGAAGCCCGCGGCGCCCAGGAGATAGAGGATGACGAGATCGATCGGCGACTGCGAGATGCCATAGGTGCCGACAGTGGCGAACACCAGGATCCCGGCATAAAGCTGCGGCGCGGGAATTTTCAGCAGCCGCACCCACAGACCGATCAGCGGCAGGTTGAGGATGACCAGGATGACATTGGCGATGAACAGGCTGGCGATCAGCCCCCAGACGAGATCGGCCTGTGTCGTCAACAGCAGCGGTCCGGGGTTGATGCCGTAGCTCTGGAAGGCCGAGAGCATGATCGCCGCCGTCGCCGAGGTCGGCAGCCCAAGCGTCAGCATCGGCACCAGCACGCCGGCGGCGGACGCGTTGTTGGCGGCTTCCGGCCCTGCAACGCCTTCGATGGCGCCGACCGTACCGAACTCCTGCTTGTGCTTCGACAGTTTCTTTTCGATGGCATAGGACAGGAAGGTCGGGATCTCGGCGCCGCCGGCCGGCATGGCGCCGATTGGGAAGCCGATCGCCGCTCCCCGCAGCCAGGCCTTCCACGAACGCCCCCATTCGGCCGCCGTCATGTAGAGCGAGCCTTTCAGCGGCACGATCTCGTCTTTGCCGGCATAGCGGCGCGAGGCCATGTAGAGCGTCTCGCCAACCGCGAACAGGCCGACGGCGGCGATGATGACGTCGACGCCGTCGAGCAACTCGGTCATGCCGAAGGTGAAGCGCGGCTGGCCCGTCTGCAGATCGACGCCGATCATCCCGATTACGAAGCCGGCAAACAGGCTGGTCAAGCCTCGCACCGACGACGACCCAAGCACCGCCGAAACCGTGATGAATGCCAGCACCATCAGCGAGAAATACTCCGCCGGGCCGAAGGCCAGCGCGAACTTGACCACGACCGGGGCCAGGAAGGCGACGCCGAGCGTGCCGAGTGTGCCGGCGACGAACGAGCCGATCGCCGAGGTGGCGAGTGCTGCGCCGCCGCGGCCGGAGCGGGCCATCTTGTTGCCTTCCAGCGCCGTCACGATGGTTGCGCTCTCGCCGGGCGTGTTGAGAAGGATCGACGTCGTCGAGCCGCCATACATGGCGCCGTAATAGATACCGGCGAACAGGATGAAGGACGCCTCCGGCGCCACCTGATAGGTGATCGGCAAGAGCAGCGCGATGGTCAGTGCTGGCCCAAGGCCAGGCAGCACGCCGATGGCGGTGCCAAGCGTCGTCCCGAGCAGGCACCACAAAAGATTGGTCGGGCTGAAAGCGACCGCGAAACCGTGTGCGAGATGGCCGAGCGTATCCATGGCGTCAGCCTCCCAGCGTGCTGGTGAACGCGTCGATCACCATGTTCAGCTGGTTCTCGACGACACCAGCGCCGATGTTGACGCCGAGCGCCTTGGCAAAGCCGAAATAAGCAGCCAGCGCCAGCACCAGGCCGGTGAGCACATCGCGCAGCGTATGCCTGCTGCCGAAGCCGTAGCAGACGAGAACGAACATGATGACCGACGCGGCGGTGAAACCGAGCGGCTGGATGAGCACAAGATTGGCCAGCAGACCGATGACGACGAAGCCCATCGCCTTCCAGTCGGTCGGCGTTTCCTTTTCCTCCTCCGGCTGCCAGCCGCCGCGAAGCGCGGCGAGGATGAGCAGCAGGGAAAGCACAATCAGGCCGACCATGGTCAGATAGGGAAAGACGGTCGGACCAACCTTGGAATAGAGCGGCGAGACCGGGATCGCCAGCGTCTGCCAGGCCACGGCCCCGGCGCAGGCCAGGAGGCCGACGCCGATCAACAATTCCGGTACGGCAAGTCGCGGCGGCACTGCCTGCTGGTCGGTGGTGCTCATGAATGTCCTCCCCGCTATGGATGGCTACGATCAGGTGGCCAAAACAGCCGCCTCCAGCAGCCGGCTTCGTCGTACCTTCACGCTGCATGGCCGCATGCGATCGATGCGTCGAGAAAAGGAGGAGGCGGCACGAGCCGCCCCCTTGGGGAAATCAGGCGAGACCGAGATCCTTGAGGATGGCCTCGATGCGAGCCGAATCCTCAGTGACGAATTTGGCATAGTCGTCGCCGGTGAGCAGGATGGACGTCCAGTTGCGGTTCTTGCATTCGGTCGCCCATGCATCGCTCTTGGCCATGGCTTCGACCAGCGTGATCATGGCCGCCTTGTCGGCGTCGGAAATGCCGGGCGGCGCGAAGACGCCGCGCCAGTTGAACAGTTCCACATCGATACCGGCTTCCTTGAGCGTCGGCGCGTCGATGCCGTCCTGGCGCTTGTCGGCCGAAATGGCGAGCAACCTGAGCGCGCCCGCCTTGACTTGCTCGGAGAACTCGCCGAAGCCGGAAATGCCGGCCGCCACCTGGTTGCCGAGCAATGCCGACAGAGCTTCGCCGCCGCCCGCGAACGGTACATAGGAGAGGCTGGGAGCCGGAACGCCGACCGTCTTGGCGATCAGGCCGAACAGGATGTGGTCGGACCCACCGGCCGAGCCGCCCGCGACAGGAACCTTCGTCGGATCGGCCTTGAGTGCCGCGACGAAATCGGCGGCCGTCTTGAACGGCGAGTCCGCCGGCACCACCAGCGCCTCGAACTCCCCGGTGAGACGGGCGATGGGCGTGACTTGGGTCAGGTTGTTGGCCGCCTTGTTGGCGATGATGGCGCCCACCATGACCATGCCCGCGACCATGAGCGCATTGCCTTTGCCGCTCCACTGATTGATGAACTGCGGCAGCCCTACCGTTCCGCCGGCACCACCGACATTGGTGATCTGCGAGCCGGAGATGAGCTTCTCGCCGCGCAGCACCTGATCCATCGTGCGCGCCGTCTGGTCCCAGCCGCCGCCGGGCGCCGCCGGCACGAAGATCTGGACTTGAGGCGCACCTTCGGCGAAGGCGGGTGAGAAATGCGATGCCACCAGCCCGGCCGCGCCAGCCGCCGCCGTACTCATCAAAAATCTGCGTCTGTTCAGCATGGGATTCCTCCAGATCACGACACCTCCTCCGGTGCCTGCCAAAACGCGCCTGTTCACAGACCCGTGATCAAGTTCAAGCAGATTTTACCTTGTTCCGTCAACAGGAACGACATTCTGCTGGACAGAACGGTCCGGTGGCGCGACAGAGTTGTTCCGCTCGGGCTTCACCGAATTGGGAACCGCAATGGACTTACCAGGCAACTCGGCTGATGCGGAAATCCGGCGTACCTCCGTCGAAGGTGTTGCGGCACTCGACCGGGCGATCGCCATCCTCGATGCCTTCAGCACGGCCGACCGCTCGCTAAGTCTTGCTGAAATCGCGATGCGCACCGGTCTTTACAAAAGCACGATCCTGCGGCTCGCCAATTCGCTGTTGCGCGGGCAACTGCTCGAGCGCCTGGACGATGGGCGCTATCGCGTCGGACCCGCCGCCTTTCGGCTGGGCGCGCTTTACCAGCGTTCGGTGGTGGCGGTGGACATCCTGTTGCCGATCATGCGCGCTCTCTCCGAACGAAGTTGGGAGAGTGTTGCCTTCTACGTCCGCTCGGGAGACGTGCGCACCTGTCTTTACCGGGTCGAATCCAAGCATCCGATCCGCTACACGATACGCGAAGGCGACGTATTGCCTCTGCTGGCCGGTTCGGGCGGGCGCGTGCTGGCGGCGTTTTCGGGACAGCAGGGCGAACCCTACGAAACCATCCGCAAAACGTGCAATTGTCTCGCTGTGGGTGACCGCGACCCCGAAACGGCAGGCGTCTCGGCGCCGGTTTTCGGGCCGGGACACGCGCTGCTTGGCGCCTTGACGCTGGCTGGTCCAAGCACGCGCGTCGACGCTGCGTTCCTTGAGCGCATGAAGCGCCCGCTGCTCGAGGCGGCGGCCCGCGCCACTCGCGCCTTCGGCGAGGATGCCTCCATGCTGGAGCAGGCGAGCCTCGCGACGGAGGCTTAGCCCTAGCTCCGCGGTTATGGCGTCGGAAAGGCCTCCAACTTCCGCTCGCCGCCCCTGTAAGGAAGCTGCGCGCCCAAGGCCGGTTGCGGCAGGTCAAGGTGTGCAGCGGTTTTCCGTCCGGATTGCGCGTTTGTAGCGCCTGGCCGGGTGATTGTCGGCGCCCTCGCCTCGCCTGACACCCCCTCAGGGCAGCCGCTCCAGCAGCATGGTCGGCGCATCATGGTAGAGGGTCTGCGTCAGCTCGATATAGCCGCACTTCCTGGCGACGTTCAGCGAAGCCGTATTTTCGGGATCGATGATGCAGACGGTTCTGGCACGGCCGAACGTCTCGTCGCCCCAGCCATGCACGCGGCTGACGATCTCCGTGGCAAGACCGGCGCCGTGCGCGGCCGGGGCGAGCGCCCACCCCGCCTCGGGGATGCCTTCGATCGACGGCTCCATGTCGCGCTTCAGATCGTGGAACCCGGCCTCACCGATGAAACGGCCGGTCGCTTTCTCCTCGATGGCCCAGAAGCCGTAGCCAAGCAGCGACCACAGGCCGGCATGGCGCAGGAAGCGCATCCAGCTTTCCTCACGCGTGCGCGGCTTGCCGCCGATGAAGCGCGTGACGACGGGGTCGGCCCACATGGCGATATAGGCGTCGAAATCCTTCAGTTGGTGCGCCCTTAGAATGGTTCGCTCGGTCTCGATGACCGGAACACCGTGCGGATTTTTCATGACGATATGCCTCGCTGATCTTCAGCGCTTAGCAAATCGCTGGTGCGGTGCAAGGGCCAGGGCGATACGCGCCATCATCCAGGGAAGGCCTAAGTAATCGAAGCAGAACTTCAGCCGTGCCAGACCATATTCATGTAGACACCGCCTCGCTGCAACTCGTCCAGCATCTGGTCGAGCCGCTTTCGCCTGGTGTCCGGACGCTTGGCGCGGCCGATCCAGCCCAGATAGTCGTTCTTCTGATAGTCCGGCCGAGCCTGATCCCGGTGTTCGCGGCGGCGATGGCGCGCGGCTACGGCGCCTGATCGTCGGCGGCGACAGTTTCAAGCGGGGCGATCGGCACCAAGGGCGCCGGAATGCTGGTCGTCTTCACCTCTGCCTTGCAAATATCGGCGATGACGCAGGCCGGGCAATCCGGCTTGCGCGCCTTGCAGACATAGCGGCCGTGCAGGATCAGCCAGTGATGCGCATGGCGCATATATTCGTCCGGGATGATCTTCAACAACCCCTGCTCGACCTGTTCCGGCGTCTTGCCGGGCGCCAGGCCAAGCCGGTTGCCGATGCGCAAGATATGCGTGTCGACCGCCATCGTATGCTGGCCGAAGGCCATGTTGAGCACGACATTGGCGGTCTTGCGCCCGACACCGGGCAACTTGACCAGTTCATCGCGGTCATCCGGCACCTCGCCGCCATGGTCGCGGATCAGCGCCTGCGATAGGGCGATGACGTTCTTGGCCTTGTTGCGCCAGAGACCGATGGTCCTGATATGGTCGCCGACCTTGGTTTCACCGAGCGCCAGCATCTTTTGCGGCGTGTCCGCAACCTTGAACAGAGCCCGCGTTGCCTTGTTGACACCGGCATCGGTCGCTTGCGCCGAAAGCACCACCGCCACCAGCAGCGTGAAGGCATTGACGTGTTCGAGTTCGCCCCTCGGCTCCGGCCGCTGCACCGAAAAACGCCGGAAAATCTCATGCACTTCAGCCGGGCTGTAGCGGGACGAGCGCCGCGCCGGCCGAGGGCGCGCCTTGGCATTGGAGCCATCACGGCGTCCGGCCGGCAGCTCTTTTTCGGGCATGGAAGACTCATTGGACTTGGGACGCGCCATTTCCCTCCTATAATAGTCTGTCATGAGTGACACAAACGCCTCGTTTCAGGCTGACGAGCCCTTCTTTCACGCGTTGCTGACCCCGCACCGGTCGCTGGGCAGGACGGGCTTCCTGATCCTGATGGGCGCACTGATGGTCGGCTGGCTGGTGACGGGTGCGTTTTTCCTGTCGCGCGGTGCCTGGCCGGTGTTCGGCTTCTTCGGCCTCGACGTGGTGGCCGTCTACATCGCCTTCCGCGTCAATTACCGGGCTGCACGCGCCCGCGAGGAAGTGTCGGTCTCGCGCACCAGCCTCGACATTCGCAAGACGGCCCCCTCGGGAAGGTCGGAAGCGCATCGCTTTAATCCGTTCTGGGTACGGTTTTCGATCGCCCGGCACGCCGAGATCGGCATCATCAGAATGACCGTGGAGGCACAAGGCCAGAACGTGCCGATCGGCGGCTTCCTCGACCCCGATTCGCGCGAGAGCTTCGCCACCGCCTTCTCGCGCGCGCTGGCGACCGCCAAGGCGCGCTAAAAGCAATTCCAGGGAATTTCCGGGAAAGCCTTGCCGTAGAGTGTCATGAGCAAGGTCTCTTTTGCCCCTGTCAGATGGACTTTTTCGCCAGCCATCAGCGGCTCCCTGGCTCGAATCCCGAGTCTATCTGGGCAAGTGCTGCAAGAAGGCAGGTTTCGGGTGGCGATCGGCGCCCCGAGGGGCGATATTCCAGCCCAAGGAGACAGTCCATGAGCACACACACGGCAGTCCTCAAGAAGGACATCACGCCTGAGGGCAGCGACTACGAAATCGTACGCCGCGCCATCGAAAAGATCAGTCTCGACTATCGCGACCAGCCATCGCTGGAAGAACTGGCCGAGGAGGTCGGCGAGACGCCGACCGGCTTGCAAAAACTCTTCACCCGCTGGGCCGGCCTGTCGCCCAAGGCCTTCCTGCAGGCGGTGACGCTGGACCATGCGCGCAGGCTGCTCGATTCCGGCATGCCTCTGCTCGAAACCTCCTTCGAACTGGGCATGTCCGGCCCCGGCCGGCTGCACGACCTGTTCGTCACCCATGAGGCTATGTCACCGGGCGACTACAAGACGCGCGGCGCTGGCCTCACCATCCGCTACGGCTATCACACCTCCCCGTTCGGCACTGCCTTGATCATGGCCACCGACCGCGGGCTTGCCGGCCTCGCCTTCTGCGACGGGGGCGAGGAACGCACCGCTTTTGCCGACATGTCCGGCCGCTGGCCGAACGCGCTCTATATCGAGGACAGGGAAGCGACAGGGCCCTATGCCGCGCGCATCTTCGAGCCGACGCTGTGGCGCGCCGATCAGCCGCTTCATGTCGTCATGATCGGGACCGACTTCCAGGTCCGCGTCTGGGAGGCGCTGCTCCAGATTCCGATGGGCAAGGCCCGTACCTATTCCTCGATCGCGGCCAGCATCGGTGCGCCGAGCGCCAGCCGCGCGGTCGGCGCCGCCAACGGCGCCAACCCGCTCTCCTTCGTGGTGCCTTGCCACCGCGCCATCGGCAAATCAGGCGATCTCACCGGCTATCACTGGGGCCTGACCCGCAAGCGCGCCATCCTCGGTTGGGAGGCGGGGCAGATTTCGTCGTGAAATGTCGATTTTTGCTTTCTGCCACAGAAAATATATGAGTATTTGGAAATACGCAGTATTATTGCGCTTGATTTTGGAACTTCTGGATACAACCGTGGACAACCGCCGGTTTCTTCACGAGCGTTATTTCGATATCGTATTTAAGTTTACGCTAAATTAACCACGATAAAGCGATGATGACCCATATTAATTCGGGCGATCCGACTTAATAGGAGAATCTCGATGAAGTTGTTCCGCACCGTGTTTGGTGCAGCCTTGCTGGTCACGTGCCTGGACCACGCGGCGATGGCCACAACGCAGAATGTCATCTTCAATGGCACGGTCACCGCGACCTGTACGCTTGTCGTCGGCACCAACGGCACCATGACGGTGAGCGCCGACCTTCAGTCGCTGAGCTCCCACAACAGCGGCGGTTCGGCTGGAACAGTCACGCTCACCACCACCGGAGGTGTTTCACTTAGCGTAGATCCGGTGACCCTCACCACCGTGCCCGCCGCCGACAGCACCGCCACCACCTGGACACCGACCTATTCGGCCAGCGGCGCCCACACGACCGCTGAAACGGGGGCCGCCACCGCCCTCGCTGTCCCCGGCGCCGACCTTGTCTCGGTCCATCTCGCTGGCACCAAGGGCGGCAGCAACCGCTTCGCCACCGGAAACTATCAGGCAACGGTAACACTGCGTTGCGAATAGCCGTCGCGAAGGAGGGGTCCTTGAAACATGCACGAATCCTGGCGGCGGCGCTGGCCGTCGGCCTGCCGGCCCTTGCCGCCAACGCCCAGTCGATGTCGCCGATGCGGGGTGAGGTCAACAGTTTCACCGACGCCTTCGCGGTCCGCGTGTTTCCCGCCAATCCCTACGGCCAGAAGATCAAGGTCGAAATCCACGTTTACGATCAGAATTTTCAGCCAGTGGATGCCAAGATCTCTCCGAGCGTTTTCCAACTGGGCTCGCAGGCTTCCCGTCCTGTCCTTGTGGTCGTGCCCTTCGGCGGCGCTGCCGAGCGTAAAGTGCGTATCTGTACCGAGAGCATCCCCTTTCCCAATCAACAGACGCAGATAAGGGCACAGATATGCGGAAAGTTTTTTGGGCACCGCAAGTCCTGACAGTCGCGTTTGCGGCAACCTGGGCAGGGATCTCGCCGGTTCTGGCCGAGGATGTCTACAACCTCAATCAGAATGAGAGCGGCTTCAACTTGCCCGGCGTGACCTTGCCCCAAGGGCAGGATGAGGTCCACGCTTCCGACGGAACCACCTGCCGGTCCGCCGTATCGGGCACCGGTGCCTATCTCGACCTGGGCGTCATCAGAGGCAACAATCAGGCGAACAACGACGTCGCCACCTACGGCCGCGTGGTGATTCCGATCGGGCGTACGCCGAAGCGCGTCGATTGCAGCCGCCTCTACGAGCTTGAGGTCGAGCGCCTGCAGCTGGAGCTGAAGCTCCTCAAGATGGGCCTGGGCGGTGACGGGCCGACCGCGAGCGTGGCCGCCAGCGCTCCCACGCCCGTGGCCGCGTCACCCGGATGGGCCAACGAAGGCTGGAGCATCAGGACCGGAAGCGGCGATGGAAAGAAAAAGAAGAAGAAATAGCCGCGCGCTGCTCGCGATGGCCGCTCTCGCCGGCTGCTGCCTTCCGGCGCAGGCCGCGATCATCGGCACCTGCACCATCATGGTCGGGGCATCGGGCACGATGACCGCCAATCCGGCTATCGGCATACTGGGCTCCAAGCAGGCAGGCGGATCAAGCGCCAGCGCCACCGTGGTGGCAAGTTCCCTGCTGTGCTCGCTGCTCAACTTGCTGGACTGCTATTCGGTTTCAGCGCCGGCGCCTGCCGCATTCTCTTCCGCGCCGAGCGGCGGCGGCACCAACGTGACCTTCGCCTCGGTCTTCCGCCTCGATGGCTCGGGGGTCGACAACAATGGGGGCGTGCCGCAAAGGGTCGCCAATGGCACCCACGCCATGCAGATCGACCTCACCGCCACCAAGTCGAGCGGTATCTTTCCCGCCGGCAACTATCAGGGCATCGTCACTGTGCTTTGTGAATGAGGCGGCAAATCACGCTGGACCATTCGCGTGGTCTGGCATCGAACGGCTTGGCAGGATAGCTTCCGCGCATCAGCAGGAGGCACTTCTTGATTATCGTAGTCGGTTCGATCAACCTCGACCTTATCGCCAATGTCGACCGCTTGCCGAGCCCCGGTGAGACGGTGAGCGGTTCCAGCTTCACGACGGCCCCCGGCGGCAAGGGCGCCAACCAGGCACTCGCCGCCGCGCGTGCCGGCGCTCAGGTGCGCATGGTCGGCGCCGTTGGCAAGGACAATTTCGCCCCCGAGGCACTGGCTTTGCTGCGCGAGGCCAAGGTCGACCTGTCGGGCGTGGGAGAGACCTTTGCCTCGACCGGCACGGCGCTGATCATGGTCGGCGATGACGGCGAAAACATCATCGCCGTGGTGCCCGGCGCCAACGCTTCCGTGGTGCCCGGCGACCTCTCCAAGGCTTTTCTGACAAAGGGCGACGTCGTGCTGCTGCAGCACGAGATTCCGCTCGCGACGGTCGATGCGGCCCTCGACCAGGCAAGGGTGGCCGGCGCGATCACTGTCCTCAACACGGCCCCTTTCCATGGCGGGGCAGCCGCCTTCCTCGGCAAGGCCGACTATGCGGTCGCGAACGAAACCGAATTCGACCTCTATGGCGAAGCCCTTGCCCTGAAAGGCCGCGATCGTGCAGCGCGCATGCGCGACTATGCCAGCAAGACTGGACGCATCATCGTCGTCACGCTCGGCGGCGACGGCGTGATGGCGGCAACGCCAGGCGAATTCCTGACCCTCCCTGCTTTGCAGATCACGCCGGTCGACACGGTCGGGGCCGGCGACACTTTCTGCGGCTATTTCGCCGCCGGCCTGTCGTCGGGCCTCACGCTCGAACAGGCATTGGCGCGTGCCGGCGCCGCCGGCTCGCTGGCTTGCCTTAAGCCCGGCGCCCAACCGGCGATCCCACTGGCCAAGGATGTCGACCAGGCGCTGCAAGAGGCCGGTTGAAATGATGCGTCCCCGCACGAAGCATGCCGTACCGGCGGCCAGCGACATCTGCCGCCTGTCGGCTGTCGAACTTGCAGACGCGATCCGCCGAAAGAAGCTCTCCGTGCGCGAGGTGGTGACGGCGTTCCTCGATCGCATCGATGCGGTCAACCCGCTGGTCAACGCCATCGTCTCGTTGCGCGACCGTGCCGACATACTGCGCGAGGCCGATGCCGCCGATATCAGCCGGACCGATGGCACCGGCGCGCTCTTTGGCCTACCCATCGCCATCAAGGACCTTGCCTCGACCACCGGCCTCAGGACCTCGTTCGGCTCGCCGATCTTCGCCGATTTCGTGCCGCGGGAAGACGATTTCTTCGTCGAACGCATCCGCGACGCCGGCGCCATCATCATCGGCAAGACCAACGTTCCCGAATTCGGGCTCGGCTCCAACACCTACAACAATGTTTTCGGGCCGACGCTGAACGCTTTCGATCCGGCGCTGACCGCGGGCGGCTCAAGCGGCGGAGCGGCGGTGGCGCTGGCGCTGGACATGGTGCCCGTCGCCGATGGCAGCGACTTCGGCGGCTCGCTGCGCAACCCGGCGGCCTGGAACAATGTCTACGGTTTCCGGCCGTCACAGGGGCTCGTGCCCAGCGGTCCCGACTTCGAGGTCTTCCACGCGCAGATGGGCGTCGAGGGGCCGATGGGCCGCAACGTCGCCGACATGGCGCTCTTGCTCGACGTGCAGGCCGGCTACCATCCGCAGGCGCCTCTCTCCTATGAGAAGCAAGGCTCCTTCCTCGAAGGCCTGGCGACGGCGGCGACCGGTGGCCGTATCGCCTGGCTCGGCGATCTCGACGGCCATCTGCCGATCGAGCCCGGCATCCTCGACTTATGCGAGGCAGCACTCGCACGGTTCACGGATGTATCTTTCCTGACCGAGCCCTTGCGACCGGATTTCGATTTCGAGGCACTCTGGCAGGCCTTCGTGACGCTGCGCCAGGCCAGCAGCGGCTGCGCTCTGAAAGTACACTATGACGACCCCGCCAGGCGTGGCCTGCTGAAGCCGGAAGCCGTATGGGAAGTGGAAAACGCGATGCGGCTGACGGCGCCGCAGATACGCGCGGCCTCGGTCGTCCGAACCTCCTGGTACCGCACGCTGCTGTCGATCTTCGACCGCTTCGACCTCATCGCGCTGCCGACCGCGCAGGTCTTTCCGTTCGATGTCGGCACCCATTGGCCGCGCGAGGTCGGGGGGCGGGCAATGGACAGCTATCATCGCTGGATGCAGGTTTCGGCCTTCGCCACCCTGGGCGGTTGCCCGGCGGTCAATGTTCCCGTCGGCTTCGACGACAGGGGCCGGCCGATGGGCATGCAGCTGGTCGGCAAGCCACGCGGCGACCTCGCCGTGCTGAAGGCCGCGGCTGCCTATGAGACGACGCTGCCTTGGCCCGCCGGAGCCTGAGCCAGACCGGCGCGCCAGCTTGCGTTGTCTTCGCCGCCATGCATTGATTGTCGCCTGACAGGCCGCGATAGCGGCATGCGAGGAAAATCATGTCGCTGGAACTCTACGCCGCCTATGTTCTTGCCTGCATCGTGATCATCCTGGTGCCTGGGCCGACGGTGACCCTGATCATCGCCAACAGCATCCGCCACGGCTCCCGCGCCGGCCTCGCCAACGTCGTCGGCACGCAAGCCGGCCTTGCAGTCATGATCGCCATCGTCGGCATCGGCCTCAACACGCTGATTTCGGGCATGGGCCACTGGTTCGAGTGGGTCAGGCTGATCGGCGCGGCCTACCTGATCTGGATGGGCGTGCAGATGTTCCGCTCGAAGGGCACGCTGAACGCCGACGGAACCGCCCGCAAACCACGCGGCGGCTTCTTCCTGCAGGGCTTGGCCGTGGCGCTGAGCAATCCAAAGACGCTGATCTTCTTCGGCGCCTTCTTTCCGCAGTTCATCTCTCCCGCCGGCAACTACCCACTGCAGATCGTCATCATGGGCCTGACCGCCATGATCTTCGCCGCCATGTCGGACTCGACCTATGCGCTCGCCGCCGGCCGCGCCGGGCGCATGCTGTCGGCCAGCCGCATCAAGCTCCTGTCGCGGATCAGCGGCAGCTTCATGGTCGGCGGCGGCCTGTGGCTGGCGTTTTCGAAGGCAAAGTAACGGCGAAAGCGCCTTCTCCATAAATTTTTGCGGAGACATATTGAAGAATTGTACGCTGCTGCACAACTCTTCACTATGCGCAAATCAAACGTTTCCTTTCGGGATCGCTTGCTTATTTGGCAATACGAGTACAGCGACGCAGTGATCGGCACCACTTTCTTTTGGCTCACTCGTTCCTATTGAACGTCAACACCACAAGCGCGGCGTCGACACCTATCGATTGCTCAATGGGTGACAACGCGCGCCGGTGACACCGCGCGCTTGTCGGCGATTCCAAACGTCAGTTAAGCCGCCCCAGCCTTTCCACCAGCAGCGCGAAAAACCCATCATGGTCGATGTCGCGCATCACCATGGCGTTCTTTTCCCTGGAGGTGACCCCCCACCAGTCGACCACGGTCATGCCCATGGTCAGTTCGGAGGCGGTTTCCACGGTGACGTTGCAATGGCGGCCTTTGAACAGGTCGGGCTTCAGGAGATAGGCGATGACGCAGGGGTCGTGCAGCGGCCCTCCATCCGTGCCGTATTTGCCTTCGTCATAGCGCTCGAAGAATTCCAACATCTCGGCGGCGGCGATGCCGACCTTGGTGCCGAGCTTGCGGAACGCCTCGATGCGCTTGGACGTGGTCAGCGCCTTGTGGGTGACATCGAGCGGCATCATCACGATCGGGATGCCGGACCGGAAGACGACGTCGGCGGCATGCGGATCGACATAGATGTTGAATTCGGCCGTGGGCGTGACGTTGCCGCCCTCGAAGAAGCCACCGCCCATCAGCACGATTTCCTTGATGCGCGGCGCAATCCGGGGCTCTCGGATCAGCGCCAGCGCAACATTGGTGAGCGGTCCGAGCGGGCAGAGCGTGATGGTGCCGCTCTCTTCCTTCATCAGCGTCTCGACGATGAAATCGACGGCATACTGGTCCTGCAGCTTCATTGTCGGTTCGGGCAAATCCGGTCCGTTCAAGCCGGTCTTGCCATGGACCTCCTCGGCCGTGACCAGTTCGCGCGCCAACGGACGGATGGCGCCGGCGTAGACCTTGATTTCGGGCCGGCCGGCCAGTTCGCAGATCTTGCGGGCGTTCTTTTCGGTGAGCTTCAGCGGCACGTTGCCGGCGACGGCCGATATGCCGGCGATCTCCAGTTCAGGACTGCCAAGCGCCAGCAGAATGGCGATGGCGTCGTCCTGGCCGGGATCGGTGTCGATGATGATCTTGCGTGGTTGGGGCATTTCAATTCCTTGTTTGGCTGGCCATCAGCTCACCGGGCCGGTCCTGCGCCCGAAAGACGCCAACCGGCTGCAAAGCTGCTGAACCGCTTGACGGGGGACGGTTCCGGCCTGCGCGCTTCTCCTTGCATCCGCGCGTCGATTCAAGCGCCATGTCGATTATTCCTGTGAGTCCACGATGATCCTGGGCTATTTCCGTGGGTCCGCGACATGGTCTCCTTGGGCGGGTCTTTTGGTGGCTTGAACTTGGTCGCGGGGCGGACCATATCAAGACCATCGGGAAAAATGCCATTTGGGTTTTTCCAGTTTATGTCGCTCTTGAGAGGACAGTGTAACATGAGCCGAATGACGCCTTTCTCCAGCCCGCTTCTCCTGGGTTTCGACGCCATGGAAAAGACCCTGGAGCGTCTGGCGAAGTCCGGTGACAGCTACCCTCCCTACAACATCGAGCGCCTGAGCGGTGCCGACGGCAAGGCCGAAAGGCTGCGCATTACACTCGCCGTCGCCGGGTTCGCCGAAAGCGATCTCGATGTGACAACGGAGGAAAACCAGTTGGTCGTGCGCGGTCGCCAGACCGACGATACCGAGCGCGAATTCCTTCATCGCGGCATTGCCGCACGCCAGTTCCAGCGCTGCTTCGTGCTGGCCGACGGCATGCGTGTGATCGCGGCGGAGCTGAAGAACGGCCTTTTGTCGATCGACCTTGATCGGCCGGAGTCGGAACGGCTGGTACGGAAAATAAACATATCGGTGAAAGACTGATCTTCACCGATGGCTCTCATGCGGGATGGCCTTGAGCGGCGTCCTCGCGCCAAGGAGGCTTGAAATGACCAGAACTGACGAAACCATCACCATGACCAGCGGCGAATTCGCCCATCTCGGCGAAGGCTCTGTCGCCTATCTGCGCAAGGTCTCGAGCGACGAACTGCTCGGCCGCTTCCCCAACATCGGTGAAATCGCGCCCGGCATGGAGCTGTGGGCCCTGTTTGGGGCCAATGGCCAGCCGATCCTGCTTTCCGACGCGCGTGACCGCGCGCTGGCCGGCGCCATGGAAAACGACCTGACCACCGTCGCCATTCATTAAAGACAATTGGTTGGCTGAACTGAAAAGGGCCGCTCATGGCGGCCCTTGGAGCAATATTTAAAAAGATGGCTTCAGGCCGCGTGCGAGGCCTGCGTATCCGACAAAAGCGCATGGATCGCCGCGGCGTCGCGCGTGCCCCTGACCTTGGCCACGGTGTCGGCGTCGCGCAGCACGCGCGCAATGCGGGACAGTGCCTTGAGATGATCGGCACCCGCCCCTTCGGGCGCCAGCAGCAGGAACACCAGATCGACCGGCTGGTCATCCAGTGATTCGAAATCGACCGGCGTCTCCAGCCGGGCGAAAACGCCGGCGATGCGCTTCACGCCCGCGAGCTTGCCGTGCGGGATGGCGATGCCGTTGCCGACGCCGGTCGAGCCCAGGCGCTCGCGCTGCAGGATGGTGTCGAACACCTCCCGTTCCGGAATGCCCGAAATCGTTGCTGCCCGCTCGGACAGCAATTGCAGTAGCTGCTTCTTGGAGTTCGCCTTCAACGCCGGCAAAATCGCCGGAACGCTGATAAGATCGCTCAGATCCATGCTTGAAAATCCTTGTTCGCCTGCCGCGCCAGTCCCCACCCCTCGTGCGGCTGGCTTTTATCCCTGTGCGACTTTGGTCGTGGACGGATCGATCCAGCCGATGTTTCCGTCGGGCCGGCGATAGACGATGTTGAGATGGTCGGTTCCGGCATTGCGGAAAACAAGCACGGGACTGTCCTTGGTATCGAGTTCGATGACCGCCGAGGCCACCGACATGGTCTTCAGCGTCATGGTCGATTCGGCGACGATGGCCGGTGCGAAATCCTCCGGGATTTCCTCATCGTCATCGGCAAGCGGTGCCATCACCGTGTAAGCGATGTCGGTCAACTCGCCATTGCCATTGCCTGAATTGTGCGATTTCAGACGGCGCTTGTATCGCCGAAGCCGGGTCTCCAGCCGATCGGCCGCGGCCTCGAAGGCGAGTGTCGGGTCCTGGGCATCGCCGGTGGCCTGCAGCGAGGCGCCGGAATCCAGCCGGATCATGCAATCCGCGGAATAGCGCGAGCCCGATTTGATGACGGTGACATGCCCCGCGAAGCCGCGATCGAAATATTTGCCGATCGCTTCACCGACACGATCGTTGATGCGTGTACGGAACGCATCGCCGATATCCATGTGCTTTCCCGAAATGCGCAGATTCATCTGAAAACTGACCTTCCTTGCTCAGGCTTCAAACTGGCCCGAGTTTATACTCGTGATCCGTGCGCACAAGCTTTGCGGCGTCACTCGCGCCGATTTAAATCCGAACTTTCCGGTTGATCACAAGCCGCCTTCTTGACCGTCCCGGGTCATTGTCGTGACGGACCATCCGCTAGCGGGCATCAAGCCCGTCTCATGCGGGCGGGCTTCTAGCCACTTCACCGTGGCTTGTCAATGAAACTTGAAAGCTGTGGAAATCGTGAACGCCTAGCGGCCGGCGCTGGCGAGCGCCCGTTTCTCGCGCCGGCGCTGTACCGAGGAGGGAATATTCATGCCCTCCCGGTACTTGGCGACCGTGCGCCGGGCGATATCGACGCCGCTTTCCCTGAGCATGTCGACAATAGCATCGTCCGACAGCACATCGACGGGCTTCTCCTCGTCGATCATTTGCTTGATGCGATCACGCACCGCTTCCGAGGAATGCGCATCGCCACCACCCGATGCCGCGATCGAGGCCGTGAAGAAATAGCGCAGCTCGAACACGCCGCGCGGGGTGAGCATGTATTTGTTGGCGGTCACCCGGCTGACCGTCGATTCGTGCATGCCGATGGCGTCTGCCACCGTGCGCAGGTTGAGTGGCTTCAGCTGGCGCACGCCATGGACCAGGAAGGCGTCCTGCTGGCGCACGATTTCCGAGGCCACTTTGAGGATCGTCTTGGCCCGCTGGTCGAGGCTCCGTGTCAGCCAGTTGGCGTTCTGCAGGCACTCGGCCAGGAAATCCTTTTCCGCCTGGTTCTTCGCGTGCGGCGACACCTGGGCGAAATAGATGTGGTCGACGAGCACGCGCGGCAGCGTTTCGGCATTGAGTTCGACGGTCCAGCTGCCGTCATTGGCCGCCCGCACCTCGACATCGGCGACGATCGCATCGCTGGCGCCGCCAGAAAACGCCATGCCCGGCCGCGGATCGAGCGCCCGGATTTCGGCCAGCATGTCCAGCAAATCCTCCTCGTCGACGCCGCAGAGCCGCTTCAGCGTCTGGAAATCGCGGCGCGCCAGCAGTTCGAGATTGGCGACCAGGGCCTTCATGGCCGGATCGAGACGGTCACGCACGGCAAGCTGCAGCGAAAGGCATTCCGCGAGGTCGCGGGCAAACAGGCCGGCCGGCTCGAAGGTCTGGCACACCGCCAGCACCTTGCCCACCGCCACCTCGTCGGTGCCAAGCCGCGTGGCGATCTCCGCCAGATCGGCCCTGACATAGCCGGTTTCGTCCAGCCCATCGGCAAGTTCTCCGGCGATCAGCCGCGCGACGGGATCGATGAAGGCGAGCGCGACTTGCTCGCCGACATGGTCGCGCAGCGTGATCCCGCTCGCAGCCATGTCGCCGGCGTCGAGCCCCTCGGACGAGGAGCCTCCACTGCCCGAAGCCGATTTCCATTGCGCCGTCAGGTCGGGGCCCAACCGCTCGCTGGTGCCGGGATCGTCGGGAAACAGGTTTTCCAGCGACGTATCGAGCTTTTCCGAGATGGCCTCGGCACTCCATCCCGCCTCGTTCTCGAACCAGTCGCCATCGGCGGACGCTTGCGGCTCTACGTCGAGCTTCTGCGCCTGGTCGCTCGCGGCATCATCCTGCGGCTCGGCGCGCTCCAGAAGCGGGTTGCGCTCGATCTCCTCGTCGATGAAATGCTCTAACTCGGTATGGGTGAACTGCAGCAGCCGAATCGACTGCATCAGCTGCGGCGTCATCACCAGCGACTGCGACTGTCGGAGCTGTAGTTTGGCCGCCAATGCCATGGTTCGGTTTCAAACGCCTCCTCTACGCGTCCCCAACTTCCGGAAATCAATTTCACGGCCGGCCATAGAAACTGGCCCGGCTTTTGCTTGTCAAGGCAAAGCCTAGCAAAACCCGCTTACCGGAGCGTTATCCCGGAGCAAAATCGCGGAAAACAGGTCGCCGGCGCGCAAAAAATCGTATCAGGAAACAAATTTCACGCTCAGAGCGTAAAACCCTCGCCGAGATAAAGCCGCCGCACGTCGGGATTTGCCACCACTTCGTCGGCGCGGCCATGAGTGAGCACCTGGCCGGCGTGGATGATGTAGGCGCGGTCGATCAGGCCGAGCGTCTCACGCACATTGTGGTCGGTGATGAGGACCCCGATGCCGCGCGCCGTCAGGTGACGCACCAATTGCTGAATATCGGCGACGGCGATCGGATCGATGCCGGCGAAGGGCTCGTCGAGCAGCATGTAGGCCGGGCGCGTCGCCAGCGCGCGCGCGATTTCCAGGCGCCGCCTTTCGCCGCCCGAGAGCGACATGGATGGCGCCTTGCGCAGATGGCTGATGTGAAATTCCTCGAGCAGTTCGTCGAGGTTGCGCTCGCGGACCTTGCGATCCTTTTCGACCACTTCGAGCACGGCGCGGATGTTCTGCTCGACATTGAGCCCGCGAAAGATCGAGGCCTCCTGAGGCAGATAGCCGATGCCGAGGCGCGCGCGACGATACATCGGCATCGAGGTGACGTCGAAGCCGTCGATCTCGATCGTGCCTTCATCCACCGGCACCAGGCCGGTGACCATGTAGAAACAGGTCGTCTTGCCGGCGCCGTTGGGGCCGAGCAGCCCGACGGCCTCGCCTGCGCGCACGCCCAGCGTGACGCCGCTGACGACCTTGCGGCCCTTGTAGCTCTTGGTCAGACCCTTGGCGATCAAGGTTCCCTTGAACTTCGCCTTGTCGACCGTGGCCGGCGCCGAAAGCTTGCCTGCGGCCCGTCCCGGAAGACGCGCCGTCAGCGACGACAGGCTGACCATCAGGGGTTCGTCGCTCCCGATTTCGGCGGCGGTGTGATCGACATCTGCACACGCTGCCCAGCACATGGATCGACCTGGGCCAGCCCGGTTTTCATCTGCACGGTGAGCTTGCAGCCGACCAGCACATTGTCGTTTTGCGAAAGGACGACCTTTTTGCCCGAAAGCACCAGCACCTGGCTCTTCATGTCGAAACTGCCCTGATCGCCGGTCGCGACCTGCTGATCCGACTTGATGTAGACCTTGTCGGAGATCTCCAGGTGATCGATGTTGGCCGAGCCGGTCATGGCTGCCGCCCCGGCGGCTTCGGCGCCCTTGGCGCCCGCATTGGGGTCCTTGACGTAGTAGACCATCATCTTGCCGGCCTTCATCAGCGTCGGCCCCTGGACGACGGTGACATTGCCGGTGAAGATCGCGACGCTGTCAGCCTGGTGGACTTCCAGCTTGTCGCTTTCGATCTGGATCGGCTTGTCGCCGGCCAGTTTGAGACCGGACACCTGGCTGGCCGCTCCCGACTGCGCCAGCGACGGCGCCAGGCTGAGCAGGAACAGCGCCGAAGTTGCGGCCGCAAGCCGTGTCGAATTATTGAGCCACATTCGCTTCTTCGCCCTTTGCCTCAGCCGCCTTCAGAACGGCGGGATCGATGTTGACACGAACCTTGTTCTCGAACACCAGGATCTTGCCATTGTCCTGGACCGACATCGAATCCGCCCTGATCTGCGACCCGCCACGGCTGACATCGACGGGATCATCCGTCTTCATAGTGCCTTTGCCCATGTCGAGGAAGACGGATTTGAACTTGGCCTGCAGGCCGTCGGTCGTGCTGATGGTGACGTCGCTGTTCAGCTTCATCGTATTGCCGTCGCGATCGTAGGTACCGCGCGAGGCTTTAATCGCCGCGACATTGTCGGGGGCGATCGGCACCTTGGCGTCGATGCCTTCGAGTTCGATGATGCCTTGCGTGCTCACATCCTGGATGGCGCGCAGCGCCGTCATCGAATAGGGCTGCTTCTGCTTGGTGAAACCATTGAGTTTGGGATTGGCCATCACCAGCTTACCGTTCGAGAAGGCGGTGCCTTCGGCCTGCACCGCGACGGAAACGGGCGCGGCGAGGTAGGAATAGACTGGGAAGGCGACGGCGATCAATGCCGCGGCCAAGGGCACGGCGAATTTGAGCACGCGCACGCGGCGTGAATGACGCTGGGCGCGGTCGAAAGCTTCGCCCCGCGTCCAGTCATCCGCCGGGGGAGCCAACTCCGTCTCCGGGCTGGTCGGTTCATTCGGTCGCGCTAACATGACTGCTTTCTTCTAAAACCCTGCCCCGGGAGCACCGCCTATAGGTGGGACGCCAGCGCCCTCGCGCAAGCACAAGCCGACGAAAACCGCAAAAATGTGACAGCTGCCGTGCACAAACGAAACCCGGGTCAGCGCAACAGCCAGTGCTTCATAGCAGAAATAGACGCCCTTGCGTCTTTTTTCACCACCGAAGTTCTTCCCACTTACCTTGCGTCGCCCGCACAGGCCAGTCACAAAACAGACAACACGCACCGCCGCGCGCGGATTGCCGCGCCATGTGCGGGACGGAACTGCTTCCCGATCAAGACATCATGGTCTAAAAGCGTCTCTTCCCGATGACTGTGAGGCTGACGATGGCATTGAGAGCCGACGACCTGATCGACCGCCGCCGCTTGCGGCGCAAGCTGACTTTCTGGCGTGTCGCGGCCTTCGGCATCGTGGCGCTCGGGGTGATTGCGGTGTCGGCCTGGTTCTATGGCGACGATTTCGGCGGCTCCGCCGCCGACCACATCGCCAAGGTCAGGATCGAAGGCACCATCACCGAGGACGACGAACTGATCAAGCGGCTGGAGGCTATCCGCCAGTCGCCGAAAGTAAAAGGCGTGATCCTTGTGGTCGATTCTCCTGGCGGCACCACCGTCGGCGGGGAATCGATCTACGAGGAGGTGCGCAAGCTGGCCGCCGACAAGCCTGTCGTGGCCGAGGTCGGCACGCTCGCCGCGTCGGCGGGTTACATGATCGCCAGTGCCGCCGACCATATTGTCGCCCGCAAGACCTCGATCGTCGGCTCGATCGGCGTGCTGATCCAGTATCCCGACGTCAGCGGCCTGATGGACAAGCTCGGCGTCAAGCTGGAGGAGGTCAAGTCCTCGCCGCTGAAAGCCTCACCCTCGCCCTTCAAGCCGACCAATGACGACGAGCGCGCCATGGTCCGCAAGCTCATTCTGGACAGCTACGACTGGTTCGTCGGCATCGTCGCCGAACGTCGCAAGATGACCCACGAACAGGCGCTGGCGCTGGCCGACGGTTCGATCTTCACTGGCCGCCAGGGTGTTGCCAACGGGCTGATCGACGCCGTCGGCGGCGAGTCCGTGGCGATCGACTGGCTGGCGACCAAGGGTGTCGATGCCAAGCTCAAGGTGGTCGAGTGGAAGGACACGGAACGGCGCGGCGGTTTCCTGTTCTCGAAGGCGATGGCACGCACGATCGCCGGCGCGCTCGGCCTGCCGGACTCCGGCGGCGACGTGATCCATGAACTTGGCGCCGACCGCTTGTTTCTTGACGGTCTCGTTTCCGTCTGGCACCCTTGAGACGCGTTGGGACAGCTAAAAAAGCAAATAAAATCATCCTGATAATTTTGGCCGAACTGCTTTCACGGGGACCCGTCTGATGATCAAGTCCGAGCTTGTGCAGATTATTGCCACGCGCAATCCGCATCTTTTCCTGCGCGACGTCGAAAACATCGTCGGCGCGATCTTCGATGAAATCACCGACGCGCTTGCCGAGGGCAACCGGGTCGAATTGCGCGGTTTCGGCGCTTTTTCGGTGAAGAACCGACCTGCCCGCACCGGCCGCAACCCGCGCACCGGCGAATCCGTCGAGGTCGAGGAGAAATGGGTGCCGTTCTTCAAGACCGGCAAGGAGTTGCGTGAAAGGCTGAACGGCGGCAAGTAGGCGCGTCAGCGCTGGACGGCCTTATCGGCCCGCTTGCGACGGAAAACATCATGCTCAATCGCTTCATGCTCATCGTGGTCTTCGTGCCCCTGGCGATCATCCTGATCGCTTTGGCCGTCGCCAACCGCGAACTCGTCGCCTTCACGCTGGACCCCTTCAATCCCGGAAATCCGAAGCTGACACTCACCTTGCCGCTGTTCATCTTCCTGTTCCTGGCGCTCGCCATCGGCATGGTCGTCGGCAGCCTGGCGACATGGGTGAAGCAGGGCCACTACCGCAAACTGGCTCGCCAGCGCGGTGTCGAGGCCGAAAACCTGCGCCAGGCAGTCAGCCGCACGCCCTCGGTGCCGCAGGCATCAGCCCAAGCACCGGCCCAAGGGTCGGCGTTGCCGAAGCCGACCAATTGAGCCGCAGGTCGGCGCGTTTCTTTTCACGGAGCTTTTCATGCTGACCATTTCGGCCGCTGAGGTCGATCGTGCGCTGACCTTTCCTGGACTGGTCGAGACATTGCGCACGGCATTTCGCGAGGGCGCGGTGCAGCCGGTCAGGCATCATCACACGGTCGAAAGGCCTGACGGCGCGGCGTCGACCTTGCTGCTGATGCCCGCATGGACCGATTTTCACGCCGCGGGCCGTTCCGCCGGCGGCCATATCGGCGTCAAGATCGTCACCGTCTCGCCCGACAACAACGCCGTCGGCAAGCCCGCCGTGATGGGGCTCTATCTCCTGCTCGATGGCAGCACCGGCGAGCCGGAAGCCCTGATCGACGGCCAGCGGCTGACGCAGTGGCGCACGGCGTGCGCCTCGGCCCTCGCGGCGTCCTATCTCGCCCGCGACGATGCCTCGCGGCTGCTCGTGGTCGGCGCCGGCGCGCTGTCGCCCTTCCTGGCCAAGGCGCACAGCGCCGTGCGGCCAATCAAGACCATCCGCATCTGGAACCGCACCCCGGCCAACGCCGAGAAAGTCGCGGCCGATCTGCGCGCCGAGGGCTTCGCGGCCAGCGCCGCGACCGATCTCGATGCCGAGCTTGGCCAAGCCGACATCATCTCCTCGGCGACAATCACCACCACGCCGCTGATCAAGGGCACGTTGCTGCGGCCGGGAACCCATGTCGACTTGGTCGGCGGCTTTACGCCTGCGATGCGCGAAAGCGACGACGACGCGGTCATGCGCGCCCGCGTCTATGTCGACACCCGCGCCGGCGCCACCAAGGAAGCCGGCGACATCCTCCAGCCACTGGCCTCAGGCGTGCTGAAACCACAAGCCATCGTCGCCGACCTGCACGAACTGGCGCGCGGCCAAAAGGAAGGTCGCGGCAGCCCGGACGAGATTACGCTGTTCAAGTCGGTCGGTGCCGCGCTGGAGGACTTGGCCGCCGGCATTGCCGTCTACAAGGCGCTCAGGGGCTAGTCGAAGCGAGTTTGGCGCCCATCGTCTCCGCGATCAAAGCGAAATCTGCCACGCTGATCGGGAACAAGCCAAAGCGCAACGGGTAACCCCAGTTCGATTTGCCTGAGGTGAACTCCAGCCTCTCAAGCAATTGCTTGATCGGCGTTTCCTGTGCCTGCGCCCAGTCGACATCGCGACGGAACGGCGTGAAGCCGCCGCCCATGTCGCCTTGATAGGGGTCTCCTTCCCGCACCATGCCGATCGCCGTGAACGCCTGCAGACCGTCTTTCTCCCCCAAAACCGTGGTCGGCGAATAATAGACGATGCCATCACCGGGCCTGACGCGGCGCAGCGGTGCCGCCTTGCCATGGTTGACCTGCATGAAGCCGCCCTTGCGGCCGCGCCGGACATGTTCGGCCGACGCCACGGCGATCCAATACGCGCTCATTTCTGTTCCTAATTGGCCAGTTGTCCGTCGGCCAACGCTTGCCCGCTAATCGGCCCGCAGTGCCGGAGTGCCAAACGATAGGGCTGGGGCCGCGGCAATGGCAAGTGCGGCCGTTCGGAACGGCTTCGGCCCGGAACCGTTGTTGCGTCATGCGACTATATGGCTTCCTGCTGTTCTGGTCTGTCTTGGCCACCATGATCGCTGCGCTCAGCCTCGGGCCGTCCTTCGCCCATGTCCTGGAATCGGTGCCCCGGCTCACCCGATGGTCCCCGGCGCTTTGGCGCGAGGCCACCGTTTTCAACGGCCAGTTCCTGCTCTTCGCAATCATTGGCGCGCCGCTGGATGTCGCGGCAATCATCTGCCCGGGACTGCTGGCGTGGCTGCTGCGCCAGGATCGGCCGGCGTTCTGGTTCGCACTCGCCGCCACCTTGCTCTATGCGCTATCCCTCGTGCTTTGGTTCGTTCTCGTCAAACCGGCCAATAAAATTCTCGCCACCTGGGTGCCAGGGCCAATTCCAGACAATTTCGAAGCCATACGGCTGCGCTGGGAAACCGGCCACATGGCCGTCACGGCGGCCAAGGCTGCCGGCTTCGTTTCGCTGGTTGTCGCACTGCTTTCGATCGGGCGTGGCGGCTAAACCATCCGCAATCGCCGCAATTGCCCAATCGTTGCTATCGCAATGTCGCGCGGGTTTGTTGCGCCGATGGGCATAGCTGTGGCAGAAGCGGGCCGAACCGCCGGAGAAGCTGTCTCTTGAAGTCTTTTCGCGACAAACGCCGCGACGGCCGCCCGCACCAGCCGGGTAAAGGCGAAGCCGCGCAATCGCGTCCACCGGAAGGTCGCGGCGTGGCCAGGCCGGAGGTCAGGCCGCGGCAAGACCTGAAGCCGGACCAGCCCGCACCGAAATCCACGCCCCGCAACCTTGCCCGTCGCGACGGCGTCCTGCCCGCTGAGCAACTTCCGGTAATCCTCGAAGTGGCACCCAACGCGGATTACGCGCTGCTCGACAGCGGCGCGGGACAAAAGCTTGAACAATATGGCCCCTACCGCATCGTGCGGCCCGAGGGCCAGGCGATCTGGCAGAAAGCTCTGCCGGCAAAGGACTGGGAGCGTGCCGACGCGATCTTCACCGGTGACACCGACGAGGAAGGCATCGGTCGCTGGCGTTTTCCCAGGACGCCGCTCGGCGAAACCTGGCCGATGAAGCATGACGGCATCGACTATCTCGGCCGCTTCACCTCGTTTCGCCATGTCGGCGTCTTTCCCGAGCAGGCGTCGCACTGGGACCATATGGCCGGGCTGATCGCGGCCGCCAGGCGGCCAGTCAAGGTACTCAACCTGTTCGGCTATACCGGCCTTGCCTCGCTGGTGGCGGCGCGCGCCGGCGCCGAGGTCACCCATGTCGACGCCTCGAAGAAGGCGATCGGCTGGGCTCGCGAAAACCAGGAGATATCCGGACTTGGCGGCAAGCCGATCCGCTGGATCGTCGACGACGCGGTCAAGTTCGCCGAGCGCGAGGAGCGTCGCGGCAGCCGCTACGACATCATCCTGTTCGATCCGCCGGCCTATGGCCGCGGCCCCAAGGGCGAGGTCTGGCAATTGTTCGAAGATCTTCCCGATCTGACGGACCTCTGTCGCTCGATCCTGACCCCAAGACCGCTTGCCGTGGTGCTGACCGCCTATTCGATCCGTGCCTCCTTCTTCGCCATCCACGCTCTGGTGCGCGACACGTTCGCCGGCATGGGCGGCAAGGTTGAATCGGGTGAGCTGATCATCCGTGAAAAGTCCGCCGGCCGGGCGCTTTCGACGTCACTGTTTTCGCGCTGGGTGGCCTGACATGAACGAACGGCATGCCGGCGCGCCCGGTCAGGTGAAGGAAGTCACCAGCCTTGCCAATCCGCTGGTCAAGGACATCAAGGCACTTGCCTTGAAGAAATTCCGCGACCAGCAGAACGCCTTCATGGCCGAGGGGCTGAAGCTGGTCATCGATGCGCTCGACTTGGGCTGGCAGATCAGGACGTTGGTTTTCGCCAAGGCAGGACGCGGCAATGCGGCCGTGGAAAAGGTCGCGGCACGCACGGTCGCCGCCGGGGGCACCGTGCTCGAAGTATCGGAAAAGGTGCTTGTCGCCATCACCCGCCGCGACAATCCGCAAATGGTGGTCGGCGTCTTCTCGCAGAAATTCCTGGCCCTGAAGGACATCCGTGCCGACAATGGCGATGTCTGGGTGGCGCTCGACCGGGTGCGCGATCCCGGCAATCTCGGCACCGTCATCCGCACCGTCGATGCCGTCGGCGCCAAGGGCGTCATCCTGGTCGGCGACACGACCGATCCGTTTTCGGTGGAAACGGTGCGCGCCACCATGGGGTCGATCTTCGCCATCCCGGTGGCCAAGGCAACTACGGAGGCATTCCTTGCCTGGCGTGGCGGCTTTTCAGGGCTGGTTGCCGGCACGCATCTGAAAGGCGCGGTCGACTATCGCTCGGTCGATTTTTCCCGCGGGCCGGTGCTGCTGATGATGGGCAATGAGCAGCAGGGCCTGCCCGAAAGCCTGGCGGCAAGCTGCGACAGGCTGCTCAGGATTCCGCAGGCGGGCCGTGCCGATTCGCTCAATCTGGCGGTCGCCACCGGCATCATGCTGTTCGAGATCCGGCGCGGCGCGCTGAAGCTCGAACCAATTTCGGACCAGCAATGAGGGTTGCCCAATCGTGAAATCATGGTCTCCCTACGCGCTGCTCGTCATCGTGGCCATCGCGCTCGACCAGTGGATAAAGACGCGGGTCGAAGCCGGACTGCCCTTCCAGGAAAAGCTCGACCTCCTGCCCTTCCTGGCGCTGTTTCGCACCTACAACACCGGCATCGCCTTCTCGATGTTCTCCTCCTTCGGTGACATCGGCCTGGTTGTCATCGCGGTGCTGGTCGTCGCTTTCGTGCTTTACCTCGCCACGCGCACGCCATCGGGCCATGTCATCGCCCGCACCGGCTTTGCCCTGATCATCGGCGGCGCGCTGGGCAATCTGATCGACCGCGCCGTCTATAGCCACGTCATCGATTACATCCTGTTCCACACGCCGGTCTGGTCCTTCGCCGTCTTCAACCTTGCCGATGCCTTCATTTCGGTGGGCGCGGCCCTGGTCGTCTTCGACGAACTCATCGGCTGGCGGCGTGAACCCACGCCTCCGAACGCCAAGCCTTCCGAGGATTGACCCCGCGCGGCCATCGCCGCACAGTCACGCCGAGCAAGTTCGCGGAGAAAAAGATGACCGAAACCTTCAAAGCCATCCTCGTTTCGCGCGATGCCGAGAAAAAACAGTCGGTCGCCGTGACCGATCTCACCGACGCCGATCTGATGGAGGGCGACGTCACCATCGCGGTCGAGGCGACGACGGTGAACTACAAGGATGGACTGGCGATATCGGGCAAGGCGCCGGTGATCCGTCGATGGCCGCTGGTGCCGGGCATCGACCTTGCAGGCACCGTCATCTCTTCTTCCAATCCCGACTGGCGCAAGGGCGACAAGGTCATCCTGAATGGCTGGGGTGTTGGCGAAACCCATTTCGGCGCCTATGCCGGGCGCGCCCGCGTCAAGGGCGACTGGCTGGTGCCCCTGCCGGAAGGCATGAGCGCGCATGATGCCATGGCGGTCGGCACCGCCGGCTACACGGCCATGCTCTGCGTCATGGCGCTGGAGCGGCACGGCATCCTGCCTGAGCGCGGACCTGTCGTGGTGACGGGTGCTGCCGGCGGCGTCGGTTCGGTCGCGGTCTCGATCCTGTCCAGCCTCGGCTACCATGTCATCGCGTCAACCGGCCGCAACGCCGAAAGCCCCTATCTGATCAACCTCGGCGCCGCCGAGGTGATATCGCGCGACGCGCTCAACCAACCCGCCAAGCCGTTGGCCAAGGAGCGCTGGGCCGGCGGCATCGATTCGGTCGGCAGCCACACGCTGGCCAATGTGCTGTCGATGACCTCCTATGGCGGCGCGGTCGCGGCCTGCGGCCTGGCCGGCGGCATGGATCTTCCGTCGAGTGTCGCCCCCTTCATCCTGCGCGGCGTCTCCCTGCTCGGCATCGATTCGGTGATGGCGCCGAAAGCCGTGCGCCTCGAGGCCTGGCGGCGCATCGGCTCCGATCTCGATGTGGACAAGCTCGCCAGCCTGTCCACGACCATCGGCTTCGACGGCATCATCGGTGCGGCACACGACATCGTCGACGGCAATATCCGTGGCCGCGTCGTCGTCGACATGTGACCCGGCTCAGGGGTGGCAGGCGCGGGGCGGAATTGCCACATTGGTGGCAAATACGTCGCCGCCGGGCCAAAAACGCCCGATCCGCTAAAATTCGAACGATCCCCCGCAATTTTGCATAATCTCTGTCTGGCAAAGGATCTCGCATGATCGCGGAATCCGACAGCCAACAGGCCGACGCCGGCGACGACATCGATGCGGCATCGGCGCAACCGCCGGTATCGGCGCGGCGGTTTATCGCCGCGCCGCCGCTGGTCCCTGATCAGCAACCGGCCAAGCGCGAAGGCCTGCCGATCCTGACCTTCGTTGCCGTCATGCTGCTGGCCGGCCTCTCATCCCTGACCGGGGCGCCAGTCTTCATCAGCCTTGCCTTGCTGGCAACCGGCCTTGCTGGCCTGGCCATGCATCTGCGCGCCAGACGCAGCGTACGCCGCACCGCGGTCCTGCTCGACGAAACCACCGCCCGTAACCGCGCCGAGATCGAGACGCTGGCCGACCGCATGTGGGAGATGCAGGAAAGCGAGGAGCGCTTTCGCGGTCTCATCGACGCGCTCGGCGATCTCGTCATCCATCGCGACCGCGACGGCTACATCGTCTACGCCAACAAGGTGTTCGCCGACCTCGTCGAAACCGATCCGCGCGATCTTGCCGGCAAGACGTTGGCCGAACTCGGCATCGAGGTCGGCATCGTTCCCGATGCGGCTTTCTCCGATCATGAATGCCTGAGTTCCACCGACGTTGCCATCCGCACGCCGACAGGCCCGCGCTGGTTCTCCTGGATCGAGTTGTCGGTGCGCGAAAAGGACAGTGGTGCCGTCTCGCATCGCGCCATCGCCCGCGACATCACAGCACGCAAGCGCGCTGAATCGTCCATGATCACCGCGCGCGAGCGGGCCGAATTCGCGAGCCAGGCCAAGTCGCGCTTCCTCGCCACCGTCAGCCATGAGATCCGCACGCCGATGAACGGCATCATGGGCATGGCCAGGCTGCTCGCCGACACCAGCCTTTCGCCGGAGCAGCAGACCTATGTCGGCGCCATCTCGACCTCGGCCAGCGCCTTGCTTGCCCTGATCGAGGACCTGCTCGACTATTCCAAGATCGAGGCCGGACGCTTCGATCCCGAACCGCAGCCCATGTCGGTGCGCGAGATCGCCGACAACATCATCGAATTGATGGCCGCGCGCGCCTTCGCCAAGAATATCGGCCTCGGCTGCCATGTCGAACCGGATGTGCCGCAATTGATCACCGCCGATCCGGGCCGGGTCAGGCAGGTGCTGCTCAACCTCATCGGCAACGCCATCAAGTTCACCGACAGTGGGGGCGTGCTGGTCAGCGTCGCGCGCGCCCGAACCGAGACCAGCGACCGCATCTGCTTCACCATCGCCGATACCGGTCCCGGCCTGCGCGACGAGGACATGGAGCGCATCTTCGAGGAGTTCGAGCAGGCCGACGGCACCTCGACGCGCACGCATGGCGGTGCTGGACTGGGACTTGCCATCTCCAAGCGCCTGGTGGCCGCCATGGGCGGCACGATTTCGGTTTCCAGCCGGCTTGGCCAGGGATCGGAATTCGTCTTCGAGATTCCCGCCACATCAGCCACCGAGCCGCCGCAGGGCCGGTTGAACGCGCTTGCCGGGCGACGCGCCGTGATCGTCTCCAAGAACACCGTCGAGGCCGACGCCATCGCCCGCACCATCCGCTCCAATGGCGGAGCGGCCGGAATCGCCACCACCGTGGCTCAGGCCGCATCCTTTGCCGACGGCTGCGACGTGCTTCTGGTCGACGCGGCCATGGAAGAGAGTGACGGAAGGCTGCTCAAGCGGCTTCGCCAGCATGGGTTTTCCGATTGCGAAGCCGTCACGCTGATCGCACCCACCGACCGCGGCATGCTGGGCGAGTTTCGTGCCAGCGGCTACGCGACTTTCCTTGCCCGGCCAGTGCGCGGAGGAACACTTTTGCGTGTCCTTTTGAGCAGCCACGCACCGGTCCTGGCCCAGCCGCAGCCGGAAAAACGCCGCGCGCCGGCGCTTCGTGCCTCAGGCGAACGCCAGCAGGGCCTGTCCGTGCTGATCGCCGAGGACAACGACATCAATGCCATGCTGGCCCGCGCGACGCTGTTGAAGGCCGGGCATCGCGTCAAGGTGGTCGGCAATGGCAAGGCCGCCGTCGAGGCGGTCACTGGTGCCGGCCACAAGCACCGCTTCGACGTGGTGCTGATGGATCTTCACATGCCCGTCATGGACGGACTGGACGCCATTGCCGCGATCCGCCGCCATGAAGAGGAGGCCTCCGTGCCGCCGGTGCCGATCATGGTGCTGTCGGCCGACAGCCAGGAAAAGACCCGCCATGCGGTGCTCGCCCACGGCGCCAGCGGCTTCGTCACCAAGCCGCTCGACCCCGATGCGCTGGTCAGTGCCGTCGAGGGCCAGGTCGCCGCTTGAGCCAGCTTTTTCCGGGTGCGTGGCTGGTCAAGGCCGCCAAAAACCAGCCCATTTTCGGCGCCCGCGAACGCGACGCGCCTGGGTCTTGTGGCGCAACGTAGCCGGTTGACCGTTTTCGCCAGCCGACGAAGTATTGCCCGCGACGCCGTATCACGGTACTGTCACAATCCTGTTGCACCTACACCGTATCCCCGTGCCAAGAGGGATGGCTCGAAGGAGAATCACTCGTGCATACAGTTATGCCGGAATGTGACACTCGGCCGAACGCCAGCAGCGCCTTGCTCGCCGGACGTAATGTCGATTCCGTCATAAAGGGCGCGGCGCTCGGCCGTATCGGCAATCTCGAAGTGCGGCTCGCCCGCAACGAGGCCGAGATCGCGGCCGCGCAGGAAGTGCGTTACCGTGTATTCTATGACGAGCTTGGCGCCAGGAAGGATCTGTTCCAGGCGCAGGACCGCCGCGACGCCGACCGCTTCGACCCGCTCTGCGACCATCTGCTCGTCCTCGACACCACGCTTTCCGGCCCTGAGCACCGCCGTATCGTCGGCACCTATCGCTTGCTGCGGCAAGAAATCGCGGCAACCGCCGGAGGCTTCTATTCCGAAGGCGAATTCGAGCTGACCAAGCTCATCGCCCGCCATCCCAGCCAGCGTTTCCTTGAACTCGGCCGTTCCTGCGTCTTGCCGGAATACCGTTCGAAGCGCACCATCGAAGCGCTATGGCAAGGCATCTGGGCCTACATCAATCACTACGAGATCGGGGTGATGACCGGCTGCGCCTCGTTCCATGGCACCGTGCCGGCCGCGCATGCGGAGGCGCTCACCTATCTTGCCCATCACTGCCGCACCAACTCGGCCTGGGACGTGCGCGCTGTGTCCGGGCGCTATTGCTCCATGGACCTGATGCCGATCGAGGCGGTCAACACCAAGGCGGCGATCGCGGCGATGCCGCCTCTGGTCAAGGGCTATCTGCGGGTCGGCGCTCGCATCGGCGATGGTTGCGTCATCGACCGCGAATTCTCCACGGTCGACATTTTCGTCGTGATGCCGGTCAAGGAGATCGGTGCCCGCTACGTCAACTATTATGGCGGGGAAGCGCAGCGCTTCGCTGCGTGAGCGATTAGTCAGTAGTCAGTAGTCAGTAGTCAGTAATCAGTAATCAGTAGTCAAGACGACACGATTCGCGCTTCGGCGACTACTGACCACTCCCCTACTCCCTCTCCTCACGGAATGTCTTCCGGCCGCCGGCCGGGCCGGCTCTTGTAGGCTGGAAAGGTCCAGCCGAAACGGAGCGCGCCGCCGCGAACCGCGAACGCCGCGGCGAAGCCGGCCAGCTCTGAAACGATCGGCGGCAATCCTGTGACGTCGCCAGCCGTGAAGATGGCAGCGCCCGTGAGAGCGGCCGTAACATAGATTTCCGGCCTCAGCAGCACCGAGGGTTCGCCGGCCAGCAGATCGCGCAGGATGCCGCCGGACGTGGCGGTGAGCACGCCGGTGATGACGGAGACGACCGGCGAACCGGTAATGGCCAGTCCCTTGGCCGCACCCATCACCGAAAAAGCGGCCAGCCCGATGGCGTCGAGCCAGAGCAGCCATTTCCAGCGGGATTCCATACGGTGCGCGGCAAAGAAAACCAGCACAGCGGCCGCCGCGCAAATCAGCACGTAGCTGGAGTTGGCGACCCAGAAAACCGGCAGATTGAGGATGACGTCGCGAAGCGTGCCGCCGCCGATGCCGGTGACGCTGGCCAGGAACAGGAAGCCGATAATGTCGAGCTGTTTGCGCGACGCCGCCAACGCCCCCGTCGCCGCGAAGACCGCAACGCCGGCATAGTCGAGGAGGGCGATCGGGTTCATGGAGTGAGTAGTGAAGTAGTCAGTAGTGAATGGCAATTGGCGAAGCAGGCGCCTACCCGGCCCAGTCCTTGCTACTCACAACTCTCTATCGCTACCCCACTAATCACGCATCCTTCTCGGCCTGCTCATTGACCGGCCCTGGCTCGACCGGCGCGTCGGCGGCGATTTTCGGACCACCCTTGGCGACGCCGACCATGGCCGGGCGCAGCACCCGCTCGCCGATCGAATAGCCCGGCTGCACGACCTGGACCACGGTGTTGGCCGGAACATCGGGATTGGGCACTTCAAACATTGCCTGGTGGAAATTGGGATCGAACTTCTCGCCCTCGGGAGCGAGTTTCTTGACCCCATGCCGCTCCAGCGCCGACAGCATGGCGCGCTCGGTCAGGTCGACGCCTTCGATCAGCGCCTTGAAGCCGGCATCCCCCGATGCCTTGGCCTCGGCCGGAATGGCATCCAGGGCGCGGCGCAGATTGTCCGACACCGACAGCATGTCGCGGGCGAAATTCGCCACCGCATAAGTGCGCGCGTCATGCACGTCGCGCGCGGTGCGGCGGCGCAGGTTTTCCATCTCGGCCGCGACCCGCAGCGCGCGGTCCTTCAGTTCTTCATTTTCCTTCAGCAGCCGTACAAGCGCTTCGTAGTCACCATCGGTGCTGCCTTCCGTGCGCTCGGCATTGGCCTCGGCCGCCTCGGCTTCATTGGGCGTGCGTTCGTCTTTTGCCTGGTCGCTCATCGCCGTTTCCCGTCATCTCGAATGGTATGGATTTTGTGCCCGATATCGAGGTTCGCAGGCCAAAAATCAAGGGGAAAGAGACCGCAGGGGCCTGCGACCCGACCAGGAAAGCACGGTGGGGACGCTTCGATTTTAATTCAAATTTTACCGTACTTGCCGGCTTTGCTTGCCACGAGGCGGTGATGCGGGAACCATTCCGCTGCTGGGGGAGTTTCGGAGCCGACGCAGGATTTTTGAAATGATGACCCGCAACAAGCTTGAAAAAGGAGAAGGGCTCGCTGCGGAGGTTCGGCGCCAGTTCGGCGCCGAGGCAGTGACGCGCTTTCTGCGCACCTTGCCAGCCTTCCGCATCGAACCCGACATTCCGGACCGATTTGAGCAATTGCTCGAGCATCTCGACCGGGTCGAGGATGGCGACGCCGGCTGGCGCCGGCAGTAGGATCGCCCGGACCTTACGCGACAATTACGCACAGTAACTTTGCGTGATCCCTGGCTTGCGGTGGCGGCGCACCCTGCCTATGCTTCCTGATGAACATGATTTCCCCCGAGGCAGCTGCCAACAGCAAGCGTGCCTGGCTCAAGATCCTGGCGCACTACAAGAAGCCTGACAGGCGGCGTAGCACACTCGAACTCGCCATCACCCTCGTTCCTTTCGCCACGCTGTGGGCTCTGTCTTCCGCTGCCTATGCCTATGGTCATTGGTGGGGACTGGTGCTGATCCTGCCCGCGGCCGGCTTCCTGGTGCGGATTTTCATGATCCAGCACGATTGCGGCCATGGCTCCTTCTTTGCCAATCGCATTGCCGATGACTGGATCGGCCGGGCGCTGGGCATCCTGACGCTGACGCCCTACGACTGCTGGCGGCGTGCCCATGCCACCCATCATGCCAGCGCCGGCAATCTCGACGAACGCGGCATGGGCGACATCAGGACGCTGACCGTCGCCGAATACCGGCGGATGTCCTGGCGGGGTCGCCTGGCTTATCGCCTCTACCGTCATCCCCTGGTGATGTTCGGCCTGGGGCCGATCTGGCTGTTCATCTTCTCGCAAAGGCTGCCTATCGGCATGATGCGTGGCGGCCTGACGCCCTGGGTGTCGTCAATGACCACCAATCTTGGCATCGCGCTTGCCGCGGCCATCCTCATCTGGGTCATCGGCCCCGGCGCGTTCCTGATCGTCCATCTGCCGATCGTCATTCTCGCCGGTTCGGCCGGCATCTGGCTGTTCTATGTCCAGCACCAGTTCGAGGAGACCGAATGGGCGAAGGATGAGGAATGGGAGTTCCAGCGCGCCGCCCTGCACGGCTCGTCCTATTACGACCTCCCGCCGGTGCTGAACTGGTTCACCGGCAATATCGGCGTTCACCACGTCCACCACCTCTCCGCCAAGGTGCCCGGCTACCGGCTGCAGGAAGTGCTGCGGGATTATCCCGAGTTGCGCGGCATCGGCCGCGTCACGCTCCTCGAGAGCCTGCGCTGCGTCAAACTGGCCTTGTGGGACGAAAGCAGCCACAAACTGGTGTCGTTCCGCGAAGCGCGGATGGCGGCGTAGAGCATACCGCCGCGCCAGCGCGCGGCGGTATTTCCCAAACCTTTCTCAGGCCGCTTGCCGCTCGTCGCGCATCAGGATCTGGCCATGGCGGATCTCCGTGCCCAGCACCTTCAGGCATTCGCGGATGAAATTGGACAGGCCCGGCCAGCCCTTGGCCGAAACGAGATTGCCGTCGACATGGGCCCCGTTCGGCGCGACGTCGATATAGATGCCGCCGGCCAGCGTGACTTCCGGCTCGCAATAGTGAAGCGCCGCCACTTCCCTGCCCCGCACCACGCCGTCGACCGCGATCAGGATCTGCACGCCATGGCAGATGGTGAAGATCGGCTTGCCTGTCTCATGGAAGTGCCGCACCAGCGCCTGCACCCGCTTGTCGATACGGATGTATTCGGGACCGCGCCCGCCCGCCGCGTAGACGGCATCGTACTGGGCCGGATCAACCTCGGAAAACGTCTTGTTGAGGATGTAATCGTGTCCGGGCTTCTCGGTGTAGGTCTGGTGGCCTTCGAAATCGTGCAGCGATGTCTTCAGCACATCGCCCGCCTTCTTGTCCGGGCAAACGACATGCACGGTATGGCCGACGGCATGCATGGCCTGTTCAAAGACGAAAATCTCGTATTCCTCGCTGAACTCGCCAACGAGCATCAATATCTTCTTGCCAGCCATTCCCGGTTCCTCCCTTTGTGGCCATTTATTTCGGGTTGCGAAATAACAGCGATATCCTAAGAGCAAGATGCCGGGAGGAAAAGCGCAAATCGCACAATTGGTACGACCAGTTTTTGGAGTAGAGGCCTTCGACCTTGCTAGAAAAAGCGTCAGCTGTTGCGAAGGCGCCGCCAGGAATATTTCGGTCCCTTGGTCTCCGTTATGGCGGCCGGCTGGTAATAAAGCCCCAACCCGCCGGTGCGGCCTTCTTCCAGGCGCTTCATGAGCACTGGATTCGAGATCTCGAATTCATCGAAGCCAAGCCGCAGCATGTGCGGCAACGGGTCGACCAGGACCTGCCCGGTGGCACGCAACGCGCCCGTGAAATGATAACGGCTGCGCAGCAGTTCGCCCTTGGAGAAGGAGCGGCCGTCGCCGAAAGCCGGGAAGGCCAGCGCCACCAGCGACAGCTGGTCGAGCAGGTCGACGATCTTCTCGAGCGGGTCGCCGGGTTGCAGCACGACGCCGAGCCGCTCCTTCGCCGAGCGGCGCACCTCCGGGTCGAGATCGAGGAAGGCCTGCAGCGGCAAGATGAATCGGCCATTGCCGGAAAGCGCGTCGGCGCTTTCGGCATGGCTCCACTCGTCCTCGCGAAAACCCTCCGGGGTCCAGAGCCGGGTCTCCGGTGTCGTCAGTCCAGTCATCAAAATTCCTAAAATTCGAAGAGCTCGAGCGTGTGTTGAAATTCAGGTCAGGTTGCGTCGAAAACGGCTGCTTGCGAGAACCGGAGCGAAACGTACTTGAAGTCCGTGAGCACCGGAAGCTGCCGTTTGCAGCCCGGCCTCACCTGAATTGCAACATACCTTATAGTGATGCGTCGGTCAGCGACACTTCCAGTCCCGACAGGTGAATGCCGCACTCGGTCTTGGCGTGGCCGGCCCAGCGGCCGCTGCGCGCATCCTCGCCCGGCTGCACCGGCTGCGTGCAGGGAAAGCAGCCAATCGACAGATAACCATAGGCGACCAGTGGGTTTTCGCGCAGCGCATGCGCGCGCATGTAGTCGGCCTGGTCCGACGTCGTCCAGTGCGCCAGCGGATTGATGCGGATGCGAGGCCCGACCGCCTCGAACACCGGAAGTGCGGCCCGTGTCGAGGCCTGGAAGCGTTTGCGGCCCGTGAACCAGGCGCGGAAGGGTGCGACGCCACGTGCCAGCGGCTCGACCTTGCGCACGTCGCAGCAGGCATCGGTGTTGTTCTGGTGCAGATTGCCGGTCGGGTCGATCCGTTCGAGCGCCGCCTCGTCCGGCTTGATCACCCGGATGTTGGTCAATCCGAAATCGGCGACCAGCGCGTCGCGATAGCCGAGCGTCTCTTCGAAATGCTTGCCGGTATTGAGGAAGATGACCGGCAGCGTGCGGTCGATCTTGGCGATCATATGCAGCAGCACTGCCGAATCCGCGCCGAACGAAGACACGGCGGCGATCTCGTCGTGAAACAGATCGTTGGCCGATCGTTCGATGATCTCGATCGGGCTGAGATGACCGTAGAGCGCGTCAAACCCCGCCGCTTTGGCGGCGATGCCGTCATCGGCATCGGCAATATGGTCAAGCGGCCTTGGCTTCGCCAGCATAGAGCGCCTCCTTGAACGGCGCGGGACCGACACGGCGGTAGGCGTCGATGAATTTTTCCTGCGGGTTGAGCCGAAGGCCGAGATAGGTGTCGACGATCTGCTCGATGGCGTCGGTGATTTCTTCCGAAGAGAAGCCACGGCCGATGATCTCGCCGACCGAAGTGTTCTCGTCGGCCGAACCGCCCAATGTCACCTGGTAGAGTTCGGAGCCCTTCTTCTCGACACCGAGGATGCCGATATGGCCGACATGGTGGTGGCCGCAGGCATTGATGCAGCCGGAGATCTTCAGCTTCAATTCGCCGATCTCGCGCTGCCGCTCCAGCGAGGCGAAGCGGCGCGAGATTTCCTGTGCGATCGGGATCGAGCGTGCCGTCGCCAGCGCGCAATAATCGAGGCCCGGGCACGAGATGATGTCCGAGATCAGGTTGGAATTAGCCGTCGCCAGCCCGATGTCGACCAGCGCGTCATAGACCGCCTTGAGGTCGGCACGCGCCACATGCGGCAGGATCAGGTTCTGCTCGTGGCTGACGCGAAGCTCGTCGAAGGCATATTTCTCGGCAATGTCGGCGACCGCTTCCATCTGGCTGTCGGTCGCATCGCCCGGCACCTCGCCGATACCCTTGAGCGAGATCGTCACCGCCGCGTAGTCGGGGTGGCGGTGCGTCACCACGTTCTGGTCGAGCCAGTCCGAGAAGCCCTTGGAATCCAGCCGCGCCACCTTGACGGCAGCGTCGCCGTCCGGCCGCCCGGTCAGCGCCGGCGGTGCGAAATAGGCCTCGATCGCGCGGATGTCCGCCTCGGGCAGCTTCAGCTCCGCGTCCTTCAATTCCTGCCACTCGGCCTCGACCTGGCGGGTGATTTCCTCTGCGCCGGTCTCGTGGACCAGGATCTTGATGCGCGCCTTGTATTTGTTGTCGCGGCGGCCATAGAGATTGTAAACGCGCAGGATCGCCGTGCAGTAGGAGAGAAGGTCGGCTTCGGGCAAGAAGTCGCGGATCTTCCTCGCCACCATCGGCGTGCGGCCCTGGCCACCACCGACATAGACGGCGAAGCCGAGTTCGCCGGCGGCGTTCTTCTTCAGGTGCAGGCCGATATCGTGCGTCTGGATGGCGGCGCGATCGCGCTCGGCTCCCGTCACCGCGATCTTGAACTTGCGCGGCAGGAACGAGAATTCCGGATGCACCGAAGACCACTGCCGCAGGATTTCCGCATAGGGACGCGGGTCGGCGACCTCGTCGGCGGCAGCCCCGGCAAAATGATCGGCGGTGACATTGCGAATGCAGTTGCCGCTGGTCTGGATGGCGTGCATCTCCACGCTGGCCAGGTCCGCCAGGATCGCCGGAATGTCCGACAGCGCCGGCCAGTTGAACTGGATGTTCTGGCGCGTGGTGAAATGGCCGTAGCCCTTATCGTATTTGCGGGCGATGTGGCCGAGCATGCGCAACTGCTTGCCGTTCAGCGTGCCGTAGGGCACCGCGATGCGCAGCATGTAGGCGTGCAGCTGCAGATAGACACCGTTCATCAGCCGGAGCGGCCGGAACTGGTCCTCGGTGATCTCGCCGGACAGCCGGCGCTCGACCTGGTCGCTGAACTCGGCGACGCGGGCCTGGACAAAATCGTGGTCGAACTCATCGTAACGGTACATGCTTCGTCTTTCAGGGCGCGTCCGCCCGTTCACCTGGTGTCCTGGCTATGCCGCCCGCTCGGCCTGCTTGCCGAGGTCGTTGCGGATGGTCGGGCCAGCGGCGCGGATCTTCTCGCGCAGCCGCACCGGCTCGACAACGCCGTCGACGATGTCCGCGTCGATCAGATTGACGTCGACCACTTCATTGTCGGCATGGGCCTTGGCGCCGATCGCCTCCAGCCGATCCTCGGCCGCCTTGTCGTGGGCAAGGTCCGCATGGTCCACCGTCTCGGCCCAGCCGCCATCGGCGTACCACACGGCAATGCCGTCGCCGAGGCGATTGGCGGTCAGTATCTTCATGGCTGAACTCCCTCGGCGGCTGCTACGGGCACGCTCTCGTGCCTGTGTGCCGCGAGCGGCTCGGACCGCTCGAAATTGGCGCCGGCGACGGCGTCGCCGATGATGGTCATGACCGGGCCCGACAGATCGGCGCGCGCTTCCAGCGACGGCAGGTCGGCAAGTGTGCCGTGGAAGCGTCGGCGATTGGCCAGGCTGGCATTCTCGACCACGGCGACCGCCGTGTCCGGCGACAAGCCCGCCTCGATCAGCCGGCCGGCAACTTCGGCCGCGACCGAGCGGCCCATGTAGACGGCAACGGTAGCGCCGGAAATCGCGAGCTTGGCCCAATCCGGCAGTGAATTGCCCTTGAGATCGTGGCCGGTGGTGAACACCATCGAGGAGGAAACGCCGCGCAGCGTCAACGGCAGTTCGAAATCGGCGGCAGCGGCAAAGGCCGCTGTGACGCCTGGAACCACCTCATAGGCGATGCCGGCGTCACGAAGCGCGGCCATCTCCTCGCCGGCGCGGCCGAACACCAGCGGATCGCCCGATTTCAGCCGCACGACGCGCTTGCCCTGACGACCGAGATCCACCAGCAACGCATTGATTTCGGCCTGGCTCTTGGTATGGCAGCCCTTGCGCTTTCCCACCGGCAGGCGCTCGGCATCGCGGCGGCCCATGGCGACGATCGCCTCCGGCACCAGCGCGTCATGGACGATGACATCGGCCTCCATCAGCAGACGATGCGCCCGCAGGGTCAGCAGGTCCTCGGCGCCGGGACCGGCGCCCACCAGGGCGATGTGGCCGCGAATGGGCGCGTCGGACAACAGCAGATCGGTGGCGGCTTCGCGCGCCTGTGAAAATTCGCCGGCCTCGACGGCGCGTGCTGGCGCTCCGCCGAAGAAGTCGCTCCAGAAACGGCGGCGTACATTGCCCCTGGGCAATCTCTCGGCGGCATTGCGGAACGACGCCGCAAGCGCTGCCAGTGGCCCGAGCGAGGGCGACAGCATGCGGTCGATGCGGCTGCGCAGCATCTGGGCAAGCACGGGCCCCGCGCCTTCGGTACCGATCGCCACGGCGACCGGTGCGCGGTTGACCAGCGCCGGAGTGAAGAAATCACAGAGGTCCGGCCGGTCGACGGCATTGACGGGAATGCCCAGCCGGCGCGCGTCGGCGGCGACGCGACGGTCGAGCGCCTCGTCGCCGCTGGCGGCAAACACCATCACGGCGCCTTCAAGCTGCGAAGCATCATACGCGCCGGGCATATGGTTCGCGCCCGTCTCGGCGATGAAGGCCAACAGATCCGGTTCGGCATCCCCAGCGATGATGTGCAGGACCGCGCTCGACTGGGCGATCAGCCGCGCCTTGACCAAAGCCTCCTCGCCGCCGCCGACAATGGCCACGGCTTCGCCCTCGACCCGCATGAAGACGGGGAAGGCGTTGAGCTTGGTGGTGGCTTGCGACATGACAAAGCAGATCCGGGAACAGGGTCGCAGTTTTACGCCCAAGCGTAAAAAAGCAGAAGCAAAGCACTCGCGCATCCGGTGATGGCAGGCAATCGCTTTTCCGCAACCGCGAAGGGCAGGAGAAAAATATTCCATGCCCATGCACCGGGAGCGCCCGGGCTGCTGAAACGCGCCTTGATTTCAGGCACTTTTAGCTGCCGGCGACCGATCCCACAAAACAGTTTTTTCTAATTTCTACCAATTCAGTAGATTAAAGTCGTCCGGTGGTGATTTCGTCTTCAGCGCCTGTCTGCACGGCCACTCGGTGCTCCGTTCGGGTGGAACGTTGACGGGTCAAAATGCGTTCCCGGTATAGCCACCACTCAACAAGGAGCGTCCCTATGAACACGATCAAACTGAAGCATGGCATTTGGGTTTTGGTGGCCGACGGCGAAAAGGCGCTCCTGCTCAAGAACGCCGGCGACACCAAGTTTCCCAACCTTGAAGTCGTGCAGGTGATGGAACAGGAGAACCCGCCCACACGCGAACAGGGAAGCGACAGCCCCGGTCGATACAATGACGGCCCATCCGTGCATCGCAGCGCGGTCGAGGAGACCGACTGGCATCGCATCGGCAAGGAACGCTTCGCCGAGGAGATTGCCGCCCGCCTCTACAAGCTTGCACATGAGGGTGCATTCGACAGTCTTGTGCTTGTCGCCCCGCCCATGGTGCTCGGCGCGATGCGCAAGAAGCTGCATAAGGAGGTTGGCGACAAGGTGACGGCCGAAATCCCGAAGACCATGACCAACCACGCCATTTTCGAGATCGAGGCATTGCTGCAGGCAGCCTGACCACGCGCGGCGAAGGCGCCTATCGGGTCGCAGCACGGTCGCCACTGAACCCAAGCACCTGACCGGCAGTCACTCAGCTGCCGGTCAGGTTTTTGCCGTCTCGACGTTGATTCGCGGCTTTGCGGGTTGCATCGCCGACACCCCGTCCACCATATTGCAAACAGGCGGCGGCTTAGGGCGGCGCATATCCGACATCGCTGGCTTGAAAGGCGCTCCATAGACAATGCCGCATGACACGCCCCTTATCGCCACCATCGTCGCCGGTCTGGGGCTGGCTTTCGTCTTCGGCGCCCTCGCCAATCGGTTCCGCATTCCGCCACTGGTCGGCTATCTCGTAGCCGGCGTGCTGGTTGGGCCGAACACACCCGGTTTTGTCGCCGACGCCGGCCTTGCCAACGAATTGGCCGAAATCGGCGTCATCCTCCTGATGTTCGGCGTCGGCCTGCATTTTTCGCTGAAGGACCTTCTGTCGGTCCGCGCCATTGCCGTGCCGGGAGCCATTGTCCAGATCGGCTTTGCCACGGCGCTCGGCGCCGGGCTGTCCTGGATGCTCGGCTGGTCGATGGGGGCGGGCGTGGTGTTTGGCCTGGCGCTATCGGTCGCCTCGACCGTGGTGCTGCTGCGCGCGCTTCAGGAACGCCGCTTGATCGAGACCGAGCGCGGCCGCATCGCCGTTGGCTGGCTTATCGTCGAGGATCTGGCTATGGTGCTGGCGCTGGTGCTGTTGCCGGCCCTTGCCGGCGTACTCGGCGGCCAGGAACCGGCCGATGCCCATTCGAGCGGCCTGCTGGCGCTGCCGGCCAGTTACGGCATCTGGGGTGTCGTCGGCATGACGCTGGCGAAGGTCGCCGCTTTCGTCGTCGTCATGCTGGTGGTCGGCCGCAGGGTCATTCCCTGGATCCTGCACTACGTTGCCCATACCGGGTCGCGCGAACTGTTCCGCCTCTCGGTGCTGGCAATAGCGCTCGGCGTCGCCTTCGGCGCGGCAAAACTGTTCGGCGTCTCGCTGGCGCTGGGCGCCTTCTTCGCCGGCATGATCATGAGCGAATCCGAGCTCAGCCACCGTGCCGCGGAAGAATCGCTGCCGCTGCGAGATGCTTTCTCGGTGCTGTTCTTCGTCTCCGTCGGCATGCTGTTCGACCCCCTCAGCCTGTTCAGCAACGGCCTGCCGATCCTGGCGACGCTGGCCATCATCGTCATCGGCAAGTCGCTGGCGGCGTTCGTCATCGTCGTCGCCTTCGGCTATCCGCTGGCCACGGCCTTGATGATTTCGGCCAGCCTTGCCCAGATCGGCGAATTCTCCTTCATCCTGGCCGAACTCGGCGTCGGGCTGAAACTTCTGCCCGAACAGGGACGGGACCTCATCCTGGCCGGCGCCATCCTGTCGATCGTGCTCAACCCGCTGATGTTCCTGGTCATCGACTGGATGAAGCCGTGGCTCGAGGCCCGCGCCGCCAGGACGGCGCCGCCGGCGGACGCCAAGCCGGTTGGCCCGGCGACGGAACCGGGCCATGTCGCCTCGGTCGCCATGGCATCCAAAAAGGAAGACGGCCCGCCACCAAGGACGGCGCTCACCGGTCATGCCATCCTGATCGGCTACGGCCGCGTCGGCGGCCTCGTCGGCGCCGCGTTGAAAGAAGCAGCACGGCCTTTCCTGGTCATCGAGGATGCCGACAAGACGCTGGCGAAGCTGAAAACGGACGGCATCGAAACCGTCGCCGGCAACGCCGCCAACGCCGAAGTCTTCGCCGCCGCCAATCCCGAAGGCGCCACGCGGCTGATCCTTGCCATTCCCAACGCGTTTGAGGCCGGCCAGATCGTGCTGCGGGCACGCGCCGCCAATCCCAACATCAACGTCGTCGCCCGCGCCCATTCGGATGCCGAGGTCGAGCATCTCAAGGGGCTCGGCGCCGATACGGTGATCATGGGCGAACGCGAGATCGCGCGCGGCATTGTCGAAGAGGTGCTTGGCCACAAGCCGCGGGTCGCTGAACCGTCCGCTGCCTGAGCCGGCGCTGCCCACAGGCGCGTTGATCAAGCCACGAATGAACTGCGAAGGCTGTTGTCACCCTGGCCAGATTAGCGGGCCTTGGCTCGACCAGTTCACACGTGCTGGCCGCCATTGATGTGGATTTCCGAGCCGGTCACGTAGGACGCTTGGCTCGAGCACAGGAAGAAGATGATGTCGGCGACCTCAGCCGTGGTGCCCAGGCGCCGCAGTGGGATGGTCTCGACGATTTTTTCCGTGCCCGGCGACAGGATCGCGGTGTCGATCTCGCCTGGCGCGATGGCGTTGACACGGATGCCGTGCGGGCCGAAATCATGCGCCATCTCGCGCGTCAGCGAGCCGAGCGCGGCCTTCGACGTCGCATAGGCGGTGCCGGCGAAGGGATGCACGCGGGTGCCGGCGATCGACGTCACATTGACGATCGAGCCCTTGGCCGCCGCCAATTCCTTGAACAGGCCGCGCGCCAGCATGATCGGCGCGAAGAAATTGACCTGGAACACGTCGCGCCAGACATGCATCGGCGTGTCGATCGAGTTCATGCGGCTGTTGCCGTCCTTGAGCTTGGGCGAAATGCCTGCATTGTTGACCAGCGCGTGCAACTGGCCACCATGGGATTCCAGCCGATGGCGGATTTCCGAGACCGCAATACCGACATCTTCCTGATCGGCGAGGTCGACCTTGATGTGATCCTCGGGACCGGCCGGCCACGGGCAATCCTCGGCAAAGGCCTGGCGTGAGCAGGTGATGACGCGCCAGCCCTCGCGCGAAAAGCGCTTGACAGTGGCATGGCCGATACCGCGGCTGGCGCCGGTCAGCACGATGGTTTTTCTGGTGTCGGTCTCGGTCATGTCGCGGTCTCCGGGCTGGACATGTAGCCGAATGCCGCCGAGGTGGCGAGAGGCGGATTGACGCCGCCAGCCGGCTGCTCAGCCGCCGCCAAGGATATCCAGGATCGACGTCTGCCGTTTCTTGAGCCGACCGCCGACGCTGCCTGGCGGCACCGGATGTCCGACCGAAGCGGTGGTGCCGTCATCCGCCGGCATATCGAAGCCATCGGCATCGACGGTCTGGGCAGGCCGCGCCGCACGGACCGGCGTTGCCGGTGCGGTCGCCTGCGCGGCCGGCGGCTGCTGGCCGACGGACGCCGACGGAACCGGTGCCGGCTGGTTGTTGCTGGCCGAGGGAATCTCGTCGGGCACGATGGTGTCGGCCGGCGTCGATTTCCAGGTGCCGGGCAGCGGCCGCACCGGCACGCCCTCATGCGCGGCGACCATGAATTCGTGCCAGGCCTGCGCCGGCAGCGCGCCGCCGGTGACCTTCTTCATCGCCGTGCCGTCATCATTGCCGAACCATACGCCGGTGGTCAGATTGGCGGTGTAGCCGACGAACCAGGCGTCGCGCGAATTCTGGCTGGTGCCGGTCTTGCCGGCCGACGGCCAGGCGAAAGCCGCCTTCTTGGCGGTGCCGACCTCGACCGTGCCGGTCATCATCGAATTCATCATGCCGACGATCTCGGGCTTGATCACGCGCGGTGCGCTGCCGCCAGCGCTGTCGTAGAGCACCTTGCCGTCTGACGTCGTCACGCGGCGGATGAAATGGATGTCCGGCTTGTAGCCGCCATTGGCGAAGGGCACATAGGCCGAAGTCAGCTCCAGTGGCGTCACTTCCGAGGTGCCGAGCGCTATCGAGGTGTTGGCCTGCAGGTCGGACTGGATGCCCATGCGGTGCGCGGCTTCCACCACCGCGTTCGGTCCGACTTCCATGGTCAACTGCGCGGCAACCGAGTTCAGCGATTTTGCCAGCGCTGTTGCCAAGGTGACCTTGCCAAAGTACTTGCCGCCGTAATTGTCCGGCGTCCAGTTGCCGATCTTGATCGGCGCATCGTTGCGGATGCTGTCAGGCGTGCGGCCGGCCTCAAGTGCCGCCATATAGACAAACGGCTTGAACGCCGAGCCCGGCTGCCGGCGCGCCTCCGAGGCACGGTCGAACTGGCTGGTCGAATAGTCGTAGCCGCCGACCATGGCGCGTACCGCGCCGGAATCGTCGATCGATACCAGCGCGCCCTGGGTGACGTTGAGTTTCTTGCCGCTGTCGTCGATCAGCCGGCGTATCGACTTTTCGGCAAGTTTCTGCAGGTTCAGGTCCACGGTAGAATCGATGACGATATCGCCGCGCACGTCGCCGATCAGGTCGGGCAATTCTTCCATGATGGTGTCGGCGACATAGTTTTCCGAACCCGTCCAGTAGGATGGCGAGCGCGTCGCCGGTGCGCTGAGCGCCGTTTTCAACTCTTTCTCGCTGATCTTGCCCTCCTCGCGCATGGCGCCGAGCACCAGCTGCGAACGCTCCTCGGCGGCCTTGGGATCGCGCGCCGGCGACAGCCGCGAGGGCGCCTTCAAGAGGCCGGCAAGCAGGGCGGCTTCGGACAGCGTGACGTCGCGTGCGCTCTTGCCGAAATAACGGCGCGAGGCCGCCTCGACGCCATAGGCGCCGGAGCCGAAATAGACCCGGTTGAGGTACATTTCGAGGATCTGGTCCTTGCTGTGCTTGTGCTCGAGCCATAGGGCCAGCAGCACCTCCTGCACTTTACGCTCCAGTGTACGGTCCGGCGTCAGGAACAGGTTCTTGGCCAATTGCTGCGTCAGCGTCGAACCGCCTTGCGAGAAATGCCCGCCGATGAGGTTGGTGACCATGGCGCGCGAGAGGCCGATCGGATCGACACCGAAATGCGAATAGAAACGGCGGTCCTCGATGGCGATGACTGCCTCGGGGATATAAGGGGACATTTCGTGCAGGCCGACCGCCTCGCCGCCGCTCATGCCGCGATTGGCCAGCAATTGCCCATCGGCCGAGACGATCTTGATGTTGGGCGCACGATCGGGAATCGACCAGGTCGTGGCCGCCGGCATCTTGGCGCCATAGTAGATGACGACGCCGGCCACCGCGATGCCGCCCCAGATGGCGAGCACGAAGCACCAGTAGAACAGCCGGCCGAGCACGCCGAACAGCCCGCGCCCGCCTCCGCCGCGCCTCCCCCGCGGCGATTTCGCCTTCGATGATTTGCGTTTGGCGGAGGCTTTGCGGTTGCTCGGCACGACGCGGTCCTCCTCGCTCACCGAAAGACCCGTCTGGGATCTCGCTCGCGGCGGTCCCTCGAAGCTGGGCTCGATGCGACTGTCTCTGCGGTTCGCCATGCGCTGCGCTTGATGTCCCCGGTGCCAATGGCGCTCGGGTTGAAGAGTAGATGCGGCGATTTAAGGGCGGGTTAAGCAGGCCTTCGGCCAAACCTCTGAATTCCGTTAGGAATTTGTTAATCTCTCCGAAGCCTGGCTCGATCCCCGAGCCTGCCGTTCCGACAATCGACGCCGGCGGATAGAAGGCCAGCGCCTGCTCCTCGCAGGTGACCGCAACGACATTGTTCGAGCGGTCGACGGACCCCGATCCTTCTAGATCGGCTCGAACTTCACATCCAGATGGTCAGGACCCGCAGCTTGCCGCAACAAGGCGACAAGTTGTTCGCGCCTATCAACCGGCTGCCTTCGCCAGTTCGAGGCATTGGTTACATGCAGCCAGCCGTCGACCGACATGAAGAAATCCTCGTGCTCGTCATCGCCCTCGCCGCAGCGCAGCAACTTGTTCTCGGTAAATCTGACCAGCGCCTGGTCGATCGTGCGGTAGAGCAGCGGCCAGTTGCCGCCACCCGAGTCCATACGGAATTTGTAGCTCGGCGCGAAATCCAGCCGCTGCCGCAGCAGGCTTCCGTCGAAAAAACAGAAGGCGGGCCACAAGAACCAGCCGCCCGGCGTCGGAGTGTCGCGCCGGACACTGCCGTAAACGCTCTTGCCCTTCAGCCGGTCGCGGATTGAAAAAGATTCCGTCGGAAAGATGTCATGGTCGATGAAGCCGAAGACCTTCGGGGCCAAGCCGGTCATGAAATTGCGCACGATCCAGTTGAGCGCCTGGCCGTGCGATCTGCTGACCGTCAGCCTGTTCCTCGGCAACGCTACATAGGGGACGTGCTGGCGCAGGCAGAGGTCGCGGATGGCTTCCCTCGCCTCCTCCTTCTTGCTGTTGTCGAAGACGATATAGCTCTCGTGCTCGGCCAGGTGTCGGCGCACGAGGTGGATCTGCCATGCGATCACATCAGGCCGGTTGAAGGCAACGCTGGCGACGATCGCGTCACGGAACGATTGCTGTCGTCCCTGCAATTCGCTGACCGGCGCGGATGTCCTCAGGAAGCGAAAAGTCCGCCAGTAATAGCGCAGCAACGCCTCGCGTCGTGGCGGCCGGTTCAGCCTCTCCCATTCCGCCACGGTGATCCTGGGCCGCTCTCCGCTCTGCCACGCGTCGGAAGCCCCCATGTCACGCTCCTGGATCCCGGCGGGTTCAGTTCTGCTGGATTGAAATGCCCTTGTCGTCGATCTTGAGTTCGACGCCTTTCGGCCTGGCCTGCTCGCGGTAGACGTAGACGCCCAGCGCGACGACCACGACGATGAGCGCGCCAATGATGAGATAGAGCGTATTCTGCTTCATGGCGCGCCTTTTGTCGTGCCGAACCTCAGGCTCGTTTCAGCACCCTGACCAGAACCAAAAGGATGATGGCGCCGATCGTGGCGTGGATTATGGAGGCGATGATGCCACCACCGATCGAGAAGCCGATGCGCGGAAACAGCCAGCCGGCGATGAACGCGCCGATAATGCCGACGATGATGTTGCCGATCAGGCCGAAGCCGAAACCCGAAACGATGAGACCGGCGAGCCAGCCGGCGATGGCACCGATGAGGATGAAGACGAGAAGGCTTTCGACGCCCATGGCGGGTTCCTCCGTGCAAGAGGGCGGGTGCGGAGCGGAAGGCTCCGAATCGGCCCCGATATCAACGGCTTCAGGCTAGTCGAAAGCAGCCGGCCTCGCCAGCGGCGCTCACTGGTCGTCGTCGTCGCTGGCAGCGGGCCGCCAGCTGGTCGGCTCGACCTTCTTCTGCGTATGGCTGTCGGTGTAGACCCACCAGCCGCCGTCGCGGTATTGCGCTAAGGATTCATTGAGGACTCCGTCGCTGTCCTTCCAGGTGACGGTGACCTTGGAGCCATCGGTCGGCGCGGTCGATATCGGCTTTCTGTCCGCCATCTCATCCCTTTTCTCAGCTGTGAGCGAAGATATCCTCTTCGTCCCAACCCATCAGGTCAAGCTTGGCCCGCGTCGGCAGGAAGCGGAAACAGGCGTCCGCCTCCTTCGTGCGGCCCTCGCGCGCCAGCCGTCCCGCCAGCGCATCGCGCAAACGATGCAGATAGAGCACATCGGAGGCGGCGTATTCGAGCTGTTCGGGCGACAGCGTTTCGGCCGCCCAATCCGACGATTGCTGCGCCTTGGACAGACCGACGCCGAGAAGCTCGAAACAGATGTCCTTCAGCCCGTGCCGGTCGGTGTAGGTGCGCGTCAGCCGCGAGGCGATCTTGGTGCAGAACACCGGCTCGGCCATCACGCCAAACGCATGGTAGAGCACGGCGAGGTCGAAGCGACCGTAGTGGAACAGCTTGGTCACCCTGTCGTTTGCCAGCAGCTTGACCAGGTTCGGTGCCTCCGTCTGGCCCGGCGCGATCTGGATGACATCGGCGCTGCCGTCGCCAGGCGAGATCTGCACCACGCAGAGCCGGTCTCGGTGCGGGTTGAGGCCAAGCGTCTCCGTATCGATCGCCACCGCCGCGACATCGTAATGCGAAAGGTCGGGCAGATCGTTTTTATGGAAGCGGATATCGCTCATCGTTTTCTCCGGGTCGCGGCGTTACCCGTCCTCGCCGCGATCCGGTGAAAAATCAACAAGAAAACGTGTTTCCGCGCTCAGCGTGTCAGCGCATCCAGAATGCGCGCCCAGGAGCGCTGGCCCTTGTGGAAGGAGCTGAGCTCGTATTTCTCGTTGGGCGAGTGGATGCGGTCGTCATCGAGGCCGAACCCGACCAGCAGCGATTCCATGCCGAGATAGGTCTGAAAGTCGCCCACCACCGGAATGGAGCCGCCGCTGCCGGTCGTCACCGCGGGCTTTGGCCATTCGTCGGAAAGCGCCGTCTTGGCCTTGGCCAGGAAGGGCGAGTCGTAAGAGAGCTGGATTGCCGGTGAGCCGCCATGAGCATGGAATTCGACCGTACAATCGGCCGGGATGCGTTCCTTGACGAATTTCTGGAAGGCCGCGCGGATCTTGGCCGGATCCTGCTTGTGGACAAGGCGGAACGAGACCTTTGCCGAGGCTTCCGCCGCGATGACCGTCTTGAAACCCTTGCCGGTATAGCCGCCGATGATGCCGTTGAATTCGGCGGTGGGTCGCGCCCAGGTCAGTTCCAGCACCGAGCGGCCTTTTTCGCCCGATGGGATCGACAAGCCGACAGGCCCGAGGAAGGTCTCGGCCGTCTCGCCCAGCGTCTCCCATGATTTCAGCACCTGCGAGGGCGTTTCCTCGACGCCGTCATAGAAGCCCGGGATGGTGATATGGCCGTCCTTGTCGTGGATGTCGGCCAGCACCTTGGCCAGGATGCGGATCGGGTTGGCGGCAGCCCCGCCATACAGGCCCGAATGCAGGTCGCGGTCGGCGGCCTTCACCGTGACCTCCTCGCCGACCAGACCGCGTAGCCCGACGCAGATCGACGGCGTGTCGCGGTCCCACATGCTGGTATCGCAGACCAGCGCGAAGTCGGCCTTGAGCTCCTCGGCATTGGCTTCGAGGAACGGCTTCAGCGAGGGCGAGCCGGATTCCTCCTCGCCTTCGAACAGGATGGTGACCCGGCACGGAAGGCTGCCGTGCACCTGTTTCCAGGCACGGCATGCCTCGACGAAGGTCATCAGCTGGCCCTTGTCGTCGGCCGAGCCGCGCCCGGTGATGATCTTGTGACCAGGTCCGACCTCCTTGATCGTGGGGGCGAAGGGATCGTTTTCCCACAGTTCGATCGGGTCGACCGGCTGCACGTCGTAATGGCCGTAGAACAGCACATGCGGCGCGCCAGCCGGCCCATCATGATGCGCAACCACCATCGGGTGGCCCGGCGTGTCGCGCACGCTGGCGTCGAAGCCGATCAGTTTGAGTTCCGCCACCAGCCATTCCGCCGCCTTGCGGCAGTCGGCGGCGTAGGCTGGATCGGTGGAGATCGACTTGATCCCGAGCAGGCCGAAGAGCCGTTCCAGGCTCTGGTCGAGATTCTTGTCGAGACGGTCGAGGACGGGGGAGACTGCGGACATTTGCAATAGCCTTTCGGTTCAGTGCCGGAACCGTAAAGGCAGAGCGGCGAAACGAAAAGCCCGGGACGATTGGACCACGGCCCGGATGGCCGCCGCGGGCAAAAAAATGCCGCCGTGGTGGAGGGGGAACCACGGCGGCCTTTTACTCGAAACGATGCGGCAGCCCGGAGAGGGGGGATAGGCTGCCGCAATTGTCCGGTATAGGCGGGGGACGGGCCTTGCTCCGGACTTCGGCGAAAACTGCCGATGACGTCTATTTGGGTCCGTGAACGTGGCGATTCAAGGGCGTCAACGTTACACTTTTGTAACGTGCCCGTGAGCGGGCCTGTATGCCTTTGATCCGTCAGCGTCGCGATCTGTCAGGGTGTTGTATCTGGCGCTGTCTTTGGCATGGACCAAGCCATCGCGCCGCGCTATCCCTGCCCGCATGAAAAAAGGCGATCATCTCTTTCTCATCGACGGCTCGGGCTACATCTTCCGCGCCTATCACGCGCTGCCGCCGCTGACCCGCAAGTCGGACGGCCTGCCGGTCGGTGCCGTTTCCGGCTTCTGCAACATGCTGTGGAAGCTGATGCAGGATGCGCGCAACACCGATGTGGGCATTGTGCCGACGCATTTCGCCGTCATCTTCGACTATTCCTCGAAAACCTTCCGCAACGACCTTTATCCCGAATACAAGGCCAACCGTTCGGCTCCGCCCGAGGATCTGATCCCGCAGTTCGGCCTGATCCGCCAGGCTACCAGGGCGTTCAACCTGCCCTGCGTCGAGATGGAAGGCTTCGAGGCCGACGATCTCATCGCCACCTATTGCCGGCTGGCCTGCGAGGCCGGCGGCGACACCACCATCATCTCCTCCGACAAGGACCTGATGCAGCTGGTTGGCGAAACGGTCGGCATGTACGACCCGATGAAGGACCGGCAGATCGGCATCCCCGAAGTCGTCGAGAAATGGGGCGTGCCGCCGGAAAAGATGATCGACCTGCAGGCGCTGACGGGCGACTCCGTCGACAATGTGCCTGGCGTGCCCGGCATTGGGCCAAAGACCGCGGCGCAACTGCTCGAGCAGTTCGGCGACCTCGACGGATTGCTCGCCCGCGCCGGCGAGATCAAGCAGGAAAAAAGGCGGGAATCGATCATCGCCAACGCCGACAAGGCGCGCATCTCGCGCCAGCTGGTGACGCTGAAGAACGATGTGCCGGTGGCAGAAGGATTGGACGATTTCGTCCTGCATGCCCCCGACGGACCGAAGCTGATCGGCTTCCTCAAGACCATGGAATTCACCTCGCTGACCCGCCGTGTGGCGGAAGCGACCGGCACCGAGGCCGGCGACGTCCAGGCCGTCGCGGTGCCCGTCGAACGCGCCGATAATGCACATGGCCCCGATGTCGGCGCCGGAACACCGCCCGTTGCCCAGAACGGGACGGGCTCCGAGCCTAGGCAGGTTGCTGAAACCGAGACGACGGAGACGCCAAAACAAGGTGACACCCCTTCCCTCCTGGCCGCATTGCGGCTGGAGAGAGCGGCGACCGCCAAGATCGATACCGCGGCCTATCAGTGCATCCGCGATATCGCGACGCTGAAAGCCTGGGTCGCAGAGGCGCGGGAGGCCGGCATCGCTGCCTTCGACGTCAGGGCCACCTCGACCGATCCGATGCAGGCCGAACTGATCGGCTTGGCCATGGCCACAGCGCCTGGCCGCGCCGGCTATATTCCCTTCGCCCATAAGAGCGGCAACGGCGACCTGCTTGGCGGCGGCACGCTCGAAAACCAGGTTCCGCTTCGCGAGGCTCTGGCGGTGCTCAAACCCCTGTTCGAGGACAGGTCGGTGCTGAAGATCGCGCAGAACCTGAAATATGATCTGGTCATCCTGAGCCGCTACGGCATCGATGTCGCGCCGTTCGACGACACCATGCTGATCTCCTACGTGCTCGACGCCGGCACGCCGCATGGCCACGGCATGGATGCCCTTGCCGACAAGTGGCTTGGCCATAAACCCCTTCAACTCAAGGACGTGACCGGTTCCGGCAAGAACTCTGTCGGTTTTGACCAGGTCGATATCGACAGGGCGACCGCTCACGCCGCCGAGGATGCCGACGTGACGTTGCGGCTGTGGCGGGTGCTGAAGCCCCGGCTTGCCGCCAAGGGCCTGGTCTCGGTCTATGAACGCCTGGAGCGGCCACTGGTGCCGGTGCTGGCGCGCATGGAACAGCGCGGCATTTCGGTCGACCGGCAGATCCTGTCGCGGCTGTCGGGGGAACTGGCGCAAGGTGCGGCCCGGCTCGAGGAGGAAATCTACCTGCTCATCGGCGAGCGCATCAACATCGGCTCACCCAAGCAGCTCGGCGACATATTGTTCGGCCGCATGGGCCTGCCCGGCGGCTCCAAGACCAAGACCGGCCAGTGGTCGACCTCGGCGCAGCTGCTCGAAGACCTTGCCGCGGAAGGGCACGAACTGCCGCGTAAGATCGTCGATTGGCGCCAGCTGACCAAGCTGAAATCGACCTACACCGACGCCCTGCCCGGCTTCGTCAATCCCGACACGAAACGCGTCCACACCTCCTACGCGCTCGCCGCGACGACGACGGGCCGTCTGTCGTCTTCCGACCCGAACCTGCAGAACATTCCGGTGCGCACGGCTGAAGGCCGCAAGATCCGGACCGCCTTCATCACCGACAAGAGCCTCCGGCTGGTGTCAGCCGACTACAGCCAGATCGAACTGCGCGTGCTCGCCCATGTCGCTGAAATCCCGCAATTGCGGCAGGCCTTTGCGGATGGCGCCGACATCCACGCCATCACAGCGTCTGAAATGTTCAACGTGCCCGTGGAGGGTATGCCGTCGGAAGTGCGCCGCCGTGCCAAGGCGATCAATTTCGGCATCATCTATGGCATCTCGGCCTTCGGTCTCGCCAACCAACTGTCGATCCCGCGCGAGGAGGCGAGCGCCTACATCAAGAAATACTTCGAGCGCTTTCCCGGCATCCGCGATTATATCGAGGAGACCAAGGCCTATGCCCGCGAGCACGGCTTCGTCGAAACGATCTTCGGCCGCCGCATCCACTATCCCGACATCAGGTCCTCGAACCCGTCGCTGCGCGCGTTCAACGAGCGCGCCTCGATCAACGCCCGCCTGCAAGGCACCGCCGCCGACATCATCCGCCGCGCCATGATCCGCATGGAGGAAGCCTTGGACAAGGCCAAGCTGTCGGCCCGCATGCTCCTGCAGGTGCATGACGAACTGATCTTCGAAACGGTCGAGGCGGAAGTCGAGGCGACGATCCCCGTCGTGCGCCATGTCATGGAAAACGCGGCGATGCCGGCGGTCTCGATGTCGGTGCCGCTGCATGTCGACGCGCGGGCCGCCAGCAACTGGGACGAGGCACACTGACGCGCTGGCGAAGGCCCTCAGGCCGCTTGCGCCAAACATTTCGCGCAGGTCCCGCGAAATTCGATCACCGCCTTCTTGGCGGCGAAGCCGGTCGAGTTGACCCATTCGTTCAGCCGGTGATCGACGTCGTGATCGGACATTTCGGTCACCTGCCCGCAAGTATCGCATATGGCGAAGGCGGTCATCGAGTGGCTATGGTCGTGCGGCTCGGCGCAGGCGACGAAGGAATTAATGCTTTCCAGCCGGTGCACGAAACCTGATTTCACCAGCGTGTCGAGCGCGCGATAGACCTGCAATGGGGCGCGAAAACCGCGCTCGCGAAGCTGATCGAGCAAGGTGTAGGCGCTGAGCGGCCCGCTGGCGATCTCGAGTTTCTCGAGCACGCACAACTGGTTTTTCGTCAGCACATCCCTTGCCGCCATGGTCCTGTTCCACTTGTCCTGCACTGTTGGCGGGCTGTCTGCGCATGCAAACGGCCCGATCCCATTCAGATAGCGACGAACCGCCCTCTTTGCTACTCTTCTGTTGTTGTCCCGGGCCAATCGATGACGCGCGGGCACATTGGCAGAAATCTCGACGAGGGTAGCCAAGGGTGTGCTAGGCACCATTGGCCTGCCGACCCACGCGGCGATCAACGCCGCCTCAGGGAGGCCGGCCACGCCCTGACTTGACTTCATCCGCGAAGGCCGGCGCGAGCAATTCCGCCAGCCTTCATTAGCCGGCTTCAGCTATTTCCTCGGCGGGCCTTTGCGCTCGGCGGAAGCAGCCCACAGGTTGATGTCGGACTCGCGCGCGTATGTATCGATTTCGGCCAGTTCGGCGTCGCTGAAGTCGAGCACCTTCAGCGCCCCGACGCAGTCCTCGACCTGCTCGGGCCGGCTGGCGCCGATCAGCGCTGAGGTAACCCGGCCCCTGCGCAGCACCCAGGCCAAGGCCATCTGGGCCAGCGTCTGGCCGCGCTTGCCGGCGATCGCGTTGAGCGCCTCGATGTTGGCAATGGTGCGATCGTTGATGAAAGCTGTCTTCAGCGACTTGCCCTGGGAGGCCCGGCTGCCATCGGGAATGCCGCCGAGATATTTGTCGGTCAGCATGCCTTGCGCCAGCGGCGAGAACACGATGGAGCCGACGCCGAGCCCCTCGAGCGTGTCGAGCAGTCCGTCCTCCTCGACCCAGCGGTTCAGCATCGAATAGCTCGGCTGATGGATGACGCAGGGCGTACCGAGTTGCCTCAATATGTCGGCGGCCTCGCGGGTGCGCTGCGAATTGTAGGACGAGATGCCGGCGTAGAGCGCCTTGCCCGAACGAACCGCATGGTCGAGCGCGCCCATGGTTTCTTCGAGCGGCGTATCGGGATCGAAGCGGTGCGAATAGAAGATGTCGACATAGTCGAGGCCCATCCGCTTCAGGCTCTGGTCGAGGCTGGCCAGCATGTATTTGCGCCCGCCCCATTCGCCGTAGGGGCCGGCCCACATTTCGTAGCCGGCCTTGGTCGAGATGATCAGTTCGTCGCGATAGGGGGCAAAATCAGTACGCAGTATCTCGCCGAAAGCCGTCTCGGCCGAGCCGGGCGGCGGCCCATAATTGTTGGCGAGGTCGAAATGGGTGATGCCAAGATCGAAGGCCTTTCGCACGATCGCCTGCTTGGTCCGATGCGGCGTGTCGTCGCCGAAATTGTGCCACAGCCCGAGCGAGATCGCCGGCAGCTTGAGGCCGGACCGACCGCAGCGGTTGTAGATCATTTTCTCGTAGCGGTTTTCAGCGGCGATATAGGGCATCGGGAAATCCTCGAATCTGAACGGACAGGGCACCGTCATCGCAGAGGCGATGGGCATGCCCGTACCCCATCCTTTACCCCCTCCCCGGAGGAACGGGGAGAGGGGTAAGGCAAAATTATCGATAATCCATGCGACTACGTCTTCTTGGCCAGCAGCTCCTTGGCCTGCTTGACGCCAAGCGCGGCCGGACGCTCGCAAGTGGTCTGCATGGCGACGAACTTGCCGGTTTCGCCGGAGCGCAGGAGGCCGGTCATGACATCGACGGCATGCAGCGCGAGTTCCATCGAGCAGCGGTGCGGCCGCCCTTCGGCGATCGCCAGCGCCATGTCGGCCAGGCCCGCCGTGCGGTAATTGGCCATCATGCCTTGGCCATGCATCTCATTGGGAACGCCAAGCGGATGCTTCCATTTCGGCAGCTTCTTGACCGGCTTGCCTTCTTCGGTGAAGCGCACGTCGCCGCCGAAGAAGTTCGGATCCGGCACGAACACCGTCCCGCCCTCGCCATAGAGTTCCATCGGCGCGTGGCCGTGAGCCCACACATCCCAGCTGGTGTTCAGCGTCACCACGGCGCCGTTCTCGAATTCCAGCAGGCCATGGATGGTGGTCGGCGTGTTGACCGGGATTTTTTCGCCTGCGCGCGGCTTTGAGCTGATGGTCCGTTCCTTGGCCGGGGTCGTCGCGAAGGCCGCCACCTGCTTCACCGGCCCGATCAGCTGGATCAGATTGGTGATGTAGTACGGTCCGATGTCCAGCACTGGTCCCGCCCCGGGCTGGAAGAAGAAGTCGGGATTGGGGTGCCAATGCTCCATGCCGTGGCCCATGACGTGGCAAGTGCCGCTGGTGATCTTGCCAAGCTTCCCCTCGTCGATCAGTTCGCGCACCAGCTGGTGCGCGCCGCCGAGGAACGTGTCCGGCGCCGAGCCTATGCGCAGCCCCCTCTTCTGGGCCCGCGCCTTGAGGTCCTGACCCTCCTTGAGCGACAGCACGAACGGCTTTTCGGAATAGACATGCTTGCCGGCATCGAGCACCTGCTTCGAGACTTCGTAATGCACGGCCGGAATGGTCAGGTTGACGGTGATGTCGATATCGTCGGCCTTGAGCAGATCCTCGACGGTCTCGGCGCGCAGCTTGAATTCCTTCGCCCGCGCCCTGGCCGCGTCCATGTTGATGTCGGCGCAGGCGCGCATCTCGATGCCGCGAAACAACGGCGCCAGCGAAAAATACGCCTTCGAGATGTTGCCGCAGCCGATGACGCCAACACCCAATTTCCCAGTACCCAGCTTCTTTGCCATGGTGGTTGTTCCTAGTAGCTCTTGACGGTTGCGATCGAGCGGCGGGCGAAGCGCTCGATGTCGTTGGGATTGTCCTGTTCCATGACAAAGTATTTCGCCGCGCTCTTGGCCCGCAGCACCTTGATCAGGCCGGCCCAATCGATCGTGCCGTGGCCGACATCCGACCAGCCATCCTCATCCAGCCCCTCGCCCGCCTTCGCCATGTCCTTGACATGGACGGCGACGATGCGCTGGCCCTGCTTTTCGATCCAGGGCAGCGGGTCGGAGCCGCCGCGCACTACCCAGGCGACGTCCATTTCCCAGCCTATATTGGGCGCGGACGACAGGATATGGTCCTGCGGCACCGAGCCGTCGGCGAGTGTCTTGAACTCGAAATCATGGTTGTGCCAGGCGAAGCCATAGCCGGCCTTCGACGCGACCTCGCCGACCTTGGCCAGGCGCTCGCCAAAGGCGCGCCAGCCGGCGGCGTCGGATGGCCTGTCCTCGGCCATCAGATAGGGACAGATCAAAAGCTTGACGCCGAGCGTTTCGGCGATCCGGCGCACACCGTCGAAATCATTCTCCAGCGCATCGATGGAAAAATGCCCGGTCGGCATGGCAAGGCCGTTCTTGTCGAGCTCGGCGCGGAAGGCCTTGGGATCGTCATAGACGCCGCCGAACCCTTCGACCTCGGCATAGCCGAGCTTGCCGAGCATTTCGAGCACATCGGTCCAGGGCAAGAAATTGCGGGCGCTGTAAAGTTGGAATGACCAGTTCATCGTCTCTGTCCGTTCTGCTTGGGGATTGTCCTTGGGAGGATGGTTTTCTTGGGAGCTACATGCGGTTGCCGGATGGAGTATCGAACAGCGAGGCGCGGGCAGGATCAAAGCCGATCCTGATCGGGTCGCCATTGCGCAGCGTTTTTTCCGCCTCGACACGGAAGGAAAAAATGCGGCCGCCGAGCTTCGTCCACACCAGCGTATCGGAGCCCATCGGCTCAACGATCTCGACGGCGGCATCGGTGGCGAAGGGCATGGAATTCGCGGCCTCGCCAAAGGCAACGTGCTCGGGGCGAATCCCGAACACGCAAGGCCCGCTCTTGTTGCCGGCGCCATCGAAGCCATAGCGCTCGAGCGGGATGGCCAAATCCCCGGTCTTGAACACCGCCGTCGTGCCGGTCTCCAGCTGCCCCTCGACGAAATTCATCGCAGGCGAACCGAGGAAGCCGGCGACAAACCGGTTGACCGGGCGGTTGTAGATGGTCTGCGGCGCGTCGAGCTGCTGGATGACGCCGCCCTTCATCACCGCGATGCGGTCGGCCAGCGTCATTGCCTCGATCTGGTCGTGGGTGACATAGATCATCGTGTTCTGCAGCTTGCGGTGCAGAAGCTTGATCTCGACACGCAGCTCCGAACGCAGCTTGGCATCGAGATTGGACAGCGGTTCGTCGAACAGGAAGACGTCGACATCGCGCACCAGCGCCCGTCCGATCGCCACGCGCTGGCGCTGGCCGCCGGAAAGGGCCGCCGGCTTGCGCTGCAGCAACGGCTCGATCTGCAGGATCTCGGCGGCGCGCGCGATGCGCTTGGCGATCTCGTCCTTGGCGATGCCGGCGACACGCAGCCCGAAGGACAGGTTCTTCTCCACCGTCATTTGCGGATAGAGCGCATAGGACTGGAAGACCATGCCGATGCCGCGGTCCTTGGGCTCTTCCCAGGTGACGTTCTTGCCCTTGATGAAGATGCGGCCTTCCGAAATGTCGAGCAGGCCGGCGATGCAGTTGAGCAAGGTCGACTTGCCGCAGCCGGAGGGTCCGAGCAGCACGATGAACTCGCCTTCGGCGACATCGAGATTGAGCGTCTGCAGCACCGAGACCGCGCCGAAGTTCAGCGACAGGTCCTGGATCGAAACGCTGGTGCCGTTCGCCGCCATCGCCATCACCCTTTCACCGCGCCGGCGGCGATGCCGCGCACGAACAATTTGCCGGAAATGAAATAGACGATCAGCGGCACCAACCCGGTCAGGATGGTGGCGGCCATGTTGACGTTGTATTCCTTCACGCCTTGCACCGAATTGACGATGTTGTTGAGCTGCACCGTCATCGGATAGGTGTCGGGACGGGTGTAGACGACGCCGAACAGGAAGTCGTTCCAGATGCCGGTCACCTGCAGGATGACGGCGACGACGAAGATCGGCAGTGACATCGGCAGCATGATGCGCAGGTAGATGCCCCAGAAGCCGGCGCCATCGACGCGCGCCGCCCGGAACAGTTCCTCCGGCATGGAGGTGAAATAATTGCGGAACAGAAGCGTCAGGATCGGCATGCCGAAAATGGAATGCACGATCACCAGGCCGGTAAGGCTGCCATAGAGGCCGATCTCGCGCAGGATGATGACGATGGGATAGATCATCACCTGGTAGGGAATGAAGGCGCCGACGATCAGGATGACGAAGAAGGTGTCGGCGCCCTTGAAGCGCCAGTTGGCCAGCGCGTAGCCGTTCACCGAGGCGATGGCGATCGACAGGATCACCGAGGGAACGGTGATGCGCACCGAATTCCAGAACCCGCGCGAAAGCCCGTCGCAATTGAGGCCGGTGCAGGCCTGCGACCACGCCTTGACCCAGGGCTCGAAGGTGATCTCGAGCGGCGGCGAGAAAATGTTGCCGAGGCGGATCTCCGGCATGCCCTTCAGCGAGGTGACGACCATCACATAGAGCGGCAGGAGATAGTAGAGCGCCACCACGATGAGCGTGCCGTACAGGAAAATGTTACGGCGCGAGAACATGTGCCGCGGCTTTGGTCCGCTCGGGCCGGAGGCGCCAGCCCGGAGGTTTGACGACGTGGCGGACAAGGAGACGGCATGATCAGACACGCTTGCGGCCTCCGAATTCGAGATAGGCCCACGGCACGATGACGATCATCACCGACAGCAGCATCATGGTCGAGGCGGCAAAGCCCTGGCCGAGATTCTGGGCGAAGAACATGTAGTCATAGACGTATTTGGCCGGCACTTCGGAGGCGATGCCCGGCCCGCCGCTGGTCTGCGCGACGACGAGGTCATAGACCTTGACGATGCCGGACGCGATGATCACCAGCGTGGTGATGAACACCGGCCGCATCATCGGGATGATGATGAACAGATAAGTCTTCCACATGGGAATCCCGTCCACCCGTGCGGCCTTCCAGATGTCCTCGTCGATGCCGCGCAGGCCCGCCAGCATCAGGCACATGATCAGCCCCGTGCCTTGCCAAAGCGCCGCGATCGATATGCCGTAGATGACGATGCTGGAATTGTAGAGCGGATTGAAGTCGAAGCTGGTCCAGCCGAGGCTTCGTACCACGCCCTGGACGCCGAAATCCGGATTGAGCAGCCATTGCCAGACAAGGCCGGTGACGATGAAGGAGAGCGCGAAGGGATAGAGGAAGATGGTGCGGAACGTGTCCTCGAAACGGATCTTCTGGTCGAGCAGGGCCGCCAGCAGAAAACCGATCACCAGCGAGAACACCAGTGAGATCACACCGTAGATCAAGAGGTTCTCGATCGAAATCAGCCAGCGCGGCGTCGCCCACAGCCGGTAATACTGGTCGAGCCCGACGAAATTCAGCCGCGGCAGCAGCTTCGAATTGGTGAAGGAATAGAGCACCGTCCACGCGGTGCCGCCGACAAAGACCACCATTGCGGTGAGGATCATCGGGATCGAAGCGACCTTCGCATTGAGATTGCGGAAGAGTTGGCTCGGGCGTTCGCTCTTGCTCATCGGTACAGCCGTGCTGGATCGGATAAGGGCGGAAAGTCAGCACGCCTTGGCTCCCGGCCCTGTCTGGCAAGGTCGGGAGCGGGCGGCTCGTCGGTCGTCAATCAGCCGAAGCGATGATGTCGGCGAAGCGCTTCTGCGCCTCTTCGAGGCTCATGTCGGGCTTGGCGAAGAACTCCGAGAACAGGTCCTCCTTCTGCTTCTGGCTGTCCTGCGAGAGCAGCTGGTCCGTCCACGGGATGACCGCGCCCTTGGCCAGGATGGCGAGGCCTTTCTTCATGCAGTCATTGGCCGCGTTGAGGTCGACGTCGCCGCGCACCGGCAGCGAGCCCTTCTTGAGGTTGAAGGCGACCTGGGTCTTGGGATCGAGCAGCGTCTCGGCCAGCACCTCCTGCGCCTTGGCCTTGTCGGCGTCCTTGAGCAGCGGGAAATAGAAGGCGTCGCCGCCCGTTGCGATGACCTCGTTCAGGCCGAGGCCGGGAAGGCAGGTGTAGTCCTTGCCGGCGGTCTTACCGGCGACCTGGAACTCGCCCTGCGCCCAGTCACCCATGATCTGGCCGCCGGCCTTGCCGGTGATGACCATGTTGGTGGCCTGGTTCCAGTCCTGCACATTCGTGTTCTTGGCCATCTTGCGTGCATCGTCGGCCGCCTTGAACACCTTGGCGACTTCGGGACCGGCTGCGAACTTGGCGTCCTTGTCCTTGTAGACCTTGAGGAAGGTGTCGGTTCCGCCGACCGCGGCAAGCAGCACGTCGAAGGCGCCTGATGCCTGCCAGGCCTGCCCACCGACCGCGAGCGGCACGATGCCTGCCTTCTCCAGCGCCGGAGCGGCGGCCACATACTCGTTCCAGTTCTTCGGCACCGGCACGCCGGCCTTCTCGAACGCCGCGTTCGACAGCCACAGCCACTGCCAGGAATGGATGTTGACCGGCACGCAATAGATCTTGCCGTCGATGGTGCAAGAATCGAGCAGGCTCTTGGGCCGTACCACTTCCGTCCACTTGCCCTTGGTGGCGACATCGGTGAGGTCGCGCATCAGGCCAGCCTGAACCAGCTCTTCCGCTTGCCTGCCGTGATTGAACTGCGTGGCCCCCATCGGATCGCCGCCGGTGATGCGGCTGATCATGATCGGCCGCGCCGTGCCGCCGGATCCGGCGATGGCGCCGTCGACCCAGTGATTGCCGGTGGCGTCGAATGCCTTGGCGAGTTCGGCGACTGCCGCCGCCTCGCCGCCGGAGGTCCACCAATGGGTGACTTCCAGATCGGTCGCGGCCGCCGGCCCGGCAAAGTTGAGAGCAACCGTCGCGGCAAAGGCAGCGGTCAGGAATTTGTATCGCATTTCGGCTTCCTCCCAGAAATCTGAAACGTTACAGATTTTCGATACGGCAATTGAAGACCATACGCAACCCCTTCCGGCAGAATGTCACTTTGACATTTTTCGAGCTGCGAACAAAATCATCTCGCTGCCGCGGCATTGTGCGACGCAATATGCAAAACTGCACCGCTCTCTTAGGTAAGAGCAGCAAGAAACTTGCCAAGAGCACGCTTCCCTCTGAATCTCAACGTTTTTTCGGCCTGCGGTTGACGGCGTCTTTTTGCGTCCGCCCGCGCCCGTTTACACCGATCGTGACAAACTGTAACGTTTCAGTATACTGCTTCCACTGCAGGTGACGCGCCATGGGGAGCGGCCGCAACATTGCCGGGCTGCCCGGCGGCTGCTATGCGCCTGATGGGCGGGACGGATGGACAAACAGCGCATGGCCAGGGATGACGGGGCGACGGCACAGGAGCGGCCGACGCTGAAGACGCTTGCCTTCATGACCGGGCTCGGCGTCACCACCGTCTCGCGGGCCTTGAAGGACGCGCCCGAGATCGGCGCCGAGACCAGACGCCGAGTCCAGCTCGTGGCCAAGCAGATCGGCTATCGGCCGAACCGCGCCGGGGTGCGCCTCAGGACCGGCAAGACCAATGTCATCAGCCTCGTGCTCAACACTGAGCACGAACTCATGAGCTTTGTCTCCGACATCATCTATGGCGTCACGGAAGTCATCGCCGACACGCCCTACCACCTGATCGTGACACCCTATTCGCGCTCGCAGGATCCGCTGGATCCGGTGCGCTATCTCGTGGAGACCGGCTCCGCCGACGGCGTCATCATTTCACGCACGCAGCCGAACGACCCCCGCGCCCGCTACATGCTGGAGCGCGGCATTCCCTTCGCGACCCACGGCCGCACCGATATGGGGCTCGTGCATCCCTATCATGATTTCGACAATTACGCCTTCGCGGCCGAGGCGGTGCGCCATCTGGCCGGCCTAGGCCGCCGCCGGCTCGCTTTGGTGACGCCGCCGGTGGGTTTGAGCTACTACCGCCACACGGTCGACGGCTTTGCCGATGCGCTGAGCGAAGTCGGCGCCAGCGAGGTGCCGTTCAACACCGTTTCGATCGACCATTCGATCGAACAGATCAGGACGAGGACCGCGCAGCTGATGCGGCGCGACATCAGGCCGGACGGCATCGTCAGCAGCGCCGCCGCCGCGACCCTCGCCATCGTCGCCGGCATCGAGGACGCCGGCCTCAAGCTCGGCCGCGACGTAGACGTGGTGTCGAAGCAGTCGTCGGAACTGCTGCATCTGTTCAGGCATGAATTGCTGGTCGTCAACGAAGACTTCCGCCTGGCCGGGTCCGAACTCGCCCGCTCGGTGCTCGGCTGGATCGGCGGCGCCGCGCCCGGCTCGCTGCAGAGCCTGAGCGAACCGAAGGGCGTCGTGGCCTATCGGCGCTCTGACTGAGCGTCTGCCCGGATCTGATCGGGCAAGTCCACATGCATCCCGTCAAACCAGGAACCGTTCTGGTCGGTAGCCCCGCGGTTCACATGAAGTCCGAAGCCGGTTGCTCCCGGATCGGCTAGTTCGGCACGAAGCCGCATGCTCGGGATCAGATAATCGCCACCATTCTGCCGCCGGTAGGGAATAGGCGCAGTGGTCGCCAGTGTCCGCATCCGTTCGCGCAGGCGCTCGGCGACAAGCTCGAAGCCAGCTGCATCGAGACGGTCCGCGCTGTAGATCACGAACGGCGGAAGCACGTCGTACCCCGGATAATAGAGAATTCCGTGATTGATCGGGAACAGCAGGTCGTCGATCGGTCCGTTGACGCCGCGCGGGGAATAATGATCCTCCCAACCGCCGGCTGTCACAACCAGCATCGCTCGCTTGCCCGCGAGTGTGCCCTCGCCGTACCGGTCACCCCATCGCTTGTCGCTATGTTCGCCGACGCCATAGGCAAAGCCGTAGGCGAAGACCCGATCGACCCAGCCTTTCAAAATCGCCGGCATGGTGAACCACCACAGCGGAAACTGCAGGATCAGCGCATCGGCCCAAAGCAGCTTCTCGATCTCGGTCTTGACGTCTCCGGTCAGCGCATTGGATTCGTATGCTTGTTTGGAGGCAGCCACCGGCACCAGCCGCGCGCCGGGCGAAAGCTCGGGGAAGTCAGCACGGTCGACCTCCGATTTCCAACCGTCCGCATAGAGGTCGGACACCCGAACCTCGTGGCCTTGAGCTGTGAGTTCCTTGACGGCGACGTCACGCAGCGTGCCGTTGAGCGACCGTGGCTCGGGATGGGCAAAGACAAGTAGGACTTTCATGATTCGTCGATCCTCTGTTGGAAACATTGACCCTGAGATAGCCAACAGCCGCATCATCCGCTACATGTCGAGAATGCATAATATTCTGCCGATTAATGGATAAATCAGCTGTCACGCTCGAGCGCATGCGCACCTTTGTGCGCGTTGCTGAACGAGGCAGTCTGTCGGCGGTCGCGCGTGAACTCGGGATCGGCCAGTCGACAGTCACGCGCCATTTGAGGGAACTGGAGGAGGCCGTCGGCGTCGCCCTGCTCAGCAGGACCACCCGGCGTGTCACGATGACCGATGAGGGCAGCCGCTATTATGCAGACAGCGTGCAGATCCTGCGCCTTGTCGAACAGGCGGGCGACGAGGTTCGCGGCACGCGCGCGGCGCCCGCGGGCACGATCCGGCTCTCCTGCACCGCCGCCATTGGGGTGCTGCATGTCAGCCGGCTTATCTTCGCGTTTCAGGACCGCTATCGCGACATCGGCGTCGATCTCAGCCTCACCGACGAACGCATCGACCTCGTCATGGAAGGCGTCGACATCGCGCTTCGTCTCGGCCCGCTCACCGACAGTTCCATGAAATTGCGAGCGCTCGGCCAATCCCGGCGACTGCTCGTGGGGGCGCCCGACTATCTCGCTGAACGCGGCAGGCCTGAAGGTCCCGGGGACCTGGCCGATCACGAAGGTATCCGGATGTCAAACGTTGCCGGCAGCGACACCCTTGTGCTGCAAGGACCAGACGGCAACCGCCATACAGTGCCGTTTGCAGGGCGCCTCCGGGTCGACCACGGGCTTGCCGCACGCGAAGCCCTGCTCGCCGGACGCGGCATTGCGCCCGCCCACCAATGGCTTGTCGGCGATCTCCTGGCGTCCGGCCGGCTTGAAGCGATTCTGCCGGACTATGCGCTGCCTTCGGTTCCGCTCAGCATGCTGATCGTCCCCGAACGGGCGGGCATCGCCCGGGTCCGGCTGCTGGTCGATTTTCTTGCCCAACAGGTCGGCGGCATCCCCGGAATCGAGAAGCCACATGTGGAGCGGTGAGTATTCCGGCACGGCAGCCAAGCTAAGCCGGATGTCTTCATAGCGTGATCTAGCCAGCCGCGCCGCTGCCCCACGGTCCGTGGAACGCGCCCTGCTCGCCGATGCGCTCGAAACCATGCGCCCCGAAGAAGTCGCGCTGCGCCTGGATCAGGTTCGAGGTGCCGCGGCCCTGGCGGTAGCTGTCGAAATAGGCAAGAGCCGAAGACAGTGCAGGCACCGGCGCGCCGGCTTCGGAAGCCCTCGCCACGACGCGCCGCAGCGACGGATGCGCCTCCTGCATCAGGCTGATGAAGGCAGGCGCCATCAACAGGTTGGTGGAAGCGCCACCACTGAAAGCCTCGGCCATCGTGTCGAGCATCTGCGAGCGGATGATGCAGCCGGCGCGCCAGATCTTGGCGATGGTCGGCATCGGCAGGTTCCAGTTGAACTCCTTCGAAGCGCCGCTCATCACCGCGAAGCCCTGCGCGTAGGCGGCGATCTTGCCGGCGAACAGCGCCAGTTCGAGGTCTTTCAGCAGCCCGTCCTTGTCGCCGGAAATCCTGGTCACGCCGATATTGCCATAGGCCTTTTCCGCCGCCTGCCGCTCGTCCTTGATCGACGACAGCACGCGCGCCGCCACCGCCGCTTCGATCGCGGTCGCCGGAATGCCGAGCTGCTGCGCCTCGATGACGGACCATTTGCCGGTGCCCTTCTGGCCGGCGCGGTCGAGGATGATGTCGACCACCGGCTTGCCGGTCTTCGGATCGTCGGCGGCGAGCACCTTGGCGGTGATCTCGATCAGGTAGGAATTGAGCCGGCCCTTGTTCCAGTTGGAAAATACCGTGGCGATCTCCTTCGGCCCCATGCCCAGGCCGTCACGCAGGATGCCGTAGATTTCGGCGATCATCTGCATGTCGGCATATTCGATGCCGTTATGGATGGTCTTGACGAAATGCCCGGCGCCGTCGGTGCCGAGCCATGCGGCGCAAGGTTCCTCCTTGAACTTGGCGGAGATCGCGGTCAGCACCTTCTCGACGCGCTTCCAGGAGTCTTCCGTGCCGCCGACCATGATCGAGGGTCCGTGGCGCGCGCCCTCCTCACCGCCGGAGACACCCATGCCGATGAAGGTCAAACCCGAGCCAGAGAGCTCGGAGAAGCGCCGCATCGTATCGCGGAAATTGGCATTGCCGGCATCGATGACGATATCGTTGTCGGACAGCACGCCACGCAGCGCTTCGATCTGCTCGTCGACCGGCTTGCCGGCCAGCACCATGATGATGATCGGACGCGGCGGCCGGATCGCGGCGGCGAGTTCCTCCAGGCTGTAGCAGGGGACGACCATGTCCCTGAGCGCACCGGAATTCTCGACGAAAGCGTCGGTGCGTGCCCTTGTGCGGTTGAAGACGGCGATGCGGTGCCCGTGCTCGGCGATGTTCAGCGCCAGGTTGGAGCCCATAGTGCCAAGGCCGATCAGGCCGATTTCGGCTTTTTCCATCGTTTCTTCCCTGCTTTCGGATCTGGTGTTTTCGAGCTTGCGCTCATTGTTGCTTGAATGATTGACGGCCCTTCAGGCCCGCGTCAACCGCCTCGCCCAATTGTGTGGCTGGGGCGTTACGGTCTGATGTCGACCGGCGCCTCGATCTTCACCATCTCGAAGTCCGAGACCAGGATGTCTATGCGCACCATCCAGCGGCCGGGTACCGGGATGATGAGGTTGTCGACACGCCAGCTGCCGTCGCCGGGCCTGGTCGCCGCGCGCTTCAGCGGTTCGATGCCGGAATAGGGCTTCGACAGCACCAGCGTCACCTCCTTGGCGTCGAGCGGTCCGAAATCGCCGGTCATGATGATCATCGAGGCGACCACCGGCCCCGCATGGCCTGGCGTGATGCTGAGATCGGCCATCGCCTGCAGCGCATGGATGTGGACCGAAACCGGCTGCGCCGCCGCGATCGCCAGTGCTCGTGGCGGCGGCGTGAAGCGCCAGCCCGCGGCGACTCCGAAGATCGCCAGCACGATCAGCACTTCGACGCTGACCGAGCGGGTGAGCCTGCGTTGCACCTCGGTCGCTCCCGCCTCGGCCGAAGCGGTGAGCTTCCAGCGATTGACGGCAGCGAGCGTGAACAGGAAGACCAGCAACGCGAGCTTGACCAGCAGCAGCCGGCCATAGGCTGTGTCGGCCAGCGCCGAGGGTATCTGCACCTGGATCACGGCCAACACGATGCCTGCCGCGGCAAGCAAGGCCACCACAGGCAGGATTGCCCATGAGAAGTGGTGCAGGAATTCGACGGCGCCCGCCGCTTGACGTTTCAGCGCGAGACCGAGCGGCACCAAGGCGCCGGCCCAGAAAGCGATGCCGACGCCATGCACGAAGACCAGCGGCCGTGTCAGCCATTGCGGTTCGGCGGCACTGGCATGGCCGCTGGCGGCGAGTGCGACGCCGACGCCAGCCAGTCCGGCAAGGGCAAGCGGCCTGGCGGCCGCGCGCGGTCCGGCCAGCGACAGCAGGCCAAGTCCCAAGGCGACCAGGGCGATCAGCACCGTCCAGCCGAAGCTGGTGCCGAGCCCGGTGCGCCAGATCACCGGCTGCGCCAGATGGGAGAGCGGCGCCCCCAGCGCATCGAGACCCTGAAAGCCCAGCGACAAGGGCGCCGCCACCAGCCCGCACAAGATCGCGGCCGCGACAAAGCGCTGGCCGGCACGGCCATCCCCGGCCAGCCAGGCAAAGGCGAACGCGCCGCCAATGCCGAGGAAAAGGCCTATGTAGAGAAAAACCTTGCCGATCCAGATCGCCGACCGCAGCGGCCAGTCAATCGCCTCGGAGACGGTCGGCGGCTCGCTTGGCGCGCCGACGGAAAACAGCAGCGAGCCGCCGACCGGATGGCCGTCGGCGGAAATGACACGCCAGCTCAGCACATGCGTACCGGATTTGAGCGCCCGCGGATTGTCGATCTCGACCGTCTGGTCGCTGAGACGGAAGTGGGTCAGCGGAACCGGGGTGCCGTCGGGCATCACCAACGTCAGCACCAACGGCGAGACCGGCTCGCTGAAGGTCAGCGAGAACCGCGCCGGGGCCTGCGCCAGCACCGCACCGTCGGCCGGATCGGTCTTGATCAGCGCCGCATGGGCAAGGGCCGGGCTTGTCGAGGCCATGACGATGAACGCCATGGCCGCGGCGAGCAGCCCGCCGGCAATCCAGCCGACGAGCTTGCTGTTCGTATCGGCTATCCAGGAAGGTATTGCGATCATGCCATGCCATGGGGATGCGGCGCTCCGACAAGCAGAGCGCCAGGGAGAAAAGCTATTTCTTCGGCGTGAGCTTGATGCCGGGCGCCGGGTTCTCCAGCGCGTCCTCATCCTGTCCGGCCGCCGGAATCTCGATCCAGCGGGCCGCGGCATCGCCGCATTCCTGCACCACCGGGAAGTACAGCTTCTGGCCGGCGGGCAGGTCGGCCGTCAGCGTCGCGCGGAAGACGAACTCGTCGTAGAATTCATCCGGCAAATTGCCGCCGCTCCAGTCGACTTCCTTGACCCCATCGGCAACCGCCTGGCCGTAGAGCTGGTACGATTTCTCGTACTTGCCCTTCTTGGTCTGCAGCGTCCAGCCCGACTTGGGCATCGGCTTCACCGCGATCACCCCTTCCGGGATCTGCACGCGCACCGCCGTCGTGGCCTTGCCGTCGCAACCGTGCGGCACGCGCAGTACAGCCTTGTAGGTCGAGCCGACTGCCGCCTCCTGGGTCTCGAGCGTGATGTGCGCGAAGGCGGCATTTGTCCCCAGCACGAGAAACGCGCCGGCCGCCAAAAGATATTTGTTCATGATGGTCCCTCTGATTTCAAAATTGGTGATCGGCGCGATCAATTGGCGTGGTCGTCCATGCCGCCCATTTCGCCCATGCCTTCGACGGCGAACTCGATATTGACCGTGCCGGCCTTCTCGAAGGTCAGTGTGGCGGCGAATTTTTCACCCTGCTTGGGTTGCCGCTTCAGGCCGATGAACATCAGGTGGTAGCCTCCCGGCGCCAGCGCCACCTTGCCGCCTGCCGGGACTTCCAGGCCACCATCCACCGGCCGCATGGTCATGACGCCGTCCTTGACGCCCATTTGATGCAGCTCGGCCTTTTCCGAGACGTCGGAGGAAATCGACAGCAGCCGGTCTGGTGTACTGCCCTTGTTGACGATGGTGAAATAGCCGCCGGCCACCTTGGCGCCGGCCGGCGTGGCGCGCGACCAGGGATGTTCGATTTCGAGATCGCCGACCTTGAATTCATGCGCCAGGACGGCCTGGGCGCCCAGGAAGACAAGCGCGAGGGCCAACGCGGCAATGCCGAGATCGGCTTTGAAGCGAGACAGGGTGCGGCCGAACAAAGTGCCCGCCGATATGCGGAAAGAATGGGACATGGTTGCTCCATGACGTGATGATCGCGCCGTCGCCGGTCGCGAATGCTTGATCTTGGATGAGTACGCTCGCGAAAGGTTCCGCAAGCAAGCAGGCTCAAGCCGCCAATGGCGGCGCGCGCGGGTTCGATGGGGAGCGTTCGCGGGCGAAGTCGAGATGCGTGGTCGCCGGGAAGACGAAGGCGACGGTCTCGAAGGAAAGGGACGCAAGCGCAAGCCCGGCATCGGCCGGCGGCGCAAAGGCCGGCGAAAACATGCTGCAGCCGAGTGTGCAGCAGGCCGGCGGATGGGACGGGTGCTGGTCGCCGCCGGGAAGCTGTGTGGCGCCGTCATGGGTACAGATGACGTTGCCGAAGGCATCGAGCTGCGCGGTATCAGGCCCGATGCTGAAGGCGAACGTACCAAGTGTCGACTGGAGCAACAGCAGACAGGCCGCGACAAGCGCGACCGGCATGCTCCAGCGTCTCTCCCGGCGGTTCACCATTTGCCTCTTCAAACGATCGATGACTATCCCTACCACGGCAGCCAGAGGTCGAAAATCGGCAATTCCATGCTGCGGCAACACGGCAGGATCAGTTCTTTTGGGATGGCCGGCTTTCCGGGATGGAGGTCAGCAATGTCTGGCGGGCCGACTTCAGGTGCTTGCGGCAGGCGGCATCGACCTTGCCGAGATCGCGCGACTTGAGCGCCTCGATATAGGCCAGATGCTCGCCGATCGCGACTTCGTTGCGCTCGCGTTCCTGCGCCTTGTTCCACTGGTAGTGGTAGTGGAAGATCATGGCGATGACGTCGTAGAAATCGACGATGAAGCGGTTGCGTGAGGCGCGATGAATGAGCCGGTGCAAGCGCTCGTCCAGCTCCGAGAACTCATTGAAACGCGTCGCGATCTCGCGTGCCAGAACGCGGTGTTCCCCTTCCAGCCGATCGAGATCGCTCCATACCGGACTGTCCTGCGGCAGCGCGGTGAAGGCGGCGGCCGAGCGCAATTCGAACATTTCGCGGATCTCGGTCAGTTCCAGCGCGAAGGCCCGCGTGAAGCCTTTCAGCACCCAATGGCTGTTGCGGCGTTTTTCGATCAGGCCGAAGCGGGAGAAGCGGATCAGGAACTCGCGTACGCTGGTGGTGCCGACGCCGATCTCGCGCGCCAGTTCGAGCTCGTTGATCTGCATGCCGGCCTCGGCGCCGCCGGCCAGCAGCCTGCGCATGAAGGACCGTTCGATGATCTCGGCCAGCGTGTCGGTCTCTTCCTCGGGAAAGAAATCATCCGAACGTGGATCGCGCAGCACCGTCTTGGCGCGCTTGTTCCAGGCGATCAGCCCGGTCTCTTCCATGCGCGCCAGGATGCTGCGCACGGTCGTGCGGCTGACTCCCAGCAAGGCGCCAAGTTCCGGTTCCGAAGGCAGGCTGCGCGTCTCATCGAGCAGCCTCAGACAACGGTTATAGGCGTCCTTGTAGACGTTGTTGCTCTTCGACATCCCCTGACCCATTGCACGCCAGCGCTTGCGGCGGCCGGCTTGAAGCGCAATATGACGTTCCATCGTCCGCAGCGCCACCACTTACCCAGGGCGGAGCCGCCGTGAAAAAACAATTGACGCAAAACTGTTTTTTCACGATAAAAGACATTAACTCTTAACAAGCGCGTGTCAATCCGCGCATCCAGGATCACCCAGGAAACCGCCCGTGAACGTCTCGAATACCATTCTTCTGTCCCCCGCCGACAACGTCGCCGTTGCCAATGGGCGCATCGAGATCGGTACCGCGCTGCCGGGCGGCGCGCTCGCTGCCACCGTCATCGAGCCCGGCCACAAGGTGGCGATCAAGCCGATTGCCGCGGGTGAAGCCGTGGTCAAATACGCTCAGGCGATCGGTCGCGCCACGCAGGACATCGCGCCCGGCGAGCATGTCCATTCGCACAATCTGGTTTTCGAGGCCGGCCGCCTCCCTGTGGTGCCGCCAAGCGAGGCCGAGCATGCGACGGAGGCGGACCGCGCCCGGACATTCATGGGCTATCGCCGCGCCGACGGTCGCGCCGGCACCCGTAACTTCATCGGCATCATCGCCAGCGTCAATTGCTCGGCCACCGTCTGCCATTCGATCGCCGACACCGCCAACCGAACCCTTTTGCCGAAATATCCCGGCATCGATGGCTTCGTGCCCATCGTCCATGGCCAGGGCTGCGGCATGAGCGGCACCGGCGACGGCATGATGGTGCTGCACCGCACGCTTGCCGGCTATGCCCGCCACCCGAATTTCGGCGGCGTGCTGATGGTCGGGCTCGGCTGCGAGGTCAACCAGCTCACGCTTTACGGCCAGAAGGGTGCCGCCGCCGGCAAGCGCCACTTCAACATCCAGGATGCCGGCGGGTCGCGCAAATCGGTCGAAAAGGCGATGGGCGTACTGGCCGAGATCGCCGAGGAAGTCGGTCAGTTGAAGCGCGAGCCGATCCCCGTCAGCGAGATCGTCGTCGGCCTGCAATGCGGCGGCTCCGATGGCATGTCGGGTATCACGGCCAATCCGGCGCTGGGTGCGGCCGTCGACATCCTCGCTGGCGTCGGCGGCATCGGCATCCTCTCCGAGACGACGGAAATCTATGGCGCCGAGCACCTGCTCGCCTATCGCGCCGCAAGCCCCGAGGTCGCCAAGAAGCTCGATGGCTACGTGAAATGGTGGGAGGATCACGTCGCCAAGCATGGCGCCTCGATCGACAACAACCCATCGCCCGGCAACAAGCGCGGCGGCCTCACCACCATCCTGGAAAAGTCGCTGGGCGCGGTCGCCAAGGGCGGCCAGACGCCGCTCAACGGCGTCTTCGGCTACGCCGAGAAAGTCACCGGCAATGGGCTGGTGTTCATGGATACGCCCGGCTACGACCCGGTCTCTGCCACCGGTCAGGTCGCGGGCGGCGCCAATGTCATCGTCTTCACCACCGGCCGCGGCTCCTGCTTCGGCTGCCGGCCGACACCCTCGATCAAGGTCGCCACCAACTCGACCATGTATCACCAGATGGAAGAGGACATGGACGTCAATTGCGGCGTCATTGCCTCCGGCGAAAAGACCATTGCCGGCATGGGCCGGGAGATCTTCGAACTGATCGTCGAGACGGCTTCGGGCCGCAAGACCAAGAGCGAGGATTTTGGCTACGGGGACAACGAATTCGTGCCCTGGCATCTCGGCGCGACGCTCTGATTTCGATTGATGTCTGATAGACTGCCCGGCCGGACAAGTGGCCGGGATAGGGAGGTTGCGCATGGAAAAACGCCGCATCGGCCAGACCGCGTTGGAGGTCACCGAAGTCAGTTTCGGAGGCGCCGCGATCGGCGGCCTCTACCGGGCGTGTTCGCGCGAAGCGGCAATGGAAACGCTGCAGGGTGCCTGGGAGGCGGGCCTGCGCTATTTCGACACCGCGCCCTTCTACGGTTTCGGCCTGTCGGAACGGCGCTTCGGCGATTTCCTGCGCTACAAGCCACGTGATTCCTATGTGTTGTCGACCAAGGTCGGCCGCCTGCTTCACCCGGTGCCCGAAGATCAGGTGCCAGACCACTCCTATGTCGATCCGCTGCCCTTCGCGCTGGACTACGACTATTCCTATGACGGCATCATGCGCTCGGTCGAGTTCAGCTATGCGCGCCTTGGGCTAAACAGGATAGACATCCTGTTTGTCCACGATATCGGCGTTTACACGCACGGTGTCGAGAAAACCAAATTGCACTTTCGCCAGTTGATGGACGGCGGCCTCAAGGCGCTCGAGGAGCTGAAGCGGGCCGGCACGATTTCCGCCTACGGGCTCGGCGTCAATGAAGTCCAGATCTGCCTCGACGTGATGCGCCGCGCGCCGCTCGACTGCATCCTGCTCGCCAGCCGCTATTCCTTGCTCGACCGCAGCGCGGAAGCCGAATTGCTGCCGCTGTGCCGGGCGCAACGGACCTCGCTTGTCATTGGCGGGGTTTTCAACTCAGGCATATTGGCGACCGGGCCGGTGCAAGGGGCGCATTTCGACTACCAGCCCGCCAGCCGCGATGTTCTCGACCGTGTCGATGCCATGGAGAAGATCGCCGCTGAAGGTGGCTACCCGCTGCCCGCCGCCGCGTTCCAGTTTCCTTTGCACGAACCCGCGGTCGCCACTGTGCTGACCGGTACCGCAAAATTGGCAAACCTGACGCGCAACCTCGAACTGCTCGATATCGACGTGCCGGAGACGGACTATGCCAGGTATCGTCCCTACACGGTGGTGCAGGAACTGCATTGAAGCGCATCGTCGCGATGTGCACGGGCGCGCGACCCGCCTTCGCGATGTCGCGATCCAAAGAAGAATGAACATTCCATATTGACTGAGCTATGGAATTAATATTCCATGGCTTTACAGAACGGAAACGGGAGCGCCTGACCGCGACAAGGGAGAAGCCGCCGCTAGGGGAGTCATTGTCTGGAAGAACTGGCTGAAACACCGCTTGCATCGGCTGGATCGATGCACTATCAAAACGGTGCAACTGTTTTTTATTGATAAAGTTCTGTTTGGGCTACGCCTATCCGGACGGAGCTTCCGTTAACGTTCACCGGGCGACTTAGGGAGGATCCTATGAAATTCGTGACCAGCATTCTCAACCGCCGCGCCGTCATGGCCCTGGCGGCAGCATCGATGCTCACCGGCGTCATGCATACCGCACCGGTTTCGGCGGCGGATGTGACTATCCCGATCATCGTCAAGGACACCACGTCCTTCTACTGGCAGATCGTTCTGGCCGGCGCCCGCAAGGCCGGCAAGGATCTCGGCATCAACGTGCCGGAACTCGGCGCCCAGGCCGAGACCGACGTCAACGGCCAGGTCTCGATCCTCGAGAACGCCGTCGCCAGCAACCCGGCCGCAATCGTGATCGCGCCCACCGAGTTCAAGGCGCTGGGCAAGCCGATCGATGAAGCGGCCGCCAAGGTCAAGGTCATCGGCATCGACTCCGGCGCCGACTCCAAGGCCTTCACCTCGTTCCTGACCACCGACAACGTGCAGGGCGGACGCGTCGCCGCGGACGGCCTTGCCGCCGCCATCGGCGCCGCCAATGGCGGCAAGATCGAGGGCGACGTCGCCCTGATCACCAACGCTCCCGGCGCCGGCTCGCTCGAACAGCGCAAGCAGGGCTTCACCGAGCAGCTCAAGGCAAAATATCCCGGCCTGAAGCTGGTCGCCGACAAATACGCCGACGGCCAGGCCACCACCGGCCTCAACATCGCCACCGACCTGATCACAGCCAATCCGAACCTCAAGGGCATCTTCGCCTCCAACCTGATCATGGCGCAGGGCGTCGGCCAGGCCGTCGCCGAGAACAACCTTGGCGGCAAGCTGGCGCTGGTCGGCTTCGACAGCGACGAGAAGCTGATCAAGTTCCTCAACGACGGCGTCATTTCCGCCCTCGTCGTCCAGGATCCCTACCGGATGGGCTATGACGGCATCAAGACCGCGCTCGCCGCCTCGAAGGGCGAAAAGGTCGAGGCCAATGTGGACACCGGCGCCAATCTGGTGACCAAGGCCAATATGAAGGACCCCAAGATCGACGCGCTGCTCAATCCCAAGCTTTAAGCAGCCGGCGTTCAAAACCGCTTCCGGGGCTAGAGGCCCCGGAAGCATCCGCCGCCAAAGCGGCTTGGCGATCAGCCCGTTTGGCCTTCGCCTGAAAGACGACCGCAGCCTCGCCGAATGCCAACCGCGAGGCCAATCTGGGAGGATTGTCATGACGCCGACGGCGCAGGAACTGCATCCGGCCCCCGTGCTGGAACCCGGCAGGACCATCCTCGAACTGCGCGGGCTGGAAAAACGCTACCCCGGCACCCATGCGCTGAAGCCGGTCAATCTCGCCTTCAAGTCAGGCGAAATCCACGCCATCGTCGGCGAGAACGGCGCCGGCAAATCGACCCTCATCAAACTCCTGACCGGCGTCATGCCGCGCACCTCTGGCGAGGTCCTCTGGGAAGGCCAGCCGGCAGCCCTGGCGACGCCGCATGAAGCGATGGCGCTCGGCATCAATGCCGTGCACCAGGAAGTCGTGCTGTGCCGTCACCTGACGGTCGCCGCCAACATGTTCCTTGGCGAGGAAAATTCCCGTTTCGGCATCCTGCAGCAGCGCGCCATGGTCAGGGAAGCGCAGACGATCATCGACGATCTCGGCTTCGACCTGCCGGCGCATGTCATGCTGGGTGATCTCACCATCGGCCAGCAACAGCTGATCGCCGCTGCCCGCGCCACGGTGCGCGGCACCAAATTCCTGATCTTCGACGAACCCACGGCCTACCTCACCCGCAAGGAGGCCGACCAGCTTTTCACGCTGATCCGGCGCCTGAAGGGTGAAGGCGTGACGATCATCTACATTAGCCATCGCATGGAGGAGGTCTTCGAACTCGCCGACCGGGTTTCCGTGCTGCGCGACGGCACGCTGGTCGGCACACGCAATATCGCCGAGACCAATGATGCCGAGCTGGTCAAGATGATGATCAACCGCTCTATCGAACAGGTCTATCACAAGGAGCATTTCACGCCGGGCGCTCCGATCGTCGAAACAAGGAACCTGTCGGGCAAAGGCTTCGAGAACATCTCGATGACGGTGCGTGCCGGTGAGATCGTCGGCCTCTATGGACTGATCGGCGCCGGCCGCAGCGAGTTTGTCACCTCGCTCTATGGACGTCACAAGAAGTCGGCCGGCCAGATCCTGTGGGAAGGCAAGGACGTCCAGATCAACTCCGAGCACGACGCTATCAAGCTCGGCATGGCACTGGCGCCGGAAAGCCGCCGCGACCAGGGCCTTTGCCTCAATCTGCCGGTCGGCCTCAACCTCAATTTGCCGATCTACAAGCGCATCTCCAGCAATCTGTTGATCTCGAACGCGAAAGAGAAGGCCGAGGCCGACCGTCAGATCGCCGGCCTGAGGATCAAGACGCCGACGCGCGGGGCGCTGGCGTCGAGCCTTTCGGGCGGCAACCAGCAGAAGATCGTCATCGGCAAATGGCTGGCGCACGGCGCCAAGCTGTTCATCTTCGACGAACCGACGGTCGGCGTCGATGTCGGCACCAAGGCGGAGATCTATCGCCTGTTCGGCGAGCTGTTGTCGAAGGGCGCCGGCATCATCCTGATCTCGTCCTATTTGCCGGAGGTCTACGAACTGGCCGACACGCTGCACGTGTTCCGGCGCGGCAAGCTGGTGGCCACGCACGGGTTCCACACCGCCAGTCACGAGGACATTCTCACGCAGGCGCTCGCCGAGAAACAAGAAAAACTGGGAGGACAGACATGAGCATCGAGGCGATCCCCGCCGAAAAACCGAAGCGCAACTACAACGTCCTGTTCGGGCTGACGCTGCTGGCGCTGCTGGTGCTGCTCTGGATCGTCCTGTCCCTGGCGACGCCAAGCTTCGCCTCGGGCAACAACATCGCCAATCTTCTGCGGCAGGGCTCGATGATCGCCATCATGGCGGTCGGCCAGACCTTCGTCATCATCACCGGCGGCATCGATCTGTCGGTCGGCGCGGTGGTCGGCTTCGCCACCGTCGTCGTCGCCATGCTGATCAATGCCGGCGTTCCGATCGCGGTCGCCATCCTGATCACCTTGCTCGTCGGTGTCGCCATCGGCCTTTTCCATGGCTTCGGCATCGTCAAGATGGGCTTGCCGCCGTTCATCATCACGCTGGCGACGCTGACCTCGCTGCGCGGCATCGGCCTTTTGATGACCAACGGCAACTCGATCAACATCAACAGCGACAGCTTTACCGCCTTCTCGCGCAATTCCTTTATCGGCATCCCCAATTTGTTCTGGATGGTGATCCTGGTGGGTGTGCCCGCCTATGTCTTCCTGCATCACAGCCGTTGGGGCCGCTACCTCTTTTCGGTCGGCTCCAACGCCGAGGCCTCGCGCCTGTCCGGCGTCAATGTCCAGCGCACCATCTACATGGCTTATACGCTGTCCGGCCTGTGCGCGGCCTTCGTCGGCGTGCTGCTCGCCGCCCGCATCGGCATCGGCAACCCGACCCAGGCCGAGGGCTGGGAACTGCAGGCGATCGCCTCTTCGGTCATCGGCGGCACCTCGCTGTTCGGCGCGGTCGGCTCGGTGCACGGGCCGCTGCTTGGCGCCTTCATCCTGGCCACCATCAACAACGGCGCCAACCTGCTCAACGTCAACTCGTTCTGGCAGCGCATCATCACCGGCGCGCTGATCATCATCATCGTCTACTTCGACGGACTGCGCCGCCGCGGCAAATGACGCATTCCAATCGATCGCCGGCCTGGCGCGGGCCGGCGATTTCTTGAACAGACTGGATCAAAGCATGAAAGCCGTCGTCTGCCGCTCGCCCGGCGACCTTGTTGTCGAAGACCACCCGGCTCCCGGCGCCCCGCCTCCCGGCTGGGCCCTGGTGGCGGTCAGTCATGTCGGCATCTGCGGCACCGACTACCATATCTTCGAGGGTAAGCACCCTTTCCTCGCCTATCCCCGCATCATGGGCCATGAAGTCTCCGGCACAGTGACCGAGCGGGGCGAAGGCGTCGACCTCGCCCTTGGCGAACCGGTGATCATCAACCCCTACCTTTCCTGCGGTAAATGCATCGCCTGCCGGCACGGCAAGCCCAATTGCTGTGTCAGGATCGAAGTGCTCGGCGTGCACCGCGACGGCGCGATGTGCGAACAGATCCTGGTGCCGGCTAAGAATCTCTATCCCACCAACGGCCTGTCGCTCGCCGACGCCGCCGCCGTCGAATTCCTGGCCATCGGCGCGCATGCCGTCCGGCGCGCCCGGGCCGAGCCTGGCGCCCGCACCCTGGTCATCGGCGCTGGCCCGATCGGGCTCGGCACCGCCATCTTCGCCCGCATTGCCGGGTTGGACGTGACACTTCTCGACATGAGCACCGAAAGACTGGTCTTCGCGGCGAGTGAACTCGGCTTTTCGATTCTCGACGGCTCGCAAGGACCCGTGTCCGATCTGGTGCGTGATGCGACCGACGGCGAAGGCTTCGACGTGGTCTTCGACGCCACCGGCAACACGCGATCGGTTCAATCTGCCTTTGCCCACGTCGCGCATGGCGGAGCGCTGGTGCTGGTCAGCGTCGTCAAGGACGATATTGTTTTTTCCGATCCCGAGTTCCACAAGCGAGAAATGACATTGATCGGCAGCCGCAATGCGTTGCGCGCCGACTTCGACCATGTCGCGGCCTCGATCCGCAATGGTGCCGTGCCGTTGGCCAAGCTTGTCACCCACCGCACCACGCTGGCCGATACGCCAGGAGATCTCGCACGCTGGGCGCATGAAAAGTCGGGCCTGATCAAGGCCGTGATCGAGATCGGATAGCCCTACAGCGCCGACAGCTTCAACTCCACCCGCTCGGCCGGAAAACGCGACTCCGAAAACTGGATCGGCTGGCCGTCGGGTGTGACGTTGACCGCAACCGTGACCAGCACGATGGCGCCCGGCTGCAGATCGAGATCGGCGAGATCGGCGGCGTCGGCATGGCGCGCCGAGAGCACGGTCGATTGCCTGAGATAATCGTCGATACCGAAACGTGCGAGCGAGGCGGTGATAGAACCGGTTTGCGCCATCGCCTTGTCGATGCCGGCAAAGCGCCGGGCATCGAACCATCCAGCGGCGCGCGACACTGGCCGTCCGTCAGCCTCGCCGCGTGTCTCCAACCGGATCACCTCGGCACCCCTGGCAAGGCCAAGGCCTTCGGCCACGCGCTGGCTGGCGGGCTCGACCGACGAAGCGAGCAGCACGATGTGCCGTTCCGACGTCTGCCCCTGCAGGCCAGCCGAAAAGCGTGTCCGCGCGCCAATCGGATAGGACAGCCGCTTGCGTGACAGGACGAAGGTGCCGCGTCCCTGCTCGGCCCGCAGCACGCCCTCCTGCACGAGGGCCGATATGGCGCTGCGTACGGTGTGACGGTTGACGCCGTAGCGCTCGGCCAGCGCGACTTCGGGCGGCAGCGCGGCGTTTTCGGCGAAATCGCCGGCGGCGATGGACTGCAGGATCCTGTCGGCGATCTGGCGCCACAGTGAGACGCCGCTGCGCCGCTCGATGCTGTCGGCCACATCATGCCCGATCATGTTTTGCCCCCCGGCCTGTCACGCACCCGTCATGGACTCGCGTTAGGTAATATGTATAATTTGTATAGTTGTCTATATCAATAGACAAATTTAGCTGAGAGGAAGTTGGCGATGCGAGGACAGGAAGGCCGCGACCAGGCCGAGCGCAAGGCCGCCATGGCGACGCTGGCGCAATCGAGCGGCGACGACATCGTGCGGCTCTGGAACGAGTCCGGCCTGCCTTCGCAAGCCGAACTTCTGCGCGGTCCCGAGACGGGCCTGGTCACGCTGCGTGGCCGCATCGGCGGCGGCGGCGCGCCCTTCAATGTCGGCGAGGCGACCGTCACGCGTGCCACTGTCCGGCTGCCATCCGGGCAGGTCGGCCATTGCTACGCGCTTGGCCGCGACAAGCAGAAGGCGAAGCTGGGAGCAATAGCCGACGCGCTCTGGCAGGACCCTGCCCGCCGCACCGAGGTCGAGACCAGGCTGATCGCGCCTTTGCGGTCGGCGCTTGCCGCTGTCCAGGAAAAACGCCGCGCCGAGACGGCGGCAACGAAGGTGGATTTCTTCACCATGGTTCGCGGAGAAGATTGATGGATATCGCTGCGCAATCGATCGAGGGCGGTTTCGCCGATCCGGTCTTCAACGCTCAGACCGTGTTTCGGGCCGTCATGGATGCCATGGCGCGGCCGGGCAGTGTCCACCCCTTGCCACCCCTGGCCCGCCCACCGGCTCCGCTCTCGGCGACGTCGGGCGCCGTAGCACTGGCGCTATGCGACAACGACACGCCGCTCTGGCTCGACCCTCCCCTGCATGCCTCCGCCGCGATCGGGTCCTGGCTTGGTTTCCACACAGGCGCGCCGCTGGCCAACACGCCGGCCGACGCGCATTTCGCGTTTGTTGCCACGCCGGCCGAGATGATGGCGCTCGACGGTTTTTCGCAGGGCACGCAGGATTATCCCGACCGATCGACGACGCTGATCCTGCAGGTCGGCGACCTCGTTTCAGGCACTCCGTTACTGCTGGAAGGCCCGGGCATCGAAACCAGCGCCACGATCGCGCCGGCACAGATGCCGCGCCATTTCGTCGAGCAGTGGAAGCAGAATATCAGGCGCTTTCCGCGCGGCGTCGACATCATCCTCGCCACATCGGACCGCATAGCCTGCCTGCCGCGCACGACGCGTATCAAGACGATGGAGGCGTAAGATGTATGTCGCGGTAAAAGGTGGCGAAGCCGCCATTGCCAACGCCCACAGCCTGCTTGCCGACCGCCGGCGCGGCGACCGCTCGGTGCCCCCGCTTCGCCTCGACCAGATCGTGGAACAGCTGGCGCTCGGCGTCGACCGGGTGATGAGCGAAGGCTCGCTCTATGACAGGGAACTGGCCGCGCTAGCCATCGTTCAGGCGCGCGGCGACATGATCGAGGCGATCTTCCTGGTGCGCGCTTACCGCACCACGCTGCCGCGCTTCGGCTATTCCAGACCGATCGACACCAGCACCATGCTGGTCGAGCGGCGTGTGTCGGCGACCTACAAGGATCTGCCCGGTGGCCAGTTGCTCGGCCCGACCTTCGACTACACCCACCGCCTGCTCGACCCCGAGCTCGCCGCCGGTGTCGATGTCGCCGAGCCCTTGCGGCGCGAGACGGAAGCCCAGGCGATGCCGCGTGTCTCGGCTATCCTTGCCCGCGAAGGCCTGATCGAGCCCGATGGCGACATGCCTGGGGATCATGTTCCCGGCGACATCACACGCGAGCCGCTGGAATTCCCGATGGCGCGCGACATCCGCCTGCAGGCACTGTCGCGCGGCGACGAAGGTTTTCTGCTGGCGCTCGGCTATTCCACCCAGCGCGGCTATGCCCGCAACCATCCCTTTGTCGGCGAAATCCGCATCGGCGAGGTCGAGCTGGAGCTCGACGTTCCCGAACTGCCTTTCGCCGTGCCGCTCGGCATGGTGCGCGTCACCGAATGCCAGATGGTCAATCAGTTCAAGGGCTCGGCCAAGGCGCCGCCGCAATTCACCCGCGGCTACGGCCTCGTCTTCGGCCAGAGCGAACGCAAGGCGATGGCCATGGCGCTCTGCGACCGCGCCTTGCGCGCCTCCGAGCTCGGCGAGGATATCGTCGCCGCCGCCCAGGACGAGGAGTTCGTCATCTCGCACTCCGACAATGTCCAGGCCACCGGCTTCGTCGAGCACCTGAAGCTGCCGCACTACGTCGACTTCCAGGCCGAACTCGATCTCGTACGTCGCATGCGCGCCGAGTACGAAGCACGCGAGAATCCAGCGAAGGCGGAAGAAAAAAAGGAGGCAGCGGAATGACTGCGCAACCGACAGACATCGCCACCTACAACTTCGCCTATCTCGACGAGCAGACCAAGCGGATGATACGCCGCGCGATCCTCAAGGGCATCGCCATTCCGGGCTACCAGGTGCCGTTCGCCTCGCGCGAAATGCCGATGCCCTATGGCTGGGGCACTGGCGGCGTGCAGGTCACCGCGTCGATTATCGGCCCCGACGATGTGCTCAAGGTCATCGACCAGGGCGCCGATGACACCACCAATGCCGTGTCGATCCGCGCCTTCTTCAAGAAAGTCGCTAACGTCGCGGTCACCACCGATACCGCCACCGCCACCATCATCCAGACCCGTCACCGCATCCCCGAACATCCACTCACGGCGGGCCAGGTGCTGGTCTACCAGGTGCCCATCCCCGAACCGCTGCGCTTCCTCGAGCCGCGCGAGACCGAAACGCGGAAAATGCATGCGCTGGAAGAATACGGCCTCATGCATGTGAAGCTCTATGAGGACATCGCCAAGCACGGCCGCATCGCCACCACCTATGCCTATCCGGTCAAGATCGAGGGCCGCTATGTGATGGACCCGTCGCCGACGCCAAAATTCGACAATCCCAAGATGCACCGCTCGCCGGCCCTGCAGCTGTTCGGCGCCGGCCGCGAAAAGCGCATCTACGCCGTGCCGCCCTTCACCGATGTGGTGAGCCTCGACTTCGAGGATCATCCGTTCGAGGTGCAGACTTTCGATCAGCCCTGTGCGCTGTGCGCGGCCGAGAATGTCTATCTCGACGAGGTCATCCTCGACGACCATGGCGGCCACATGTTCGTCTGCTCCGACACCGATTATTGCGAGAAGCGGCGCGCCGACGGCCATCGCGGCCACCTTGCCCCCGAAACCGATCTTGCAGCAGGAAACATGGAGCCGGCGCAATGACCGACGAACCGCTGCTGCGCGTCTCGGCGCTCTCCAAGTTCTATGGCTCGCGGGTCGGCTGCGACAATGTCTCCTTCGACCTGTGGCCGGGCGAGGTTCTGGCTGTCGTCGGCGAGTCCGGCTCCGGCAAGACGACGCTGCTCAACTGCCTGTCGACGCGGCTGCTGCCTTCCTCCGGCACAGCCAGCTACCGCATGCGCGACGGCCAGTTCCGCGAGCTCTACCGCATGAGCGAGGCCGAGCGCCGCTTCCTGATGCGCACCGACTGGGGCTTTGTCCATCAGAACCCAGCCGACGGCCTGCGCATGACGGTCTCGGCCGGCGCCAATGTCGGCGAACGGCTGATGGCGGTCGGCGACCGCCACTACGGCAAGATCCGCGCTACCGCGGTCGACTGGCTGTCGCGCGTCGAGATCGAGGAAGACCGCATCGACGACGAACCGCGCGCCTTTTCCGGCGGCATGCGTCAGCGGCTGCAGATCGCCCGCAATCTCGTCACCGGGCCACGGCTGGTGTTCATGGATGAGCCGACCGGCGGCCTGGATGTCTCGGTGCAGGCCCGCCTGCTTGATCTCTTGCGCGGCTTGGTCACGGACCTCGGCCTTGCCGCGATCGTCGTCACCCACGACCTCGCCGTGGCGCGGCTGCTGTCGCAGCGCATGATGGTGATGAAGGACGGCCGCGTCGTCGAAAGCGGCCTCACCGACCGCGTCCTCGACGACCCGCGCGCGCCCTACACGCAATTGCTCGTTTCCTCGATTTTGCAGGTGTGATGATGGCGCGTGTCCCGCCGACGATTGACGATTGGAGAACCTTCTGATGCCGACCCCACTCGTTGTTTCCGACGTTGCCAAAAGCTTCACCATGCATCTGCGCGACGGCATCAAACTCCCTGTCGTCGCGGGTGTCTCGTTCTCGATCAAGGCGGGCGAATGCACCGTGCTCGGTGGTCCGTCCGGCGCCGGCAAGAGTTCGATCCTGAAGATGCTCTACGGCAACTACGCCGTCGACGAAGGCCAGATCATCGTCAGGCACGAGGACGGACTGATCGACCTCGCCCATGCCAGCCCGCGCACCGTGCTTGCCGTACGCCGGCAAACGATCGGCTATGTCAGCCAGTTCCTGCGCACCGTGCCGCGCGTCTCGGCTCTCGACGTCGTCGCTGAGCCACTGGTTGAACGCGGTGAGGAGCGCGAGGCAGCCCGAGCCAAGGCACGCGCGTTGCTGGCCCAGCTCAACCTGCCGGAAAAACTCTGGATGCTGCCACCGGCAACCTTCTCGGGCGGCGAGCAGCAGCGTGTCAACATCGCGCGAGGCTTCATCACCGAGCACCCCATCCTGCTGCTCGACGAGCCGACCGCATCGCTCGACGCGACGAACCGCGACGTGGTGATCGAACTCATCGCCGCCAAGAAGGCGGCGGGCGTCGCCCTGCTCGGCATCTTCCACGATCACGATGTGCGCGAGGCGGTGGCCGACCGCATCATCGACGTTACCGCCTTCGCTCCGGGAAAAATCGCCGCATGACCAGGAAGCTATCGGAGACGCCGCTGATCCACCCGACGGCGGAGGTCCACAACTCGACACTCGGCCGCTGGACCGAGATCGCCGACCGCAGCCGGGTTTCGGAAAGCGAGCTCGGCGACTATTCCTACATGATGCAGGACTGCGCGATCTGGTGCGCGACGATCGGCAAGTTTGCCAACATCGCCGCCAGCGTGCGCCTCAATGCGACCAACCACCCGACCTGGCGGCCGACGCTGCACCACTTCACCTACCGCGCCTCCGACTATTGGGACGATGCCGAGCATGAGAGCGAATTCTTCGCCGAGCGCCGCGCCAAGCGCGTCACCATCGGCCACGACACCTGGCTCGGCCACGGCTCGACCGTCCTGCCCGGCGTCACCGTCGGTGATGGTGCGGCGGTCGGCGCCGGCGCCGTCGTGTCCAGGGATGTCGCGCCTTACACCATCGTCGCCGGCGTGCCGGCAAAGCCGATCCGCGAACGCTTCGACCGCCGCACCGCTGAGCGCTATCAGGCGCTGGCCTGGTGGGACTGGGACCATGCGAGGCTGCGTGCCACGCTCGACGATTTCCGGAAACTGTCGGCCGAGGCGTTTCTGGAGAAATACGGCTGACGCGACCGATATTCACGGCCGTTGGCGCTTCAACAAATTGCCATTGAAAGATAGCGCGTGTAACAACATGAATAATTAAAAAAAAGGCTTAATTTCCTAGCAATAAATGCCGAATAGCCATAGCCTATGGGTAATGGTCAGCGATCTTTGCTAGTGGTTCTCTGCATCGGAATTGCGCTGGCGGCGCTTGGGCTTTTGGTCGTGGTGCGCAGTATTTACCGGTGGAGAGAAGCTGGTCCCGGTGCGGTGATCGTAGCGGCGCTCTTTGGGTTGGCTCTATTAGCAGCTGGGCTCGTAATCCTCTTCGTATTGTTTGTCGCTAGTAACATGGGCTGCTTCAACTGCTAGCAGATTGGGCGATTCCTCCGTCAGGGGATCGATTCGGCCTTCACACCCTTGACACAGGACTCGGACAGGACGCGATCTCCTTCAAGGAGATCGCCATGCTCGACACCGTCAGACCCTCGCTCGCCGGATTCTTTGCCGGCTCCAATCCGCCCCCGCCAACGCATCTCGGCACCCGCTACGACGCGTCGGGCAACTTTCTCCTCGAGCCCGGCAACACGGTGGTCAGCCACCTCGTCAGCGGCTCGCCGTCGGAGGCGGTGGTGTTGGCCGTCCGCGAGAAGATGCTGGCAATGCCTGATGCCGACCGTCTCGCCTTCACGCCGGTCTCCAGCCTGCACATGACCTTGTTCCAGGGCATAATCGAATATCGCCGTCGCCTGCCCTTCTGGCCGCGGGACGTGCCGCTCGACACCAGCATCGACGCCATGACCCGCCTCTATCTGGAGCGCCTGAAGGAGTTCCAGGGCTTCGGCCCTTTCAACATCAAGGTTGTCGAGATCCTGCCGACCGGCCTCACCGTTGCCGGCGCGACCGACGAGGATGCGCGCATCATGCGTGCATGGCGCGATGCGCTCGCGGTGCCGTTTGGCTACCGGCATCCCGATCACGACACCTACGTCTTCCACATCACCTTCGCCTATCAGATCCAGCGCTTTGATGATGATAGGGCCGCCGCGTGGCAGGCGCTGTTTGACGGTTGCCTGGCGCTTTTCGCGCGCCAGGCGCCGGTGATCGAGATCAAGGCTCCCGCCTTCTGCGCGTTCCGCGACATGAAGCATTTCGAGGAATTGCTGCTGCTCGGCTGATCGCCCGCAAGGCGCCAGTCGCCGCGCCTGTGGAGCGTAACAAAACTGACATCATCGCGACACGGCAGGTTCATGTGGTTGCGTTAGGCGAGTGCCTGACGATCAATATGGACCGGACTGGAACCAGCCCATGTCAGCAAACTCTGCCACGCTCGAAATCCGCGGCGTCAGCCGACGATTTGGCAAGAACACCGCAGTCAGCGACGTGAACATCTCGATCCCGCAAGGGCAGATGGTCGGCGTCATCGGTCGTTCGGGCGCCGGCAAATCCACTCTTCTTCGCATGATCAACCGTCTTGTCGACCCCAGCCAGGGGTCGATTTTTTTTGACGGCGCCGAGGTCTCCCGGCTGCGCGGCTCGCCGCTGCGGCGCTGGCAGCGCGACTGCGCCATGATCTTCCAGCAGTTCAACCTGGTGCCGCGCCTCGATGTGCTGACCAACGTGCTGCTCGGCAAATTGAACCACCGTTCGACCCTGTCCAATCTTCTGGGCATGTTTTCGCGCGCCGAGTGCGCGGAGGCGGTCGCCGCGCTCGAGCGGCTCGACATCGCCCGCACCGCACTTCAGCCCGCCGGCACGCTGTCGGGCGGCCAGCAGCAGCGCGTCGCCATCGCCCGCGCCATGATGCAGCAGCCCAGGGTGATCCTCGCCGACGAGCCGATCGCCTCGCTCGACCCGCTCAACGCCAAGGTGGTGATGGATTCTCTGCAGGACATCAATCTGCGCGAAGGCATCACCGTTGTCACCAATCTGCATACGCTCGATACCGCCCGCACCTATTGCAACCGCATCATCGGCATGGCCGCCGGCAAGGTCGTCTTCGACGGGCCGCCCGAAGAGCTCGACCGCCAAGCCGTGCGTCTTGTCTATGGCGCCGACAGCAATGGCGGCGAGATATCGGAGGTCATCACCTCCACCAGTGTTGCCTTCAAGCAGAAGATCGCCGCATCCGCCGGACCGCTCGAGCCCGCATTCCCGGGATACTGAGCCCAGTAAGGGCCAATAGCGAGCAGCCTGGATCGTCCGCCCGCGTCAAGGGCACTTGTCAAGATCAAGAACGCTGCCGGCGCGGGGCCGGAACTTACAGGAGAGATATCAATGTTCAGGAAGATGGTTTTCGGTGCCGTTTCGGTGCTCGCCATGGCCACCAGCATGGCCCACGCCGCCGACATGAAGGAATTTCGCGTCGGCATTCTCGGCGGTGAAAACGAAACCGACCGGCTGCGCAACTACCAGTGCCTGGCCGATCACCTGAAGGCCGAATTCGGCTTCGAGAAGGTTTCGCTGTTCCCGGCCGCCGACTATGACGGCGTCATCCAGGGCCTGCTCGGCGGCACGCTCGACTTCGCCGAACTCGGCGCTTCCGGCTACGCCAGCGTCTATCTCAAGGATCCGAAGGCGGTTACCCCGATCCTCACCACCAAGCAGACGGACGGCTCCACCGGCTACTATTCGATCGGCCTGGCGCTGAAGACGTCGGGGATCACGGACATCAAGTCAGCCAAGGGCAAGAAGCTCGGCTATGCCGATCCGGATTCGACCTCCGGCTATCTGATCCCGCTGACCCAGATTCCGAAGACCACCGGCGCCTCGAACGAGACCTACTTCGCGTCGACCCAGTTCAATGGCGGCCACGAAAACAACGTTCTGGCCGTGCGTGACGGTAAGGTAGATGTCGCGGTCGACGATTCCTCGGGCATCGGCGACTTCAAGAACGGCTACACCTCCGGCACCTTCCACAAGGAAGTCGCCAAGGGCGCCGTCGACCCCAACGACTTCGTCGAAGTCTGGCGCTCGGGCCTGATCCCGAATGGCCCGCTGGTCGTTCGCACCGCGATCGGCGACGACATGACCGCCAAGCTGGCCGCCTTCTTCACCGACCTGCCCAAGAAGGACAAGGCTTGCTTCGAAGGCGTCGAAGGCGGCGATTTCACCGGCTACGTTCCGGTGAAGCCGGACTTCTACAGCGTCATCGTCGAAGCCCGTAAGGCAGCCATCGGCGGCTAACGGCGAAATTGCAAAAGGGCGGTACCTCATCAAGTACCGCCCTTTTTGCATCTCCGATCATGACCCTTTCCGTGACAGCCCCCTCCGGCGCCACCCACGAGATGGCCGATGCCTGGCGACGCCAGACGTCGCTGCGCAGGTTGTATACCGTGCTCGGCGTCGGCCTGCTGCTTGCTGCGATGCTTTCCAGCATGTGGTTCGCCGACGAAGCCAACGCCGGGCACTTCTTCGACCGGCTGCCGCATATTCTGGATTTCCTGAGCTGGCTGGTCCCCAAGGACTGGAACGACGTCTGGCGGGCGCTGTTCGACATTGCCTCGCCGCATGATACCGGCACCCAGGAATTCAACTTCCCGCTCGGCCGCGTCTACGTCTGGGACGGTTTCTACATCCCCGAATATGTCGAGCTGATGCTGACCACCGTGAACGTGGCGCTGGTCTCGACCTTCATCGGCTTTGTCTTCGCCGTGCCCTTTTCCTTCATCGCGGCGCGCAACCTGACGCCTCATCCGGCACTGAGGCTGGTGGTCAAGCGCTTCATGGAATTGCTGCGTGCCTTTCCGGAGATCGTCATCGCCGGGCTGTTCGCGGCCATCGTCTCGACCGGTCCGATCGCCGCCATCATCGCCATCGGCCTGCATTCCATCGGCGCACTCGGCAAGCTGTTCTACGAGATCAACGAGAACATCGACATGCGAGCCGAGGAAGGCCTGCGCGCAGTCGGCGCCAACTGGTTCGAGCGGGTTCGCTTTGCCGGCCTGCCGCAGGTGTTGCCCAACTTCATGTCGTACACGCTGCTGCGCGTGGAGATCAACGTCCGCGTCTCGACCATCATCGGCGCCGTTGGCGGCGGCGGCATCGGCGAAGAGCTGAAGCTCTCGATCTCGCGCGGCTTCGGCGCCAAGACGCTGGCGCTGGTGCTGCTGCTGTTCACAACCATCTTCATCATCGACCAGTTTTCCGCCTGGCTTCGTCGCAAGCTGGTCGGCGAACAAGCCTTTATGATGGGGGCGTAAATCATGGCGACCATGACCGCCGAGGAGATTCTGTCGATCGAGGCGCGCCACCCGCAGGTGTTCCGGCGCCCGGCATACAAGCGCTTTGGTCCGCTGCTCCTGTTCGTCGGGACTCTCCTGTATCTGATCTATGCCTTGTGGTTCTTCAGCCTGCCGCAGGTGCTGCGGGAATCGCACTGGGAGCGCCTGCCGCTCTTCCTGACACAATGGATCAGCTACGATCTGCAGCCGGAATTCCGTCTCGACCAGCCGGAGATCACGCCCAAATACCCGCGCTTTTCCGCGCTGGGCGACAACCCGAATCCCGACTGGGTGGTCAGGAATCCGGACGGCACCTTCACCGTGCTGATCGACGGGCCGGCAAAATCCGTCACCTTCGACAAGACGCAGGCGACGATCGTCGCCAACGGCCAGACCGTGCCTGTTTCGCTGACCAGCGGCAAGCCGGTGGTCACGGGTGCCGTACCGGACTGGATCACCGCCCATGACGACGAGGTGGTGGCCAAGATGGGCTTCGTCGGCGAGGTGCGCGTCACTGTCGACCGCGTCAAGGTGCGCAAGCGCTTCCTCGGCTGGGCGAACTTCATTTTCGACACGCGCTCGCCCTTCTTCGGCAAATCAGCGCGGGAAGTGATCTCGCTGATCGTCTCGGGACCAGAGCTGAAACCAGGTACCACCAACCTTGCTCTTGCCGGCGACAACGTCTGGAACAACGCCCAGTGGCAGCACGGCGACGTCTGGACGAAGCTGCTGCAGACCATTGTCATGGCCTTCCTCGGCACGCTGCTCGGCGGCATCGTCGCCTTCCCCCTTGCCTTCTTCGCGGCGCGCAACATCACGCCGAGCGGCGTGCTCAGCCAGGTGCTCAAGCGCTTCTTCGACTTCATGCGCTCGGTCGACATGCTGATCTGGGCGCTGTTCTTCACCCGCGCCTTCGGCCCCGGCCCGCTGGCGGGAAGTGCAGCGATTTTCTTCACCGAGATCGGCACCCTCGGCAAAGTCTATTCGGAAGGCCTGGAGAACATCGACGACAAGCCGCGCGAAGGCGTGCTCTCGACCGGCGCCAACGGCATCCTGGTGCAGCGCTACGGCGTGATGCCCGAAGTGATCCCGGTCTTCATCAGTCAGACGCTCTACCAGTGGGAATCCAACACCCGCGGCGCCACCATCATCGGCGCCGTCGGCGCCGGCGGCATCGGCCTGAAACTGTGGGAAGCGATGCGCACCAATTCCAACTGGGCCAACGTCTTCTACATGGTGCTGCTGATCCTGCTCGTCGTCTTCATTTTCGACAACATATCCAACTTCCTGCGCCGCCGGCTGAGCCGGACGATCCACGATTACAACAGGATCCAGGCCAGGCAGGGTTAGTGTTGTGACGCAGAAGCGCAAGCATCGTCTCGCCCGGCGCCGAGGGGTCGACCCCCACTCCGTCGAGCTTCGCTCGACACCTCTCCCCCGGTCGACGGGGTAGAGGAAAGGCACCAGACTGTCCGATCCGCGCTTGTCCCCGAAGGCCGAGGCTTCTCTTCGTGTCCCGGCGCCACCAAGCCCCTTCCTCTCCCTCCGGAGGGGGAGAGGTGGCTCGGCGAAGCCGAGACGGAGTGGGGGAACCACCTGGCAAGCGACGCGAACACAAATAGAAAATGGACCAGACGTAGGCGCCTAAGCCGCCTTCCTCCACCCGTCCCTGATATGCCTGTACCCATCGCGATAGACGGCTTCCGGCGTCTCGGAAAAATCCCTCCACACCTTGGTCGCCGCCGCCAGATCCTTCAGCGAGCGACCGAACGCTTCGATCGTCAGCCAGTCGTCATAGCCGCTCTTGCGAATGGCGGAAAAAGTTTCCTTCCACGGAATGTTGCCACGCCCCGGCACGCCGCGATCGTTCTCCGATATATGGATATGCACGACATTGCCCCGGTGCTTCGTATAGGCGCCGATCGGGTCGGCTTCCTCGATATTGGCGTGGAACGTGTCGTACATTGCCCTGATGTGCGGCCGGTCGATGGCATCGATATGCTCCGACAGGTCGGCCATGGTGTTGAGGAGGTAGCATTCGAAGCGGTTCAGCGCCTCGAGCCCGACGGTGACGTTGCGCTTTCCGGCATGGTCGCCGATGGCACGCTGCGAGGCGATCGAGCGCTTCTTTTCGGCGGCGATCGGTCCGGATCCGGAAAATGCGCCGAGCGTCGAATGCAACGGTCCGCTCAGCGTGCGGGCGCCAAGCGCATCGGCGCAATCGATCGCCCATCTCATGTAGTCGACACCGGCCTTGCGTGTTGCAGCATCGGCCGAAATCAGGTTCATCGCCGGATCGCCCATGGCTGACACAGCGGTCCGCTCCAGCCCGATACGGTCGAGCAATTCGCCCAGTTTCCTGTAGTCGTCCGGCGTGCCGGCGAAGATCGGGATTTCGACACCATCGAAGCCGGTTGCCTTGATGTCTCGAAGCAGCGGCTCGTGCTTCTTCGATACCGCCGTCGTCCACAAGAACATGCACATGCCGATCTTCATCGACGCCCTCCTCTTTTTGGCGGCCGGCTGATTGCACCGCCGGTTTTCGCCACCCCCCTCATCCGGCCGCTTCGCGGCCACCTTCACCCCGAGAGGGAGAAGAGATATGCGCCAACGCCTCCTCTCCCCCTCGGGGAGAGGTCGGATTGCCCCGAATTGCCTTCGCAATTCGATTGGCTATCCGGGTGAGGGGCCCTCGTTACTCGGCGCCTCTTACAGCTTGGTCCAGGCCCCGTTCTTCTTCGACGACTTCACGCAGGCCTCGATGAAGGCCATGCCCTCGACGCCGTCCTGGATGGTCGGGAAGACGACATCCTTTGCTGGCTTGCCACCCTTCTTGCGTGCCGCGCGGATGGCCCGTGCGGCCTCCTGGTAGATGTTGGCGAAGCCTTCGAGGTAACCCTCGGGATGGCCTGACGGAACGCGGCTGACGCGGCCCGCCACCGGCAGCGCACCGGCGCCGTTGCGGGTGATCAGCTGTTTCGGCTGGCCGAAGGGCGTGTACCAGAGATAGTTAGGATCGGCCTGCACCCATTCCAACCCGCCCTTCGAACCGTAGATGCGCAGCTTCAGGCCGTTCTCATGACCGGGCGCCACCTGGCTCGCCCAGATCATGCCCTTGGCCGGATGCGTTTTCCCCGTCGGCTTGAAACGCAGCATGACGTTGACATTGTCGTCGAGCAGCCTGCCCGGCACGAAGGCGTCGAGATCGGCCGACAGGGAGTCGAGTTCGAGCCCGGAGACGAAGCGGGCGAGATTGTAGGCATGGGTGCCGATATCGCCGAGCGCGCCGCCGGCACCCGCCTGCTTGGGGTCTGAACGCCAAGCCGCCTGCTTCTGGCCGGTGGCGGCGAGGTCCTCGGTCAGCCAGTCCTGCGGATATTCCGACTGCACGATGCGGATGTCGCCGAGCACGCCCTTGGCGACCATTTCGCGCGCCTGCCGCACCATCGGATAAGCGGTGTAGTTGTGGGTGAGCACGAACACCTTGCCGGTCTTTTCGACGATCGCCGCAAGCCTTTTCGCCTCGGCCAGGGTCGTTGCCAGCGGCTTGTCGCAGATCACGTGGATGCCTGCTTCCAGGAAGGCCTTGGCCGCCGGCACATGCACGTTGTTGGGAGTGACTATGGCCACCGCCTCGATGCCATCCGAGCGCTTCGCCTCGGCCTTGGCCATTTCGGCGTAGGACGCATAGCTGCGCGAGGGATCGAGCCCGAGTTCGGCGGCCGAGGCTTTCGCACGCGCCGGATCGGCCGACAGGGCGCCGGCGACCAGCACGAAATCATTGTCCATGCGCGCAGCGATCCGGTGCACCGCGCCGATGAATGCGCCCTGCCCGCCGCCGACCATGCCGTAGCGGATCGGGCCGCCTCCCGTTTCCGACTTCGATGCACCAACCATGTTTTTCTCCCTCGTGTGAGATACCCCTCCCCCGAGGGAGAGGGAAAGCCGTGTCAAATTCCCATCATGGCGCGCAGCAGCTTCTTGTCCGTGGTGCCGGCGGCGAAATCGTCGAATGCCTTCTCCGTCACCCGGATGATGTGGTGCTGGATGAAGGGCGCCCCTTCGGCCGCACCATCCTCCGGATGCTTTAGGCAGCATTCCCACTCCAGCACCGCCCACGAATCGTAATTGTACTGGGTCAACTTGGAGAAGATGCCGCCGAAATCCACTTGCCCGTCGCCGAGCGAACGGAAGCGGCCGGCGCGGTTCGTCCAGCTCTGGTAACCGGAGTACACGCCCTGCCGTCCAGTCGGATTGAACTCGGCGTCCTTGACGTGGAAAGCCTTGATCCGCTCGTGATAGATGTCGATGAATTCGAGATAATCGAGTTGCTGCAGCAGGAAATGCGAAGGGTCGTAGTTGATGTTGCAGCGCTTGTGGCCGCCGACCGCGTCGAGGAACATCTCGAAGGTCGCCCCGTCGAACACGTCCTCCGAAGGATGGATTTCGTAGCCGACATCGACACCATTGTCTTCATAGGCGTCGAGGATCGGCTTCCAGCGTTTGCCGAGTTCGCCGAAGGCCTCCTCGATCAGTCCGGCGGGGCGCTGCGGAAAGGGATAGAGGTAAGGGAAAGCCAGCGAGCCGGTGAACGACACCGAGACATTCAGCCCGAGATTGCGCGATGCCTTGGCACCGAACTTCATCTGTTCGACAGCCCATTCTTGTCTCGCCTTCGGGTTGTTGTGCACCGACGGCGGCGCGAACCCATCCATCTGCGCGTCATAGGCCGGATGCACCGCCACCAATTGCCCCTGCAGATGGGTCGACAGTTCGGTGATCTCGACCCCGGCGTCAGTGCAGATGCCCTTCACCTCATCGCAATAGGCCTTGGAAGACGCCGCCTTCTTGAGGTCGAACAGGCGCGCGTCCCAGGTCGGGATCTGCACGCCCTTGTAGCCGAGGCCGGCGGCCCATTTGGTGATCGACGTCAGCGAATTGAACGGTGCGGCATCACCCGCGAACTGCGCCAGAAACAGTCCAGGGCCCTTCATTGTCGTCGGCATCGGCATCCTCCTCGTTTGTCACGACCAAGCATAGCGCCTGATGAAAGCAGGGCCAGTCACTTTGGTCTTTATCGCGTCGGACGCTCTGCCGACACCGCCATTCTGGTATGACCAAATAAGGCAATCTGGTCAAGCCTTGGAATGCGCCGAAAAGGCACTCCGAAAGCCCAAAATAACGGCACATATTGCAATGTAATCAACAAACTAATTCACCCTGAAAGTTGCGTCGCCACAGTTGTTGCCGTCTCAAGGAATTTGCTGTAGACCTCATTTCAGACCCAATTGGTCTAACCAGTTTGCAGTAAAAGGCTGGGGATGCCTTGGGGAGGAACCCTTGCATCGTCTTCCGGCGATGCATGTCGCAGGCAAACCATACGGACGAATCTGGGAAGGACAGACCATGCATCTTTCGACGCACAACTGGATGCGCGCGGAACCGCTTGAGACGACGCTGAAGCGCATCAAGAAATTCGGCTATGAGTCGATCGAGATTTCCGGCGAGCCCGCGCAGTACAAGACCAAGGAGACACGGGCGCTGCTGAAGGAGCATGGCATCCGCTGCTGGGGCGCGGTGACCTTGATGCTGGGTGAACGCAACCTCGCCGCCAGGGACCAGGGCCAGCGCGAGCGCTCCGTGCAATACGTCAAGGACGTGCTGACGATGGTCGGCGAACTCGATGGCGAGATCATCACGCTGGTTCCGGCAACCGTCGGCAAGGTGGTCCCGGACGGTACCGAGGAAGAGGAATGGAAGTGGGTGGTCGACGCGACCCGCGAATGTTTCACCCACGCTAAGAAGGTCGGGGTCAAGATCGCCGTCGAACCGCTCAACCGCTTCGAAACCTATCTGTTCAACCGCGGCGCCCAGGCGCTGGCGCTGGCTGACGCGGTCAGCCCCGAATGCGGCGTCTGCCTCGACGCCTACCACATCCACATGGAGGAATTTAACGTGCATGACGCTATCCGCCAGGTCGGAAAGCGCCTGTTCGACTTCCATGTCGCCGACAACAACCGCTTTGCCGCCGGCCTCGGCCAGATCGACTGGCCAAGGATCGTCGCCACCTTGAAGGAAGTCGGCTACGACGGCGCACTGACCAACGAGTTCGTCGCCCCGGTCGACCGCACGCCGGCAGCACCCTATCCCGACATGGTCGAGCGCCATCCGGTCGATATCTCGCCCGAGCAGCTGAAGTTCATCCAGGACCATGGCTCCAGCGTGCTGACCGAGAAATTCTACACCGACCAGATGCGCATCACCGCCGAAACACTGCTGCCGCTGATCAAATAGTCGACTGCCGCTGGGAAATTTGTCCTTCCGCCCCGACCGGCGGCAGGGCTGGGGAAAAATATGCGCATCAAGACAGTCCAGGCCTGGTGGGTCCGCGTGCCGATCGAAGCCGCGAAGCAGCATCGCAGCGACTTCGGCCAGGTGACGACCTTCGACGCCGCCATCCTGCGCGTCGAAACCGATGACGGGCTGGTCGGCTGGGGCGAAGGCAAGAACGCGGCCGGCAGTGCCGGCAGCTACGGCGCACTCGTTCACATGCTGAATCACGAGGTCGGGCCGCAGTTGATCGGCCGCGATCCGGCCGACATCGGAGTCATCTGGGAGATGCTCTACAACGGCGTGCGCCATGAGAGCGCCGCCCGCGCCGGCCACGCCATGCCACAACTGGCGCGGCGTGGCATGAGCGTCGCCGCCATCAGCGCGGTCGATATCGCGCTCTGGGACATCCTGGGCAAGTCGCTGGGCCAGCCGGTCTGGCGGCTCCTCGGCGGCCGCAAGGTCGATCGCATGCAGGCCTATGCCTCGGGCGGCTGGGCCTCCGCCGATTCCATCGGCGAGCAATTGAAATCCTATATCGCCAAAGGCGGCTTCAAGGCGTTGAAGATGCGGGTCGGCGCCATGGACGGCGCGGCACATGTTTCCGCCGCCCGCGTGCGCGCCGCGCGCCAGGCCCTCGGCCCCGACATCGAGCTGATGGTCGACGCCCATGGCACCTATACGGTAGCGGAAGCCAAACGCTTCATCCATCTCGTCAACGACCTCGATCTCGCCTGGTTCGAGGAGCCTGTTATCGCCGACGATAAGCTAGGCATGGCCGAAGTGCGCGCCTCCGGCGCCGTTCCGATCGCCACCGGCGAAAGCGAGGCGACACGCTATGCCTTCCGCGATCTCGCCGTTCTCAAGGCCGCCGACATCTTCCAGCCCGATCCTGCCTTCTGTGGCGGTATCAGCGAGGCGATGAAGATCGGCACCATCGCCAGCGCCTTCAATTTGCGCTTTGCGCCGCATCTGTGGGCCGGCGCGCCCTGCTTCTTCGCCGGGCTGCATGTCTGCGCCGCGTCGCCTTCGAGTTTCACCGTCGAGTATTCGCTCGGCGCCAACCCGATGATCCACGATCTGGTCGAAGAGACTGTCGAAGCCCAGGACGGTATGATAGCGATCCCGGAAAAGCCCGGACTGGGATTCACCGTTTCGGAGCGATTCCTGGAGGCGCACGCGCAACGCAATTGACGATGAAAGAAAAGAACCTTCTCGCGGAACTCGCCGCCTATCTGTTCTCCCACTCGGACAAGGAGAGCGGCCGCACGCCGTCGGAACGCGAGCTGGCCGAGCATTTCGGCGTCAGCCGTGGCCAGATCCGCGAAGCGCTCGCCATCCTCGAGGCCATGCGCATCGTCGAGCGCCGCGCCAAGTCCGGCATCTACATCGACACCAAGCAGGCCAGCGTCGAGGCGCTGGCGCTGTTCGCACGTGCCGGCCTGCCGCTCGATCCCTTGCAGATCTATGAAACGGTCGAGTTGCGTAAGATCCATGAGATCAAGGCCGCCGAGCTTGCCTGCTCGCGCGCCACCGAGGAGAATTTCGAGCGCCTGCGCGAAATCCTCAAAGCCTCGGAAGACCGCATCGCAGCTGGCGAAGGTCTGGCCAAGGAAGACCGCGAGTTTCACCTCGAGATCGTGCGCGCCACCAAGAACAGCGTCTTCCACAACATCTGCAGCGTCTACTATCTGATGGGCGAGCAGCGCCTGCCGATCTATTTCAACGATCCTGAACGCAGCGTGCGCTCGCATGCCGAGCACGTGCAGATCTACGAGGCGCTGCTGCGCCGCGACGGCAATCTCGCCCAGGCGCTCATGAGCGCCCATCTGCAGGGCGCGGAAAGCTACTGGAAGGGCCTGATCGAGGGCGGCATGGCGGCTTCGCCCGCGGGCGCGGCACTCGAAAAGGCCTGACCGTGACCCAGACCGTGCCAAAGATCCTGTCGACGCATCCGCTGCACCCGCGCGCCACGGCCAAGCTGGCCGGCGCCGGCCAGCTGGTCATCGCTTCGGCGCTCGACCCCGGCACATTGGCGGGGGAGGCCAAGGATGCCGACATCGTCATCGTGCGGGCGCCGCTGCCGCCGGCGCTGTTCGAGGGTGCATGGAAGCTGAGGGCCGCGATCCGCCATGGCGCCGGTCTCGACATGATCCCGATGGAAGCGGCCGCGGCGGCCGGCGTGCTCGTGGCCAACGTGCCGGCGGCCAATGCCCGCTCGGTGGCCGAGCATGTCATGTTCACCGCGCTTGCACTGCTGCGGCAGTTCCGCCGGGTCGACCGCGACCTGCGCGCCAAGGGCTGGCTGGCCGGACGCGAGCACGCCAATGCCAACATCGAACTCGCCGGCAAGACCATCGGCATTGTTGGTCTCGGCGCCGTCGGGCAGGCGGTCGGCCACATCGCCGCACACGGCTTCGATCTCAAAGTGGTGGCAACGACACGCAGCATGCAGCCGGCGCCGGAAAAGGTCGGCTTCCTGTCGATCGACGCGCTGGTCGAGCAGAGCGACATCATCGTGCTCTGCTGTCCGCTGACGCCGGAAACGCGCGGCCTGATCAGCCGCGAACGCATCGCCCGCATGAAACCCAACGCACTGCTGATCAACGTGTCGCGCGGGCCGGTCGTCGATGACGACGCGCTGATCGAGGCCTTGCGGGGGCGTCGCATCGGCGGCGCCGCGCTCGACGTTTTCTCGACGCAGCCGCTGCCGCCAAACCATCCCTATTTCGGCTTCGACAACGTCATCGTCACCCCGCATATGGCGGGGATTACCGAGGAATCGATGATGCGCATGGGCGTCGGCGCGGCCGGCGAAGCCTTGCTGGTGCTGGCGGGCAAACTGCCGGTCAATCTGCGCAATCCAGAAGTGGTCGATCACTACCGGCGTCGCTTTCCGGCGCAGATATAGCATCGCGGTTTCGCCCCAATTCTCCGCGACGTTGCGAGCCATGTCCGGTCTTCGCCTTGCAGTTCTGATTGTCGCAACTTCGTCCATCTGCACCTTGCCGGCATTCGCAGCGGCCGAGAGCAGCTATGTCTATTGCGACAACGGACTACGCTGCTTCAAGGCGCCCTGCCCGTCGAACAGCGCGCTCGACCTTGCCACCGGCACCATCACCAAGGGCGTGTCGATCGACACCAGCGGATTGCCGCAGGCCGACGAGGCGATAACGGCCCAGCCCGACGTGCTTTATAGCGGAAAGATCGTGGTCAGAGGCTCGATCGAGCACCGCATCCAGACCTTCACCGGCAAGGAATACAGCCTGCCTTGGCTGGTCGCGACCCGCATCGTGCGCACCGCCAAGGACGGCGAACGCAAGCACTGTTCATCGCACTGATCCGTCATCCATGACTCGCTGCCGATCAACCCCCAGCAGCCTCTCCACCGACACGGCGATCCGCAGCAGATGCCGGTCATGGCCATTGCGCGCCACGAGCATCAGCCCCATTGGCAGCGATGGCCCCGGCATCGGCAACGAGATCGCACAAAGGTCGAACTGGTTGGCGACCTGGGTGTTGCGCAGCAGCAGGCCTTCGGTGCGGTCACGCAACTCGGCATCCTCGGCCATGGAAGCGATGGCCGGCGCCGTCACCGGTGTGGCTGGCAACGCCAGCACGTCAACCGATGCCAGCCGCTCATCCATGGCGGCGGCCAGCGCGGCACGGCGGCGGAGCGCCCTGATATAGACCGGCGTCGGCAGCAGCGCCGCCCGCGACAATGGCCCGCTGACATGCGGGTCGACCGGCACGGATGCGCCTGTCGCCAGCCAGTCGGCATGCACTTCCGCGCCCTCCATCGCCGCGATCGATCCGCGCCTGGTGGCCGCGCGTAGATCCGCGATCATGTCGTCGATCGACAGATCCGTAATGTGTGCGCCAGCCTGTTCGATCTTGCCAAGACAATACTCGAAGGCGGATCCAACCTCGCCTTCCGTGTCGCCGAAAAGAACGCCGCGCGGAATGCCGATGCGAAGCCCGGCGAGTGGAATGGCCACCAACTCCTTCGGCGCTTCGCCGGCCATCACCGCGTCGGCGGCGGCGCATATCGAGACGGTTCGGGCAAGCGGTCCGACCGAGTCCAAAGTGCCCGAAAGCGGAAAGGTGCCAGAGAGCGGGACGCGCCGTGCAGTCGGCTTGAAACCGACGACGCCGTTGAGCGCCGCCGGAATGCGGATCGAGCCGCCGGTGTCGGAGCCGATCGAGATGTCGCTCGTCCCCTCGCCTACGGACACGCCGGCGCCCGAGGACGACCCGCCTGGAATGCGGCTGGCATCAACGGCGTTGCCTGGCGTGCCGTAATGCATGTTGTCGCCGATCGCGGTGAAGGCGAACTCGGTCATGTTGGTCTTGCCGATGACGACCGCACCGGCTTGCCGAAGCCGGCTGACGATGGCGGCGTCGCGCTGTGCCGGCGCGGCGGTCTTGCGCATCAGCGACCCGGCCGTGGTCGGCTCGCCGGCGACATCGAACAGGTCCTTGATCGAGACAATGGTGCCGTCGAGCGGGCCGAGTGTCACGCCCACTCTTTTGCGGGCATCGCTGGCGTCAGCCGCGACCCGCGCCGCTTCGGCATAGAGCTTCGTAAAGACCTTCTCGTCCGCCGCACGGTTGGCAAGACGTGACAGGATGATTTCGAGGCGGTCGCGGATTGGTTGCATGTTGGTGTCGGACTCCGCCAGGATGGAACGTCTTTAAGGCAAGCAGCCGTTGGGACTGCAGAAGGGATAACCCGGCCAGCGTGCCTTTGCACCTGCCAGCGACAGGAAGATACTGATGCTGTACAAAGGCAGCTGCCATTGCGGCAAGGTTGCGTTCGAGGTGGAGGGCGAACTTGAGGGCGTCGTGCGCTGCAATTGCTCGATCTGCGCCCGCAAGGGTGCGCTGCTATGGGCCGTGCCACACGACAAGCTTACGCTCGTCGCCTGGGGCGATGACCTCGGCCGCTACACATTCGGCGAAACGAAGATAGCGCACCGCTTCTGCCGAACCTGCGGCATCCATCCTTTTGCCGAGGACACCAGCGAAGGCGGCGAACGCAGCGCCTACATCAACATCAATTGCGTCATCGGTCCCGACCCGTCCACCTTGTCGATCTTCGAGTTCGACGGGCGGGCCGTCTAAGCTTCCCATCATCCCCTATCGGTGGCCGTTGCGAGAGACTATTCGGCCTGTGGGCCGCGCAGGAACACCACGATGGCCGCCAGCAGCGTCGCGGCGCCGCAATAGGCAAACGCGCTGCCGACACCGGCATGGTCGACCAGCAGCCCGCCGAAGACGGCGCCCATCGCAATCGCTACCTGGAAGCTCGCCACCATCCGGCCACCGGCGCTTTCAGCCTGGTCGGGCGCTGCCCGCACCAGCCAGCTCTGCAGCTCTACCGGCACGCTTGGGACCATTGTGGGGCGAAAGGGCCAAAGGCGCTGCCGGAACCTTGCTGAAAGTCCCCGGCAACTGGCGGTGAGGCGACCAAGGTCGAACTGCCACCTGGCTCCTACTGGACCCAGAAGGCCAATGAGATGCATGACGACGCCTGCCTCTCGGAGACGGAATGCGTGATCCTGCTGATCAACGACACGCCTTACGAGACCTACCCGCCGAAATAGCCGCGCCCTATGATGCGTGCCGCAGGCTGACACCACTGCCCTTGTCGAACAGCACCACCTTGTCGGGATTCCAGGCAAAGCGCACCGGTTGCTCGATCGCGACATCGGTCCTGGCCGGCACCGTGGCGCGAAGCGTTGTATCGCCGACCCGCAGCGTCAGGATCTTTTCCACGCCATGGTTCTCGACGTCGTGGACACGCGCCTCGACCGGTGCGCCGCTTTCCAGATAGACATCCTCCGGACGGATGCCGAAGACGAGCGGGCGACCGTCGGTCGCCGCACTCGCCCCAGCCCCCGTAAAAATCTTGGCCGCCCCCGCGAAGGGCAGTTCGAAATTCAATGGCGCCATCACCGCGCGGCCGTTAACCAGCCTGCCGTCGATGAGGTTCATCGGCGGCGAGCCGACGAAGCTCGCCACATAGGTGTCGCGCGGATTGTTGTAGATCTCGTGCGGCGTGCCGGTCTGGATGATGCGGCCATGGTTGAGCACGCCGACCTTGTCGCCCATCGACATCGCCTCGATCTGGTCGTGGGTCACGAACAGGAAGGTGGCGCCAAGCTGTATCTGCAGGTTCTTCAATTCGGTGCGGAGCGCCTCGCGCAATTTGGCGTCGAGCGCCGACAGCGGCTCGTCCATCAAGAACACGCGCGGCTTGCGCACGATGGCACGGCCGATGGAGACGCGCTGCATCTCGCCGCCGGACAGGCGGTCGGTCTTGCGGTCGAGCAGGTGCTCGATCCGCAGCGTGCGGGCGGCGCGGTCGACGCGGTCCTTGATCTCGGCATCCGGCAGCCGGCGGATCTTCGGTTTCAGCGGAAATTCGAGGTTTTCGCGCACCGTGTAGCGCGGGTAGAGCGAATATTGCTGCAGCACCAGCGCCACGTCGCGCTCGGCCGCACCCCAGTCGGCGACGTCGACGCCGTCGATGAAGACCTGCCCCTCGCTCGGCTTCTCCAGACCGGCAATCAGCCGCAGCGTCGTCGTCTTGCCGGCGCCCGTCTCGCCGAGCAGGACAAAGAATTCGCCATCGGCGATGTCGAGGTCGAGCCCGGTCAAGGCCGTGTGGTTGCCGAAAGTCTTGGAGATGTTCTTGAGCTGGATATGGGCCATCAGAGCCTCACCTCAAGCGACCTGCCGCTTGCCTTGTCGAAGAAATGCGCCTGGGTCGGATCGATTCGGGCAAACACCTTCTCGCCCGGTCCGGCAACGAAGCCGCTCTTGGTGCGGGCCCGCAGCATTTTCGAGCCAACCTTGAGGTCGACGATGTCGAAGGAGCCGAGCGGTTCGACGATCTGCGTCTCGACGGCCATGAAGCCATCGGCCGCGTCACGACGAATGAGGACGCCTTCCGGCCGGATGCCGAGTGCGAGTTGGCCGCTGGCGTGGCCATTGAGTTTCGACAGCAGCGCCCGCGGAAACTCGAAGCCGGAAGCCGCTCCACCAACGGTGACCGAGGCCGATGACGTTGTTTCGGCAACCGCCGCGTCGGCGACATTCATCACCGGACTGCCGACGAATTGGGCCACGAACAGATTGGCCGGACGCGAATAGACCTCGTCGGGCGTTCCCACTTGCTGCAGCACGCCCTCATGCATGATGACGATACGATCCGCGAGACTCATCGCCTCGATCTGGTCGTGCGTGACATAGATGGTGGTCGAGCCCTGCTTGATGTGCAGCCGCTTGATCTCGGCCCGCATCTCTTCGCGCAATTTGGCGTCGAGCGCGCCGATCGGCTCATCCATCAGCATCGCCTTCGGCCGCCGCACCAGCGCTCGGCCGATCGCAACGCGCTGCATGTCGCCGCCCGAAAGCGCCGACGGCTTCTTCGCCAGCAGATCCGTTATCTGCAGCGTCTTGGCGACCGAGCGCACTTCCTGGTCGATCTCGCTTTTGCTCTTGCGCGTGGCGCGCAACGGAAAGGCGATGTTTTCGTAGACGCTCATATGCGGGTAGAGCGAGAATGACTGGAACACCATGGCGATGTCGCGGTCGGCGGCCTTCAGATGCTGGACCGGCTTGCCGTCGATGAGGATGTCGCCCTCGTCGATGGTTTCCAGTCCGGCGATGGCGCGCAACGTCGTCGTCTTGCCGCAACCGGACTGGCCGAGCAGCACGATGAACTCATTGTCCGCGATCTTGAGGTTGAGGTCCTTGATGACCTGGACGGCACCGAAGAATTTCTGGACACCGCGAAGCTCGATCTGGGTCAATGCTGTGCTCCCGGATTTCGCGCGTCCCCGGCATGACCGGTGCCGGCCTGTTCCTCGGGGGCGATCTTCGAGGTGATGTTGAAGCCGATCAGCCCGATCAGGATGATGGTCAGGCCGTAGGTGTGCAGGGTCATGTTCCAGGGCTGGCAGAGGGCCACGATGCCGAGCACCATGAGTATCTGCGAACCCGGTTCCAGATATTTCTGATTGATGGCGCGAAAGCTCATTTGCGGATCGCTCCGAAGGACATGCCGCGCAGCAGATGGTTGCGGAGCAGGAAGGTGAAGATGGCGACCGGCAGCAGGAACAGGAAGGTGCCGGCGGCGATCACCGTCCAGTCCGGCAGGCCCGAACCGACCTGGCTCGGGATGAACGGCGGCGCCGTCTGGGCGCGGCGGTTGGTCATGATCAGCGCGAACGCGTATTCGTTCCACGCCGTGATGAAGCAGAAGACAGCGGTGGCGGCGATGCCGGTGGCGGCCTCCGGCAGCACGATCTTGAAGAAGGCTTCCATGCGCGTGTAGCCGTCGACCAGTGCCGCCTCCTCATATTCCTTCGGGATTTCATCCATGAAACCCTTCATCAGCCACACCGAGAACGACAGGTTGAAGGCGGTGTAGAGAATGATCAGCCCGATGTGGGTATCGTTGAGGCCGACCGCTCGGTACATCAGGAACATCGGGATCGCGACCACCACCGGTGGCAGCATGCGTGTCGACAGGATGAAGAAGAGCAGGTCCGCCTCCCCCTTCACCCTGAAGCGCGAGAAGCCATAGGCGGTGAACGTGCCCATGCCGACGGCCAGCACCGTCGACGTGATGGCGATGATCAGCGAGTTCAGGAAGCGGCTCGGATAGCCCGACCACTGCACCTGGCCCTTGCCGTCGCGCACGATCTTTTCGCCACCGTCGAAGACGACGCGCTCCCACCATGGGGCCGCCGCATACTCTTCCGGCGACGGCGGACTGCGCAATTGAGAGCGCTTGGTGAACAGCTTCACGAACGGCGATATCTCCGGCTGGAAGACGACGGTCGGCGGAATGGTGGTGGCAAGATTGCGCGGCTTGAACGCTGTCGAGGCGATCCAGTAGATCGGCGCCAGGAAGATGATCGTCACCAGCAGCACGGCGACTATGGCGACGCGGTTGAAGGTGATTTCGGAAGAAGTGCGGACGGCCGCCATCTCAGCGCTCCTTCACCTTGTTGAGATATTTGACGTAGATGTTGGTGATCGCCAGCACCATTATCAGCACGATGTAGGCCATTGCGCAGGAGCGCCCGGTCTGCCATTCCTGGAACGCCATCTTGTAGAGCCGGATCGAGATCAGCTCGGCCGTCGGCTGGCTGGTCAGGATGTAGGCGAGATCGAAGGTCTTGAAGGCTTCCATGGTGCGGAAGATGACGGCGATCATCAGGATCGGCGCGACCAGCGGCAGGGTGATGCGGAAGAACGTGTAGAACGGCCCGGCGCGGTCGATCGCGGCGGCCTCATAGAGATGCTTCGGCACCGCCGACAGCCCGGCCAGCGACAGCAGCATGACGAAGGGCGACCACATCCAGATGTCGGTCAACGCAACAGCGTAGAGCGCCATCTTGGGGTCGGCCAGCCACTCGAAATTGCCGAGCCCGAGCGCATAGTTGATAACCCCCCATGACGGGTCGTAAAGCAGTTTCCAGAACAGCCCGACCACCGCCATCGACAGCATCATCGGCAGCAGCAGCAGCGTGGTGATAAGACCCTTGAGCGGAATGTCCCGGTTGAGCAGCATCGCCACGCCGAAGCCGACAAGCAGCTGTCCGACGACCGAGACAATCACGTATTTCGCCGTGATGGCGAAGTTCGACCAGACATAAGGGTCGTTGAGCAGGTCGCGATAATTCTGCAGCCCGACGAAATTCGCCGGCGCATTGGTCGACGCGCGGAAGTCGGTGAAGGAATAGCCGAGCGAGTAGATCAGCGGAAAAATGTTGAAGACGATCAGGAACAGAACCGTCGGGATGATGAAGAGATTGCGGATGGAGATATCGCTTAGGCCGCGTGCCGCGGCGCGCGAGGATCTGTCGAGGGTGGTGATCATCGTGGTCGCCAAGACCCTGCTCCCGGTTCAAGAAAAAGAAACGGAGGAGGCGACATCGCCCCCTCCGCGGGACATGAAGGATTATTGGACGCGGCCGTATTTCTTGAAGGTCGCGTTCCAGTCTCCCGCCAATGCGTCCAGCGTTTCCTTGGCGGTGCCGCTGCCGCCGATCATGTAGGGGTAGACGCGCTGGTTGAGCTGCTGCAGCAGTTCTGCGTATTCCGGCACTGCCCAGAAATCCTTCACCTTGAACATGGTCTCGTAGAAGGCCTTGTTGTAGGGCGTGGCGTTCTGGAACTCAGGCGACTTGAGCACCGCCTGGCTGCAGGTATAGCCGCCAAGGGCCGCCCACTTCTTCTGGGTCTCGTCCTTGATGAACCATTCGAGGAACTTCATCGCCTCGTCCTGCTTCTTCGAGTACGAGATGACGGAGATGCCTTGCCCGCCGAGTGCGGCGAACTGGTCGCCATTTGGGCCGGGAGGGTTGGCGAAGAAGCCGGTGTTCTTGGCATTCGGGTTCGACGCTTCGTTGATCAGCGAGGGGAAGAACGCGAAGAAGTTCATGCTCATCGCGGCCAGGTTTTCCGTGATTGCCTGGTTGTCCTCGACGAAGAACGATTTGGCCCAGCCCGGAGGCGTGAACTTGTAGAGCTCCTTGTAGGCATCGAGCGCGGCCACCGCCTTGTCGGAGTTGATGTGACCGTCGACCTTGTAGGTCGTGTAGTCGCCCAGCTCACCGCCATAGGAGAACAGCGCGTTCTCGAAGCCCATCGCCATCGCGTCGTAGGAATTGTCGGTGTAGATGGCGATGCCGTATCTCTTCTGATCCGGCCGGTGGAAGAACTCGGCGATGTCGCGCAGCGCCTTGAAATCCTTCGGCACGTCGAGGTCGTAGCCGTATTTGGCCTTGAAGGCTTCCTTTTCCTTGGGATCCTCGAACCAATCCTTGCGATAGGACCAGCCGACGGCGTCGCCCTCAAGCGGGATCGCCCAGTATTTGCCGCTGTTGCCGGGATACTCGGCATAATATTTCACCGTCGCCGGTGCCATGACGTTGCCGAGATCATGCTTCTTGAAGAAGTCGGTCAGGTCGACGTAGTGGCCGCCGGTGGAGCCGGCGCCGAGCCACTGCGAGTCGCCGACGACCAGGTCATAGGCGTCGCCATGGGCGTTGAACTCGGTAAATGCCTTGGTCTGGAAGTCGGACCAGGGCGTGGTCTCCACCGTGATCTTGACGCCGGTTTCCTTCTCGTACTCGTTGCCGAGTTCCTGCAGGTAATTGGCCGGATCCCATTCCGCCCAGAAAATGGTGAGCGACTTTTCCTGCGCGTAGACGGACGTTCCGCAGGCAAGCGTTAAGCCGATACCAGCAAGCATGCTGGTCACTAACTTGCGCATAATGATTTCCTCCCTTGTGCGCATTCTACCTTGTCGTACGAGCCAGCGACGGAGCCGGCCCTGGTAGTTCCTCCCGTGGTCGCGCTTTTCCGAATTCGGAGCCTCCTCGCTCTGTCCGGAAATGGATCGCAGCCCTCACTTTCGATCCGCTTATCTTCCTTGATCTGGTATTACCAATCCTGCGGCGACGTCAAGCCCTTTCTTGAAAGCCGGCATGGGCCGTTACTGTCGAATTAAAGCTTTATCTGCCTGTTTTCCAATGATTTTCCTACTCAATGATATACATTGACCTTGCCCCATGATCGCATTTTGGGCTAGGATCAGCGGTATGCAGGCAAATCTGGTCCAACCAGATTGGGGCTATTTCGCCGCTCCTGAAGCGGACTCATCACCACCATAAGCCGACTCCGCGATTGCTGTGCGCACCAGCGCACTCGCCGCCCATTGCGCCACCGACATCATCCGGCGGCTGTCCAGCCCCCATATATCCTTGAGCACGATCAGCACCTCCACGCCGAAGATCAGCGACAGAGCCTGCGCCAGCCGCTTGAAGTCGCGCGGCGGCAAGCGGCCCTTGAGCGGCGTGAGCGCCTCCTTCAGCAATTCGACGCGATGGCCGCGCGTGAAGGCCGGCTCTCCGCCCAGCGTGCCCGCCTGGCGCCGCGCCCATTGATCGAGCGACAGCTTCAAAGCAGCCTTGAATGTCGCCTCGAAGGCCTCGATGCGCGGCATGGCCGTATCGAACAGTTCGGTGACGCGGCGCTCGGCATCGGCGGCAGTGGACTTCCAGGTCAAGATTGGCCCCAGCCCCTCGTCGACGACGGTCTGCACCAGGGCTGCCTGGCTGGGGAAGTAACGGTAGGCCGTGGCCCGGGAGACCTCGGCTGCCTCCGCCACCTCGCTGACCGAAGGCGTCCCACCCGCCTGCATCAGCCGCGTGGCCGTTTCCAGCATCAGCCGCTTTGTCCGCGCCCGCGGTCCGCGCTCTGCTCTCTCCCCGGCGTTGTCGTCCGTTGCGGGTTGTTGACGTGAGACATCCATGCCAATACGATACGCGCGTCTCAAAAATTTGCAATGGCAGCCCTTTTCCTGGAGTGGCCACGTTGACGCTCTACGGCGCACAAAGCTTTCATCTGATGAACATCACCACCTTCGAACCAACCAGCAGAGGGAGGCGCGGATGAAGCGCATCCATGTGGTGGGCACCGCCGACACCAAGGGCGAGGAACTCGCATTCCTGGCCGATGCGATCGCCGCGACGGGTGCCGTCGTCTGCCGTGTCGATGTCGGCACGCGAGGCGCGACCGTGCCGGTCGACGTCTCGGCTGAAGAGGTCGCCGCCCATCATCCCGATGGCCGCGGTGCGGTGCTCGGCATCGACGACCGCGGCAGATCGGTTGCGGCAATGGCTGGGGCCTTCACGCGCTTTGTCCAGTCCCGCGACGACATATCGGGCATCATCGGCATTGGCGGCGGCGGGGGCACCTCGATCATCACAGCGGGCATGCGCGCGCTGCCGCTCGGTCTGCCCAAGCTCATGGTCTCCACGCTGGCCTCGGGCGACACCGCCCCCTATGTGGACGTGTCCGACATCATCATGATGCCATCGGTGACCGACATGGCCGGCCTCAACCGGCTGTCTCGTGTCGTGCTGCACAACGCCGCCCAGGCGATAGCGGGCATGGCGGTCAATCCGGCGCCTGCGGCGGACGGCAAGGCCTCGATCGGCCTCACCATGTTCGGCGTCACCACGCCTTGCGTGACGGCAATCGCTGAACACCTCCGCTCGACTTATGATTGCATGGTCTTCCATGCCACTGGCACCGGCGGCCGCAGCATGGAGAAGCTGGCCGACAGCGGCCTGCTGTCGGGTGTCATCGACATCACCACGACCGAGGTCTGCGACCTGCTGTTCGGCGGCGTGCTGCCGGCGACCCAGGATCGTTTCGGTGCCATTGCCCGCACCAAGCTACCCTATGTCGGCTCGGTCGGCGCGCTCGACATGGTCAATTTCTGGGCGCCATCGACCATTCCGGAGCATTATCGTGGCCGGCTGTTCTACGAGCACAATCCGAACGTCACGCTGATGCGCACGACCGCGCGGGAATGCCGCGCGATCGGCGAATGGATCGGCACAAGGCTCGCCCATTGCGAAGGCCCGGTGCATTTCCTGATCCCGGAAAAAGGCGTTTCCGCGCTCGACATCGAAGGCGGCGCCTTCTTCGATCCGGAAGCCGACGCAGCTCTGTTCGAAGCCGTCGAGCGCACCATCAGGCCGGGTGCGACGCGCCGCGTCACCCGCCTGCCGCTGCACATCAACGATCCGGACTTTGCCAAGGCGGCGGTCGCGGCCTTTCTCGACATCGCCAGACAGTGAGACCCAGACATGCCAGCCATACCGCGCAAGGACATACTGAAAAAGTTCCGGGGAATGATCGACAAAGGCGTGCCGATCGTCGGTGGCGGCGCCGGCACCGGCCTGTCGGCCAAGGCCGAGGAGGCCGGCGGCATCGACCTCATCATCATCTACAATTCCGGCCGCTACCGCATGGCTGGTCGCGGCTCGGCCGCCGGCCTGCTCGCCTATGGCAACGCCAACGAGATCGTCAAGGAGATGGCCTATGAGGTGCTGCCGGTGGTTAAGAAGACGCCGGTGCTGGCCGGCGTCAACGGCACCGATCCCTTCGTCATCATGCCGCTGCTGCTGGCGGAACTGAAGACGATGGGCTTTTCCGGCGTTCAGAACTTTCCCACCATCGGCCTGTTCGACGGCCAGATGCGGCAGAGTTTCGAAGAGACCGGCATGGGCTTCGGCCTAGAGGTGGACATGATCGCCGAGGCACACAAGCTCGACCTCCTGACCACGCCCTATGTCTTCAACCCCGAAGAAGCACGCGCCATGACCAAGGCGGGCGCCGATGTCGTCGTCGCCCATATGGGCGTGACCACCGGCGGCTCGATCGGCGCCACCTCGGCCAAGTCGCTCGACGACTGCGTCATTGCCATCGACGCCATTGCCGAGGCGGCGCGCTCGGTGCGCAACGATGTCATCCTGCTTTGCCATGGCGGCCCGATCTCGATGCCCGACGACGCCCGCTACATCCTCTCCCACGCCAAGGGCCTGCACGGCTTTTATGGCGCGAGCTCGATGGAACGGCTGCCGGCGGAAGCCGCGATCGCCGGGCAGACGGCGGATTTCAAGGCGGTGACGCTCGGCGCCGCCGCAAAGAACAAGAAGGGATGAGAGAGATGACCGACAGGAGCAAGGTGTTTGTCTACCCGAAGGACGTCAGCGCCTTCGGCTTCGACTGGGGAAAACTGTCTTTGACGGTGGCACCTGAAGTGAACGGCGCGACCCGCTTTTCCGGCGGCGTCGTCGACCTGCCCTCAGGCAAGGGCCATACCCGCCACAACCATCCGGGCGCGGAAGAGATTATCTTCGTCATCTCGGGCCATGGCGAGCAGATGGTCGAGGATGAGAAGGGCAATCCGGTGGTGGAGAAAGTCGGCCCCGGCTGCACCATCTACGTGCCGGAGAGTCGGTTTCATTCGACGCTCAACACCGGCGACGGGCCCATGCAGCTGTTCGTCGTCTATTCGCCGGCCGGGCCGGAACTGGGTCTGCGCGAACTGCCGGATTTCAGGCTGATCCCGCCGGGCGCCGGCCTCCAAAATTAGGCCGTCCCACCCCTATTCCATCCCCGGCCCCGATCGCCAAACATCACGTACCCGCTCTCGGTCACCGCCAGCGTATCCTCCAGCTTGATGAAGCCGCGCGTCGGGTGAAGCATGGTGGTCTCCACCGACAGCACCATGTTTTTCTCCAGCGGTTTGGCCGCATAGGTGCCTTCATAAGTCACTGGATGGTTGGTCATCAGGAACGGCGCCTCATGCGTGATCAGGCCCATGCCGTGGGCGAAGAAATCCGTATAGGGCGCGACCTTGGATGTCTTCAGCACACTCTCCGCATGAGAAATCATGTCGCCGCCAAGCGTGCCCGCCTTCACCTTCGAGAAGGCCGCCTGCTGCACCGTCTCGACCTCGGCCAGCAGATCCTCGAGCTCGGCATCGGGTTCGCCCAAAATGCCCATCCTGCAGAGATCGCCAATATAACCGTGATAATTGCCGCCGGAATCGATCGACAGCACCTCGCCCTTCTTCCACGCTTGCGGGGAGGTGGCGCGATTGTGGCTGGAGCCCAGCGTGAGCAGGCAATATTCGAAATGCGCACCGCGATTGGTCTCTTCGCGCCTGATCTGCTCGATCATCTCGGCCTTGGTCGTGCCCTCGCGCGCCCAGGCGATGGTCGCCAGCATGGAATCGGTGATCAGCTCGGAGGCCGTGCGCAGCTTCTCCAACTCCGCGTCGGTCTTGATGGCACGCATGCGTTCCAGCATGTCAGTCGCATCGATCAGCTTCGCGTCGGGCAATGCCTTGCGGATCAGCGCATAGGCGTCCGACGGCAGGAAACCGGGCTCGATACCGATGCGGGCATCGCCCTTGCCGATCTTCCTGACATGCTCGACGGCAAGATTGGCGGCGTCGAGGGTGCCCCAGCAGGCGGCATGCAGCGTCGGCGTCCAGAACGGGTGGTTCTGGTGCTCGCCGCCTTCCATGCGGTTGCCGATATAGGCTGCATGATCCGGACCGCCCTTCTCGTAGACCACGATCGGCAAATAGCGGCTGTGGCCGATCGCATCCATGGCGGCGAAGAAGATGAACTTGTAGCCGCCCAGCAGATACTGCGTGTTGTGCTTGGAGGTCGCGAGCAGCACGTCGATGCCGGCCTCCTCCATCAGCCGGTCGACCCTGGCCTGCTCGAACGGGATATTGCTGACGGCACTCTTGCCCGGCGCAATGTTCATCACTCTCTCCCAGAATTGCCCGGGATCGGCGCTGTTTCGCACCCGATCCGCCGGCTCGCGGTCAAATCTGCACCATTTTTCTCGCTCTGGTCCAGCCAGAATGTTTACGAACACAGCGCCAGGGCGGTCACCAAAGCGTCATTTGTTCACATATCCGGAAATCTGGTCCTACCAGCCAGCCGAATTGACTGGACTTGTGCTAAACTGGTCCAGCGGACGGAAATTTCAAAGCCAAGCAGGGATGCGCCAATTCCGTCTCTGGCGAAACCCTCGGCAAGGCCCATAATCCCGCCGCAAGGATGCCGATGCGCGCGCCGGCGTTCGAGGTCGCGCCCGGTCGGGTGGAGGAGAGGATTGAGGTCGATCATGTCAGGTTTCACGATTTCCAGACGCACCATGCTTACCGGGTCGGCAATGCTGCTGGCGTCCACCGCCATGCCGGCCCTGGGCTGGACGCAGACGCCAAAGAAGGGCGGACGGCTCGTGCTTGCCGCCGATTCCGAGCCGCGCAATCTCAACCCGGCGATCGTCGCCTCCAACGGCGTTTTCTTCATCTCCAGCAAGATCGTCGAGACGCTGGCCGAAGCCTCCTTCGACGGCAAGGACGGGCTCGCGCCTCGGCTGGCGGTGAGCTGGGAAGGTGCCGCCGACGGTCTCTCGGCGACCTTCAAGCTGCGCGAAGGAGTCAAATGGCATGACGGCAAGCCGTTCACCTCGGCCGACGTCGCCTTCTCGGCGCTGCAGATATGGAAGCCGCTGCAGAATCTCGGCCGCACCGTGTTCAAGGACCTCAGCACGGTCGACACGCCAGACGATCTGACCGCCGTGTTCAAATTCGCCAAGCCGACGCCGTTCCAGCTGATCCGCAACGCCTTGCCGGCGCTGTCGAGCGTGGTGCCGAAGCACATCTACGAAGTCGGCAAGATCGAGGACAACCCCGCCAACAACGCACCGATCGGTACGGGTCCGTTCAAGTTCGGCGAGTACAAGGCCGGCCAGTATTACCGGCTGACGAAGAACGCCGACTACTGGGGCAAGGACGAGCCCTATCTTGACGAGATCATCTATCAGGTCCTGCCCGACCGTACCTCGGCCGCCGCCGCGCTGGAGGCCGAGGAAATCCAGCTCGCGGCTTTCTCGGCCGTGCCGCTGGCCGATCTCGACCGCATCTCCAAGGTTCCCGGCCTGAAGGTCATCACCAAGGGCTATGAGGGTCTGACCTACCAGCTCGTGGTGGAGATCAACCATCGCCGCAAGGAATTGGCCGACCTCAAGGTGCGCCAGGCCATCGCGCACGCCATCGACAAGGACTTCGTCGTCAAGACAGTGTTCCTCGGCTACGCCGCCACGGCCACCGGCCCGGTGCCGAAGAACGATCCGCAATTCTACACCGCCGACGTGCCGATCTATGCCTTCGACGTCGCCAAGGCCAACGCGCTGCTCGATGAAGCTGGTTATAAGAAAGGCGCCGACGGCAACCGCTTCTCGCTCAGGCTCTTGCCTGCCCCCTATTTTAATGAGACGAAACAGTTCGGCGACTACCTGCGCCAGGCGCTCGCGGCAATAGGCATCGACGCGCAGCTGGTCAACAACGACTCGGCCGCCCACATCAAGGCGGTCTATACCGACCACGCCTTCGACCTTGCGGTCGGTCCGCCGGTTTTCCGCGGCGACCCGGCGATCTCGACCACCATCCTGGTGCAGAGCGGCATTCCCGATGGCGTGCCGTTTTCCAATCAGGGCGGCTACAAGAATGACGCGCTCGACGCCCTGATCACCAAGGCCTCCGAAACGCTCGACACCACGGCGCGCACCGACCTCTACAAGGAGTTCCAGAAACAGGTCGCGGCCGACCTGCCGCTGATCAACGTCGCCGAATGGAGTTTTATCAGCGTCGCCAGTGACAAGGTCAGCAACATCGCCAACAACCCGCGCTGGGCGGTCTCGAACTGGGCGGACACATATTTGGAATCGTGACACACTCACGCGGATGAGAATTCGCGAGGAAAGCCGTCGGCAGCAGCCAATCCCCCTCCTTGAGGGGGAGATGTCCGGCAGGACAGAGGGGCGCGCCTGGGCTCGACATTTCGTTATGTCCCTTATCGCGCATTCGAGGTCCGCATGACCCTCGTCCTCCTGCGCCGTCGCCTCGTCGGCAGCATCTTCGTGCTTTTGATCGTCGTCATCGGCACTTTCCTTTTGCTAGAAGCAGCGCCCGGCGATGCGGTCGACGCCTACATCGTCTCGACCGGCGGCGACGCCGGCATGATCGAGCTGTTGCGCCACCGCTGGGGTCTCGACCAGTCGGAGCTGACGCGGCTCGCCAACTACCTCTGGGCACTGCTGCATCTCGATCTCGGCCAGTCCGTCACTTTTTCCCGGCCGATCCGGGACGTCATCCTCGAGCGCCTGCCGACCACGCTCGTCCTGATGGTCAGCGCCACCGCGCTCTCCTTTGGCCTCGGCTCGGTGCTCGGCATCTATGCCGGCGCCAGGCCAGGCAGCTTCCGCGACCGTTTTCTCTCCGTCGCCTCGCTGGCTCTCTACGCGGTGCCCGGCTTCTGGCTCGGCCTGGTGCTGATCGTGATCTTCGCCGTCGACCTGCGCTGGCTGCCGATCGGCGGCGTCGAGACGCTGGCCTCGGACAAGACCGGTCTCGACCGCGCCGCCGACATCGCCATCCATCTGGTGCTGCCGGTTTGCGCACTCGGTTTCATCTATCTGGCGCTTTATCTGCGCATGATGCGCGCCGGCATGGCCGAGGCCTGGCGCCAGGATTTTGTGCTGGCCGCCCGCGCCCGGGGGTTGTCGCGCCGCCGCATCGTGCTTGCTCATGTCGCCCGAAATGCGCTGCTGCCGCTGGTCACCATGCTCGGCCTGCAGTCGGCGCAGATGCTGGGCGGCAGTGTCGTCATCGAGAGCGTCTTTGCCGTGCCCGGCCTTGGTCGGCTGGCGCAGGAAGCGGTCGCCGCGCGCGACACGCCGCTGCTGCTCGGCATCATTCTTACCAGCGCCGTCCTGGTCATCGTCATCAATCTTGTCGTCGACATCGCCTACGCGTTCCTTGACCCGCGCGTCGGCGCCAGCGGGGCCGGTGCATGAGCCGTCTGCGCCGCTTTCTGCGCACGCCCGAGGCGGCCGCCGGTGCCATCATCCTGGCGGCGCTTTTTGCCATGGCGCTGTCGGCCTCGCTGCTGTTTCCCGGCGACCCGCAAGCCATTGCTGGCGCGGCGTTGCTGCCGCCTTTCCAGGACTGGTCGCTGCCGCTCGGCACCGACCGGCTCGGCCGGGACGTGTTGGCCGAGCTGTTTCATGGCGCCCGTACCTCGCTGGCCGTCGGTCTGGCCGCGGCGGCCGCGGCACTCGCTTTCGGCGCGGTGATCGGCACGCTGGCCGGCTTCGCCGGCGGCCTGATCGACGAGGTGCTGATGCGCGTCACCGATGCTTTCCAGACCGTGCCGGGCTTCCTGCTGGCACTGGCCTTCGTCAGCGTGGTTGGGCCCTCGCTCGGCGTCGTCGTCGTCGCAATAGCGCTCGGCACCTGGACGGGGCCGGCGCGGGTCGCCCGCGCGGAAGTCCTCTCCATTCGCGAACGCGACTATGTCGCCAGTGCCCGTGTCATTGGCATGCATCCCCTGGAAATCGCCTTTCGCGAGGTGCTGCCCAATGCCTTGCCGCCGATCTTGGCGATGTCGTCGGTGATCGTCGCCGCCGCGATCCTCACCGAAGCAGCCCTGTCTTTCCTTGGTCTTGGCGACCCCAACCGGGTCACCTGGGGTGGCATGATCGCGGAAGGTCGCGCTGTCTTGCGCACCGCGCCGTTCCTCTCGATCGTCCCGGGCATTGCGCTGGTGCTGACGGTGCTCGGCGTCTATCTCGCCGGCGAAGGCATCGTCGAGACGACGGCCGTGCGAAGGGGCCTGTCGTGACGGTACTGGCGTCGATCCGAGATCTGACGGTGACCTACCGCCGTGATGGCAGCGAGGTCGCCGCGCTGAAGAATATTATTCTCGATATCCAGCCAGGCGAACGGCTGGCCATCATCGGTGAAAGCGGTTCGGGCAAGAGCACGCTGGCGCTGGCGATCGCGGGATTGTTGCCGGCGAGCGCCAGGATTGAGGGGAGTATCGACTGGTTCATGCGATCACCGCCAACGTTGGGGGCCAAGGCACCCCCCTCCGGCAGGATAGAGGGGGGTGGGAAGGATCGCCTATCTCTCAACCGTCACAATCAAGCCTCCCTTGGCGGCCGCGACATCGGCTTCGTCTTCCAGGATCCGTCCGCCAGCCTCGATCCGGTAATGGCAGTCGGCAAACAAATCGCCGAAGTCGCGCGCACGCATCTCGGCCTCACATGGGCCCAGGCATATGCCAAAGCCAAAACCCTTCTCGAACGCGTCCGCTTGCCCGACCCCGACTCCGCCCTGCACGCCTTCCCGCATCAGCTTTCCGGCGGCCAGAAGCAGCGCGTGGCGATTGCCGCCGCGATTGCCGCCGGGCCGAAACTGCTGATCGCCGACGAGGCGACCAGTGCGCTCGACACCATCGTGCAGGCCGAGATCGTCGCTTTGATTCGACGGCTTGTGGCCGAGGACGGCATGACGCTGCTGTTCATCAGCCATGACATTGCGCTCGCCGCGGAGCTTGCCGAACGCATCGCCGTGTTCCGCCACGGCGAGTTGGTGGAGTTTGGCAAGACCGAGCAGATTGTCGAAGCCCCGACGCAAGCCTATACCCGCGCGCTGCTCGACGCCCATATCGACCTCGACGCCGAGCCGCTGCTGCACCGAAGCAGGCTGAATGCATGAGCCTGCTGACAGTGTCCAATCTCACCAAACGCTACAGTCGCGGCGGCAAGACCCTTGCTGCGGTGAGCGATGTCTCCTTTCATATCGAGCCCGGCGAAACGCTGGCGCTGGCAGGCCCTTCCGGCAGCGGCAAGTCGACCATCGCGCGGTTGGTGCTGCGCCTGATCGAGCCGGATGGCGGACGCATTGAATTCGAAGGCGATGATTTCCTGGCTCTGGGCGGCTCGGCACTTCGAGCCCGTCGCGCGCGCGTGCAAATGGTGTTCCAGGATCCGCTGGCCGCCTTCAACCCGCGCGCCACAGTGGCGCGCGTCCTCGATGACCCCTTGCGCATTCATGGCGTCGCCCCGCGCACGGAGCGCCCGCGCCGCATCGCCGCCTTGCTGGAGCGGGTCGGCCTGGCGGCCGATCTCGCGCCCCGCGCAATCCATGAAATCTCCGGCGGTCAGCGGCAGCGTGTGGCGATTGCCCGCGCCATCGCCACCAAGCCGTCGCTGATCGTGCTTGACGAAGCGGTGTCGGCGCTCGATGTCTCGGTGCGCGGCCAGATCCTCGATCTCCTGCTGGACCTGCAGCGCGAGGAACGGATCGCCTATCTCTTCATTTCGCATGATCTTGGCGTCGTCCGGGCGGTCGCCCACCGCGTCATCCTTCTCGATGCCGGGCGGATTGCCGAGAGCGGCGATGCCCGAACCGTCATCGACGCGCCGCAATCGGCCATCGGCAAGGCACTGGTGGCGGCTGCGCCCAGATTGAACAGAAACAGACCATGATCCGCTCTTCGAACAAGATCACACCGACAGGACGGCCTACCCTCCAACCATCAACCTGACGACCTCGTCATGGTTGGTCTCGGAAATCTTGCGCTCGCCGGCCTGGACGCCGCGGCGCAGCACGACGATGCGGTCCGAGACCGCGAAGATATCCTGCAGATTGTGCGAGATGAAGATCACGCCGCGTCCTTGCGCCTTGAGCTGGTGGATGAGCGAGATCACCTTGCGCTGTTCCGGCACGCCAAGTGCCGCGGTCGGTTCGTCCATGATGAGGATCTGCGCATCCCAGTAGACAGCGCGGCCGATGGCGACGGCTTGGCGTTGGCCGCCGGAGAAATTGCTGACCGGGGCGTTCATCCGGCTGACGTGGAAATCCAGCCGCTTCATCGTCTCCCTGGCCGCCTCGGCCATGGCCTTGCGGTCGAGCATCGGCAGGAAGCCGAACGCCTTGCGCATCGGTTCGCGGCCAAGGAAAATGTTGGCGCCGATCGACAGATTGTCGGCGAGAGCCAGATCCTGGTAGATCGTCTCGATGCCTTTTTCGCGCGCCTCTTGCGGCGTCGCGAATGCCACCGGCTGGCCCCTGAGCAGGATTTCGCCGCCTGTCGGCTGGAACACGCCCGAGATTGCCTTGATCAGCGTCGTCTTGCCGGCACCATTGTCGCCGGCCAGCGCCACCACTTCGCCCGGCCGCACTGCCATGGAGAAATCGTTGAGCGCGCGCACGGCGCCGAAATGCTTGGACAGGTTGCGGACCTCGAGCAAGGGGGTGTTCTGGTCGGTGCTATTCATCCTGGCGGCCTCCACTGAACCGGCGCTGCGCCTGGTCTATGAGCACGGAAATGATGATGACGACGCCAACGGCGATGAACTGCCAGAACGGCTCGACATTGACGAAGACCAGCCCGTACTGGATGACCGCGATCACCAGCGCGCCGGCGACCGTGCCCAGGATGGTGCCGGAGCCACCGAACAGGCTGGCGCCGCCGATGACGACCGCCGCGACGCTGTCGAGCAGCAGCGGCTCGCCGGCTTGTGCCGCACCGGCCGTGAAGCGCGCCGCGTAGAGCGCCCCGCCAAGGCCGGCGCACATCGCCGACAGCACATAGAGCCGCAATATGTGGCCCCTGATGTCGATGCCGGCGCGCCGCGCCGCCTGCACATTGGCGCCGATGGCATAATTGTGCTGGCCGAACCGTGTCTGGCTGAGCAGATAATGCATCACGATGACGAACACGGCAGCGATCATGACCAGATAGGGCACGCCGTAGAACTTGCCATTACCGAGCAGCGCGAACCAGGAATTCTGAACCGGCACCGTCGTGCCGCCGGCAAGCAGGAAGGCAACGCCGCGCGCGACGCCGAACATGCCGAGCGTGCCGATGAACGGCGGCACCCTGAGGCGCGAGATGAGCAGGCCGTTGATGATGCCGGGAAAGCCGGCGACGATCACCGCGGCGAGGATGCCCGCCAGCATGGCCAGCGGCAAGGGAATGGCGGCGCCCGCCATATTGGTGGCATGCGCGGCAACGACGGCGGCAAGCCCCATGATGAACCCCAGCGACAGATCGATGCCGCCCGAAATGATGACGAAGGTCTGTCCGGTCGCAAGCAGCAGCGGCGCTATGGCAAAGATCGCGATGGATTGCAGGTTGAACGGGTTGAGCACGAACGTCGCGCCGAAGGCGAACCTCGACCATACCTCGAAACAGATGATCAGACCGGCGAGGAACAACCAGGCGCGCCCTTCGGCGATGCGTCCGATCAGGGTCCTGGCCGGATCGCCATGATCGGCCTGGGGGGCGACATGCTTCTCGGCCGGCTGGGCTGGTGATGTCGTCGAGGTCATGAATACTCCGCGGCGCGGCTGCGTTCAAACAGGCCCCGCCTTTGGGACCCGGCACGAGCTCCCCCCGGCGGACCGGGAGGAGCCAAGCTCGTCTTGACCTACTCGGAGTAGAGGTACTTCGAGATGTTCGGGTCGGCGATGTTGGACTTGTCCATGATCGTGAAGCCGGTGCCGATCGTGACCGGGATGGAATGGCCGGTCAGGTGGGCATAGGCCGAGACGACGCCGAAGTAGCCGATCTCGGCGGGATGCTGGGCGATCGCCACGTCCACCAGGCCGGTGTTGATGTTGTCGACGATGCTGGTCGGTGCATCGAAGGCAACGACCTTGACGGTGCCGCTCTGCCCGGCCTGCTTGACGCCGTTGGCCGCACCCAGCGCGGAGAACAGATTGGCGCCGAACACGCCGACCAGATCGGGATTGCGCGCGAAGACGGCCTGCAGCTGCGAGGCCGCCTTGTTGGCGTCGTCGTCATTGAATTGGGTCTCCAGCACGGTGATGCCCGTATGCTTGGCCATTTCCTTCTTGAAGCCTTCTTCGCGCTGGTCGGTGGTCGAGATGCCGGGCTTGACGTTCGACACATAGACCTTGCCCTTGTCGCCGACGGCGGTGGCAAGCGCACGCGCGGCGATCTCGCCGCCCAGAACATTGTCAGAAGCAATGTAGGCCAGCGGGAAATCGGCATCGCCAGCACCCGTCTGGTAGACGCCGCTGCCGATGAAAGTATCGACTGTTATGACCGGAATGCCGGCGTCGTTGGCCTTGCGCAGCGGCTCGACCAGCTGGACCTTGTCGGTCGGCGCGATCAGGATCGCATCCGGCTTCTTGGCGATGACCGCGTCGAGCACCGGCACCTGGGTGACCGGGTTGAAGTCCGGAGCGCCCTGAAAGACCAGGTTCACGCCGAGCGCATCGGCGGCCGCTTGGGCACCCTTGCGCATGGTGATGTAAAAGCCGTCGGTGGTGAGGCCCGGAATGAGCGCAATGGTGTATTTTTTGTCCTGCGCCTGCGCGGGCGCCATCAGCACCGTTGCGCTGACGGCAAGCGCCGCGAGCGCGGCAACGATCTTCTTCATGACATCCTCCTCATTGTTGGCAGTTCTGCCGTTTTCGGTGACATTGGAATGGCCGTTATCCGCTCAGAGGCAGGATGCCGACGGCCGGAACGCCTGTTTGCCTTTCGCGGGCAGCTCCTCCCAAGCGCCCTCCAGTCTAAATATCAGCCGGTCGAACCGACCAGCATCCCGTGCTCACTTTCCTCGCCCGCGAGGTCCGGGAACCATCGCGCCGACATGCCTGCACGATGGGTCCGCATTTTGTAACACTTTGCAGAAATAAATTGCAACTCGGTTTTTCCGCGACCGCAACGCCGGCTTTTCCAGACGCCATCTGACTGCTCCTCCGAGCCCTGGCGAACTATCGTCCCGACTCCCCGGCGACACAATCGATTTCGCAGCGGCTTCTCTCCGCACCGACAGCGCCGCATCAGTCCGCATATCTGCCGCTATCGCGTTGCAAGAACCGCGAGGATGGCCTGAGCCGTCTTGGTATCCGTCACCAGCGTGTTGATGAGCCCGGAACGAACGGCGCCGATGATTGCCGTCGCCTTCTCCGGCGAGGCTGCGACGCCGATCACCAGGGGCACGGCGCGAAGCTGCGCCGGCGACATGGCGATCATCCGGCTCTCCCCTTCCCAGGCCATCAGGGCGCCTTCCGCATCGAAATAATGGCGAAGGACGTCGCCAGCCGCATGGACCAGCGCCTGCTCGGTCGGCGTGGCGGCACTCGCCTCGGGTGGGTTGATGGCGTGCGGCAGGCCAATGCCGACGATGGCAACGTCGGTCCTGTCCCACAGCCCGACGGCATCGCGGATGGTGGCGTCTCCGAGGAAGACGTCACGCAGTTCGCTGGACGGCAGATAGGGCGCATGGATAAAGTGCGGTGTCCCGCCAAACTCTTCGGCGGCGAGCCGCACGAATTCATTGACCTGGAAATGCGCCGCGTGCTGCTGCATGCCGCCAGTCGCGGCCACAGTCAGCACGCCCGGCATGCGCGGCAGGCCGGCTCGAATGACCTCGCGCACGGCGCGTCCCCAGCCGATGGCGACCACGGAGCCGGCAACCAGTTGCGCCTGCCTGAGCAAAGCGCCAAGCGGGGCGGAAAGCGCAGTCAGCGCACCCGCTGCCGGCGTTTCGACAACGGCGGCGTCCCGCAATTTCAATCCGTCGACAAGTTGCCTGGTAATATCCTCCGGCGTCGCCAGGTCGATCACCTCGATACGCACGATCCCTTCGGCCCGCGCCCGCTGCAGCAGGCGCGAAATCGTCGCGGTGGAGACACCGAGCTGCCGCGCTATATCGACCTGCGACATCTCCTCCACATAGTGCAACTTGGCAACCGTGTGCAGCATGGTGCGCGATGCGGTCGCGTCCTGGGCGGAGGGAACAGACAGCTTGCAATTCCTTTCAGCAACGTGTTACACACGTATACGCCGATGCGAGTTATCGCGCAAATCCGGTGAACTCGCAACTTGAGGCATACCAGGCCAAACGCCGGTTGGGCTGCTTATCCCAGCAGCCGGCGATGTATCAGGCGGCAAACTGACCATTTGTTTCCACGGGATCAGCGCCTCGGCGCGCCAACATCGGACAGAAGAAAACCATGACCAGGATGACCACCGCGGAACTGCGCGGCTACCAGCAGATATGCGGCAAGGACGGAGCCATGGTGGCCATCGCTTGCGATCAGCGCGGCGGCATGCGCACCTTGTTGGCGTCGGACCCCGAGGACCAGGCCAGAATCACCAACGACATGCTCGGCGACACCAAGGCCGACATCACGCGCTACCTCGCAAGTGCGGCGTCCTGCGTGCTGCTCGACCCGCTCTGCGCGGTGCCGAGAGTTGTCGACGACGGCGTACTGAACCGGGATACCGCACTCCTCATCGGCCTCGACGCGTCCGGTTTCGACGTTTCGCCGGAGGGCTACCGGCTGTCGCGGCTGGTCCCCGGCATCGATGCGCGGCGCGTGCGCGAACTCGGCGGCACGGGCGGCAAGATCATGGTGTATCTCAGAGCCGACAAGCCTGAAGCCAACGAACACAACATCGCCATCCTGCACCAATGCATCGCCGACTTCGGCAAAGAGGACCTGCTGCTCGTCGTCGAATTCCTGACCTATCAGCTCGAAGGGGAAAGCCCCGAGGACTATGCGGCCAAGACGCCCTGGCTGGTCGAGGAGGGTACGAGGATTTCGCTGGAATGCGGGGCGAAGGTGCTGAAGCTTCCCTACCCCGGAACGCCGGAAGCCTGCGCCAACATCACTGAAATGGCCGGCGAAGTGCCGTGGGCCGTACTTTCGGCCGGCGTCAACCACACCACTTTCCTTGGCCAGGTCGAGGTCGCCATGCAAAATGGCGCCTCCGGCGTCATCGCCGGCCGATCGCTGTGGAAGGACTGCATCTCGCTCGATCGTGACATTCAGCGCGAAAGGCTTATGACCATCGCGGTCCCGCGGCTGCGAGAGATCCAGGCGGTGATCGGGCACTATCGGCGGAAGGCTGCCGCCTGATATCCACGTTTGAGCGCCGGCACGTGCAGGACGTCATGCCACAAAAGTCGATGGCCATAGGAATCGATATCGGCGGCACCAATTTGCGTGCCGCCCGCATCTCGGGCGCCGGTGAAATCCTCGAACGTCTTTCCGAAAAGAGCGCGGCCGACGCGGAGCTGGTGCTTGGCCGCATCGCCGACATGGCGCGCCTTCTCGATACGCCTGATGTGGCGGCCATCGGCGTCGGCGTTCCCGGCCGCGTCGACGCGCGGCGCGGCGCGGTCCTGTCGGGAGGCTATGTCAACCTCGCTTCGGTCGCGCTCGCGCAGCGGCTGGAAAGCATGACCGGCAAGCCTGTCATCGTCGACAATGACTGCAACATGGCGCTGGCCGCCGAGATGGCGCTTGGCGCCGGCCAAGGCCACGACAACATCGCCATGTTCACCATCGGCACCGGCATTGGCGGCGCCGTCGTCCAGAACCGACGGATCATGCGCGGCCGGGCAACAGCGGGGCAACTGGGGCACATCACCGTCGATGTCAACGGCGAACTCTGCGCTTGCGGGCGGCGCGGCTGTGTCGAAACCACCAGTTCGGGTACGGCGCTCGGCCGTCACATAGCGCGGGCTGGCCTTGGTCCCGAGGTTTCGGTCGACCAACTCTTTGCCCGCGATGCCGCCGGCGACATCCAGGCGCGAGGCATATTGGAAGCCTGGGCGAGGCCACTGCGCGCGGCCATCGATACCACCGTTGCCGTGTTCGACCCCGACCTCGTCCTGCTTGGCGGCGGTCTTGGCCGGGCGGCACACAGAGCGCTTGGCCACGCGCCGGCGCTGGCGCCGTGGTACCAATGCCCGGTGGCGCCGGCGCAGCTCGGCGACGACGCCGGAGTGATCGGCGCCGGTCTCCAGGCGCTTTCGGCACCGACATCGACATCGCTTTCCGTTCAGCCCGGCCGCGCCAGACGCGCCGTGCTCGTCAACGGCATCCCGGCCAGCGGCAAGAGCACGGTATCACGCGGCATCGCCGACCGCATGGGATGGCCGCTGCTCGCGCTCGATACGGTCAAGAACCCGTTCCTCGAAGTGCTCGGCGGCGGCGACCGCGAATTCAACCGCACGCTGGGCCGCGCCAGCTACCAGGCAATCTGGTCGCTCGTCGGCGACGCCCCGGCCGGCAGCACCTTCATCGTCGATGCCTGGTTCGGCTTCCAGCCGCGGCAAGTGCTCGAGGATCATCTGCGCAACGCCGGCGTCGAACATACGGTCGAAATCTGGTGCCACGCGCCGGGCGAAGTTCTGGCCGAACGCTACGGCGCCCGGCTAGGTCAGCGCCTCCCGGGTCATCCCGGCGCTGCCTATATCCCCGAATTGATCGAGCTGGCCAAGCGCGCCGAACCGCTGCGGCGCGGGCCGCTGTTCGACGTCGACACGACGCAGCCGATCGACTTCGAGGCCATCGCCGCATGGCTCCGCGCGACCCTGGCCGGCGACACGTCGGTCCTTTCAATCAATAACCGACGGTGAAGCGCTGCCTGACATGCGTCGGCTTCTCGATTTCGTCGACCATCGCGATCGCATAGTCCTCGAAGGAGATGCTGCTACCCTTATCCGAGGCGAGAAGCGTGTCCTTGCCGACGCGGAACTTGCCGGTGCGCTCACCTGGGACGAACATCGCGGACGGCGACAGGAACGTCCAGTCGAGGTCGCTGACTGTCTTCAACTTGTCCAGGAAGTCGGCGCCCTTCTGTGCCTCGGCCTTGTAGATCGCAGGAAATTCGGCGGTATCGACCAGACGCTTGCCGGGCGCGACTTCGAGACTGCCCGCGCCGCCCACGACGAGATAGCGCTTCACGCCCGAGGCACGCACCGCGGCGATCAGCGTGTCGGGGTCGCTATCCACGAAATGCACCGCGCTGATCACCGCGTCATGGTCGCGGATCAACTCGGCAAGGCCTTCCTTGTCAAAGACATCGCCCTTCTTGGCGGTCACGCCGGGCAGCGCGGCAATTTTTTCAGGGCTGCGGGCGATACCGGTGACCGTGTGGCCACGATCGGAGAGTTCCTTGAGTATGCGCGAGCCGACAGCGCCGGATGCACCGATGAGAGCGAGGTTTGCCATGTTCTTTTCCAGTCCTTGTTGGAGGTCGGTTGGGGATTACGCCGCCGCTATATGGGCGACAAGATTGTCAAAGCTGCCGAACAGCGCGTTCGAACCGATGAGCCGAGGCGCTTCGTTGCGGATGACCGCCAGCGAAGGCACGCCGTTGGCATGCAAGCGCTGGAATAGCGCGCGGCCACGATTGACCAGGTCGAGGTGCGCCGTCAGCAAGGTTTCGGTCGGGCTCTTCAGGATCGCGGCGGCATCCATCATGCCCGCGCCGCCGAGCACGGCAGCCACGCCTTCGACAGTCACGATATCGCGACCGTCGACATAGCGCGCACGTTGGATTGCCTTGAGCGCGGTCCACCGGCGGCTTGGGTCTTCCAGGCCGGCGGCGCTGATGCCGAGGGTCGCCGCATGCGAGTCCAGCAAGGTGCCACGGATGCCGAGGACATTGTGCTGATAGGGCTGCGTGAACGCTTGTCCGGTCAGACGCTCGATACGCTGGTCGTTCGCCCAGGCGTGAGCGGCAAAACCTTCATCCATCGGCCTCGCGCCCGCTCCCGAAAACAGACCAGTCGGCAGCAATTCGACGCGCACGCCGCTGGCAGCCAATTTGTCCAGCATCGGGGCGGCGCCGTAGCACCAGCCGCAGAGCGGATCGAAAAGATAAATCACATCCGAATTGCTCATGATTGCCTGATATCCCTTGGCGCGGCGTGCAGCGGTCTGGATTGCCAAAATCTGTTGCTCCTATGTGGCAGACAACGATCTTGCGATAAACACCATCCAATAATATAGATTGTCTGACCAGTTCATACAAAGCGATCGCCGTGGCTGACCTGCTGAACCTCAATCGACTGGTCTACTTCACCACCGTGATGGAGACCGGCTCCTTCACATCGGCGGCCGACCGGCTTGGCGTCGCCAAAGCCGTGGTCAGCCATCAGATCGGCAAGCTCGAGGAGGAGTTGGGCGCGACACTCATGCGACGAACGACACGGCGTGTCGCGCCGACCGAAGAGGGACGCCTCTTCTATGATCGTGCGATGATAATCCTGCGGGAAGCGGAGGCCGCCTATGGCGAGATTTCGCGCGCGGCCGTCGAACCGGCTGGAATGTTGAGACTGACGGCGCCGCTCGACTACGGCACGAAGGTGGTTGCACCGGTCATCGCCGCCTATCTGAGAACTTATCCGCATATGCGCGTCGAGGTGATCTTCGACGACGCGGTAAGCAATCTGGTCGACGAGCAGATCGACCTCGGCATCCGCGTCGGCTGGCTTGCTGATTCCTCCAACCAGGCGCGGCGCTTGGGCACGATCCGGCAGATCGTGGTGGCAAGTCCTGCGTTCGCCGCAAGCCTGCCGCAGGGCGTGAGCCCGCGGCAGGCGCGGTCGCTGGCCTGGGTCGGAAACGCCCAGCTTCGCGGCGTCGGCCAATGGCTGTTTTCCAGGGATGGCGACAAGGTACTGACCGAACTCAACCCGGTCATCACATGCGACAAGAGCCCGGCTGCCCATGCCTGCGTGCTTGCCGGCATAGGGCTGGGTGTGTTTCCCGACTACAGCGTCAGCGACGACATCGCCGAGGGGCGGCTGGTGCCGGTCTTTGCCGACTGGGCCTTGCCCACCGGCGGCATCCACGCCGTCTTTCCGCCGGCAAGGTTCAGGCCCGCCAAGGTGCGCGCGTTTGTGGACCTGCTCGCCGCCGCCGAGAGAAAGCGATCGCGCGGCAGTGTCGTGGCGTGAATGCAACCGCGGCAGAAGGTCGGTACCCGAAACAAGTCGTCCGCAGCAATATGAGATCGGAACGCGAACGGCCCGCCGGCATAGAGCCAGGCGGGCCGTTTTTGTTTGGTTGCGGGGACAGGATTTGAACCTGTGACCTTCAGGTTATGAGCCTGACGAGCTACCGGGCTGCTCCACCCCGCGTCACCACCATGATCGCCTTGTGGCGATTGCGGTATTTGCGATCGCCGTTTTATTTGGCGATTGCGGTATTCTGTCTCCACCAAATGAAAGGGCCGCTTAGAGCGGCCCGGGATCCCTTGGCGGGCCTTTATGGATGTTGCCCAAAAGAGTTAGCGGTTTTGGGGCAACGACATGCATCGAACGAAGTGCAGAGAAGATTTCACGGTCATCCGATTGGATGAGAGTTTGAACGTGCGTTTTGCAGACCTGGCAGCGACCTACTCTCCCGCGTCTTGAGACGAAGTACCATCAGCGCTGGAGCGTTTCACGGCCGAGTTCGGAATGGGATCGGGTGCAGCCGCTCCGCCATAACCACCAGGTCGGCAAAACGCACGTTATTCGAGAAGCTGGAATAGGGAATAGTGAGTAGCGAATAGTGAGTAGGGGATACCTATTCGCCATTGGCTCACTGCTCTTCACCTGTCTTTTTGTGCCTGAGCGACATCCGCAGTTTGCTTCCGGGCAAAGCCCGCAAGCGCGACTGCGCGTCGCCGGTCGTCCGGCGCCCTCGCTTAAGCTTAGGCCCGTAAGGGCCGCTCATGCGTGAGCGCTGGTCAGACCATTTGACTTCAAATGGATATTAGGAATGAGAACGATCAAGCCGATCGAACTATTAGTACCGGTAAGCTTCAAGCGTTGCCGCTCTTCCACACCCGGCCTATCAACGTGGTCGTCTTCCACGGTTCTCAGGGAATACTCGTTTTAAGGTGGGTTTCCCGCTTAGATGCCTTCAGCGGTTATCCCGTCCGGATATAGCTACCCTGCTATGCGGCTGGCGCCACAACAGGTCCACCAGAGATCCGTCCATCCCGGTCCTCTCGTACTAGGGACAGATCCTTTCAATATTCCTACACCCACGGCAGATAGGGACCGAACTGTCTCACGACGTTCTGAACCCAACTCACGTACCGCTTTAAATGGCGAACAGCCATACCCTTGGGACCTGCTCCAGCCCCAGGATGCGATGAGTCGACATCGAGGTGCCAAACAACCCCGTCGATATGGACTCTTGGGGGTCATCAGCCTGTTATCCCCGGCGTACCTTTTATCCGTTGAGCGATGGCCCTTCCACGCGGGACCACCGGATCACTATGACCGACTTTCGTCTCTGCTCGACTTGTCAGTCTCGCAGTCAGGCAGGCTTATGCCATTGCACTCAGCGAACGATTTCCGACCGTTCTGAGCCCACCATCGCGCGCCTCCGTTACTCTTTAGGAGGCGACCGCCCCAGTCAAACTACCCACCATACATTGTCCCGGACCCGGATAACGGGCCGCGGTTAGACATCCATAGTGATAAGGGTGGTATTTCAAGGGTGGCTCCACCTGAGCTGGCGCCCAGGTTTCAAAGCCTACCACCTATCCTACACATGCCACTACGAATGCCAATGTAAAGCTATAGTAAAGGTGCACGGGGTCTTTCCGTCTAACCGCAGGAACCCCGCATCTTCACGGGGAATTCAATTTCACTGAGTCTATGCTGGAGACAGCGGGGAAGTCGTTACGCCATTCGTGCAGGTCGGAACTTACCCGACAAGGAATTTCGCTACCTTAGGACCGTTATAGTTACGGCCGCCGTTTACTGGGGCTTCGATTCAGAGCTTGCACCCCTCCTCTTAACCTTCCAGCACCGGGCAGGCGTCAGACCCTATACGTCGTCTTGCGACTTCGCAGAGCCCTGTGTTTTTGATAAACAGTCGCTACCCCCTGGTCTGTGCCACCCTCCTCCACTTGCGTGGAAAAGGGTCACGCTTCTTCCGAAGTTACGCGTGCAATTTGCCGAGTTCCTTCAGCATAGTTCTCTCAAGCGCCTTGGTATACTCTACCAGACCACCAGTGTCGGTTTCGGGTACGGTTTAT